>JANLTC010000067.1:0-17518 GCA_031362725.1 Deltaproteobacteria bacterium | reverse complement strand
CAATAACCTGACAAAAAATAACCTGACGCCCGGCACCTCCTCTCAGACGATCTCCCAGTGCATCGGGGCGTGCTTGATGCCGCCGACGAAGCTGGAGCGGGCGCGTTCGATCGGGCCTGCGAGCTCGGCGTGGCGAAGGCGCTGTCGCAGCGCGGCGAACGCGCAACGGAGCTCGAGGCGAGCGAGGTGGGCGCCGAGGCAGACGTGCTCGCCGACGCCGAACGCGATATGGCGATTCGGGTCGCGATCGATGCGGAAGACGTCGCCGTCCTCGAATACTTCTTCGTCGCGGTTCGCCGACGGGTAGAACAGGCAGGCGTTCTCGCCCTTCCGGATGACCTTGTTCCGCAGCGCGTAGTCACGCGTAGCGGTGCGACAGAACTGGATCACCGGTGTCGTCCAGCGCACGATCTCTTCGACGGCGAGATCGAGCAGGCCTCTGTTCTTCTCGAGCTTCTGCCATTCGCCCGGGTTCTCGAGGAACGCGAGCATGCCGCCGGTCATCGCGTTGCGCGTGGTCTCGTTGCCCGCGACGACGAGCAACAGGTAGTACGACAGCAACTCGACGGGACCGAGCGCCGCACCCTCGATGTCGCCGCTCGCGACGATGCTGACGATGTCGTCCTGCGGGTTCGCGCGGCGCTCGCGCGAGAGCGCATCGAAATACTGGAAGAGCTCCGCGCGCGCCTGGCTGATGGTTTCCTCGGGTGTGCCGCGCGAGTACTCGGGATCCTCGGGCGCAATCACCTCGTTGGTCCAGCGGAAGAGCAGGCCGCGATCGCGCGCGGGTACGCCGAGCATCTCGGCGATCACCGCGATCGTGATGCGCGCGGAGATGTCCTGGACGAAGTCGCCTCTGCGCTGCTCCACGCAGTCATCGAGCACTTCCTGCGTGATGCGCTCGACCTTCGGTCCCCAAGTTTGTACGGCGCGCGGCGTGAAGCGCTTCGCCGCGACGTTGCGGTACTTGCCGTGATCGGGCGGATCCATGTTCAACAGGTGGCGGAGTGTCGACTCGGGCGGCGGCGGCACGCTGTTGTTGAAGACGGCGAGGCGCGGCTCGTTGAGGAAGAGACTCGGTTGCTTCGAAAGATCGATGATGTCGGAGTGCTTCGTGATCGCCCAGAACGGGTCGAACTCGGGATGCTCGATCCACGCGACCGGATCATGCTTGCGAAGCCAGGCCCACTCGGGGAACGGATAGCCGTTGCGCTCGTAGTGCGCGGAGGAAATGACATCGAGGTTCTTCGGGTCGAAGGCGGGAACGGCGCTCATCGGGATTCTCCGTCGGCGAGAGGGGCGCGCCGCAGTCTACTCAGTTCGGGGCGAGCCAGCCCTGCACGGAGAAGCCACCGTCGACGTCGGCCTCCGCGTCGAGATCGCCGAAGCGCAGCGCGAGTTCCGGGCGCAGCGCCGCGACCGCGCGCTCGATCTGTGCGTCGCTCATGCGCCAGGTGATCGACCAGCTGCGATTCGCGAGACGTTCGAGGATCTGACGGGGGCGGATGCGACGCATGAACGCGATGCGCTGGCGCTCGCCGCGTGGACGCCAGCCGAGTTCCTGCGGAAAATCGAAGAAGCGCCCGCGCGGCACCCCGAGATGCTCGATCTCGTCGCGCACGGCGAGCTCTTCGCGACAGCGCGCCCAGGTGTCCTGCGGGTCGTCCGCGGCGAGCAGCAGCGGTGCGTCGTGACGCAACACGCGCCCGACCTCCGCGAGCGCCTCGCGCCAGCGCGGAACCAGGTGGAAGAAGTGCACGCCCAACGCGGCGTCGAAGCAATCCGACGGGAACGGGAGCCGTACGGCGTCGGCACGCGCGACCGCGACGCGGGACGCGCCGCGTTTGGCGATCAGCTGCCCGAGCATCGGCGTCGAGAGGTCCACGCCAATCACGTCGCGAACCAGCGCAGCGAGTGGCAACGCGACGCGCCCGGTGCCGACGCCCACTTCGAGCACGTGCGAAGTCGCCCCGAGCCCGCCCGCCTGCGCGAGGAGCGCGGCGACGTCCGTCTCGACGCCGGCCGGAAAGCCGCGCGTCGCGTCGTAGTAGTCGGCCGCGCGATCGAAGACGATGGATTGCGGCTCGTCGCTCATGCTCTCCTCGCAAACGCCACCCTACCGTAGACTGCGGTGTCCCTGCACGGAGGTCCCGATGCGTCGAGTTCGCCGTTGCGCCCCGCTCCTGATCGCCGCCGCGCTGCTCTTCGGTTGTGCGCAACCGAAGGCGCCGATCGTCGCCACCGCCAATCCCGATGATCGCGATCCGGTGACGAGCGATCCTGCGGTCGTGGATCTGGCTTTCCCGGCCGCGATCGAGGAAGTCGCGATCCCGAGCGGCGAGTCGTACATGAACGGGATCGTCTACGTCGCGCAGGGCGCCGGGCCGCATCCGATCGTGATCCTGCTCCACGGCTATCCGGGCGACGAGCGCAACGGCGACCTCGCCCATGCATTGCGGCGCGCGGGCTTTGACGTGCTGTTCTTCCACTATCGCGGCGCGTGGGGCAGCGAGGGCAGGTTCTCATTCTCGCATGCGCTCGAAGACGTGGAGTCGGCGCTCGGGTTCGTCCGCACCGCGTCTTTCGCAGAAAAGTTTCACGCCGACCCGTCGCGCGTCGTGCTGGTCGGTCACAGCATGGGCGGTTTCCTCGCGATCCTGGCCGGCGCGGAAGATCCGGGCGTGCGCTGCGTCGCTTCGCTCGCCGGCGCGAACCTCGGAGTGATGGGTCACGCGGCCGCCGATCCCAAGCACCGCGCCGACTTCGAGAAGGCGCTCGGTGGTTGGAGCGGCCCGATCCGCGGAGCGTCGGGCAAGAAGCTGACGGCAGAGCTGGTCGCAAACGCCGACGCGTTCGACACGACGAAGCGCGCCGCGGCGCTCGCGACGCGCCCGGTGCTGCTCGTCGGCGGATCGCGCGACACCGTGACGCCACCGCCTTTGCATCATCAGCCGCTCGTCGCGGCGTTCCAAGCAGCGGGTGCGAAGAAGGTGACCAGCGTCGAAGTGGACGCCGACCACGCCTTCTCCGACAAACGCGTCGCCCTCGCGCATGCGGTCGTCACATGGATCTCCAAGGAGTGCCGCTAGCATGCGGCGCTCATTCTCAACTCCGCCCATATGATCCCGCTTCCCGCCGGACGACGGGAAGTCGAACACGCGTCAGGGTACTCGGAGAGGTAACGATGCGAGCTGCGGTGATGCGAAACAAAGCGATCGTCGTCGATACGCTGCCCGACCCGGTGCCGGGCTCCGGTGAGGTTCTCGTCAGGACCCTCGCGTGCGGCATCTGCGGTTCGGATCTGCACATGTTGCGCTACGCCGACAAGATGATGGAGTCGATGCGAGAGACCGGCGCGCCGTTCGTGCCGAACCTGCTCGCCGACGTCGTGATGGGCCACGAGTTCTGCGCCGAGATCCTCGAGTTCGGGCCGAACACGCTGAAGCGGATCCCGGCCGGCAGCCGCGTCGTCTCGATGCCGATCTCGTTCCGCGGCGGGCGGCCGCAGGCAATCGGCTACTCGGAGGACGTGCCGGGTGGCTACGGCGAGTTGATGGTGCTGACCGAGCCGCTGCTGCTCGAAGTGCCGAACGGACTCGCGACCGAACACGCCGCGACCACCGAGCCGATCGCCGTCGGCGTACACGCCGTCGCGAAGGCGAAGGTCACGAAGCGCGACGCCGCGCTCGTCGTCGGCTGCGGGCCGGTGGGGCTCGCGGTGATCGCGGGCCTGCGACTCGAAGGTGTCGAAACGATCGTCGCCGCCGACTTCTCGCCAATGCGCCGCCGCCTCGCCGCGCACATGGGCGCACACGTCGTCGTCGATCCGAACGAGAGGCGGCCAATCGACGCGTGGCGCGAAGTCGCCGGTTCGAAGAACGCGGTGCTCTTCGAGTGCGTCGGCGTGCCGGGCGTGATCGACGAGTTGATGCGCGCCGCGCCGCCACAGTCACGCATCGTGGTCGCGGGCGTCTGCATGGAGGACGACGCGATCCGTCCGATCTTCGGCATCAACAAGGAACTGAACGTGCAGTTCGTGCTCGGCTACACGCCGGACGAGTTCGCGCGCACGCTGCGCGCGCTCGCCGAGGGCGAGGTGGATGTGGCCCCGATGGTGACCGGCACGACCGGCGTCGAAGGCGTGGGCGAGGCATTCCGCACGCTCGCGAATCCCGAGGCGCACGCGAAGATCCTGGTCGAGCCCTGGCGCGCGTGAGCGCTCCATGCCCGAACTCCCCGAAGTCGAGACGACGCGCCGGCGGATCGCGCCGCTGCTGGTCGGTCGCACGATCGACGCGGTTCTAACGACGGCGCCGAGCTACTTCTTCCTGACGCCACCCGCCGCGCTGCGCACTGCGCTCGGTGGTCGCCGCGTGCTTCGGCTGGCGCGACAGGGCAAGTACCTGGTCGCGGATTTCGACGACGAGAGCCGGCTCTTGCTGCACCTCGGCATGACCGGCCAGCTCTTCTCGGGCGCCGTCACGAGTCCGCGGCTGCTGCGCGCTTCGGAGCGCGGCATCCTCGCCCCCGAGGCGCAGCAACGATTCGAGCCCGATCAACACACGCATCTGCGTCTCCGCTTCCGTGACGAGGGTCCCGAGGTCTTCTTCCGCGACGCGCGCAAGTTCGGCAAGGTGCAGTGGTTGCCCAAGGGCGCGAGTTCGGAGCGACTCGATCGGCTCGGCATCGATGCCCTCGACGCCACCGGCGAGCTGTTGTTCGCGGCGAGCCGGCGTCGCAGCGTGGCGGTGAAGAACCTGCTGCTCGATCAGTCGGTGCTGGCGGGCACCGGCAACATCTATGCGGACGAGGCGCTCTTCGGCGCGGGCGTGCGCCCGACGCGTCGCGCCGGTCGCGTGACGCGGATCGAGTGCGATCGCATCGCGGACGCGCTGCGCCGCGTGCTGCTGCGTTCGATCGAAACCGGCGGTTCCTCGATCAGCGACTACATCGCGCCGGACGGCGCCGACGGCGCGTACCAGGACGAGCGACGCGTCTATGCGCGGACCGGCGAGCCGTGTCTGGCGTGTGGCACGGCCGTGAAACGCATCGTGCTCGGCCAGCGCAGCGCGCACTACTGCCCGGGCTGTCAGCGATGATGTCGCTCTGCGAGCTGCGACGCGCGGTGGCGATCCTCGATCGCGACTGCGCCGGCGCGCGCGTCGACAAGATCGTGCAGCCGGATCCGCGACGCGTGGTGCTGTCGCTGTATCGCGCGGGTCGCGGCGATCTGCACCTGCTCTTCTGCATCGACCCGCAGAGTGCGCGGCTCTCGGAGATCGCGTCGCGGCCTGCTGCTCCGCCCGCACCGCCTGGCTTTGCGCAATTGCTGCGTGCGCGCCTTTCCGGCGCACGCGTCGCGGGTGCTCGCATCGTCGATGGCGACCGCCAGGCGGCGCTGCGCTTCGAGGGTGAGGCGGGCCGCTTCGAGTTGCTGCTCGCGATCCTCGGCCCGCGCACCAATCTCCATCTACTCGACGCCGAGGGGCACGTGCTCGGCGCGCTGCGACCGCTCGCCGAGACGCGGCGCGATCTCGCGATCGGCGCGGTCTGGAAGAGTCCCGCCTCGAAGCCGCCGAGCGAGGGCGATGACCGCTGCGCAGCGGAGCCCGACGAACGCTTCTTTGCGACGCTCGAAGCGCTCGCCGCCGCGCGCGAGGGCGCACAGGAGACCGACACGCTGCACCGGCGCGTGGATCGCGCGCTGCGCCGCGCGCTCGCGTCGATCGACAAGAAGGTTCTACTGCTGCGGGGCGACGCGGCGGCGGGCGACGTCGTTGCTGCGCTGCGCCATCAGGGCGAGCTGCTGAAGGGAGCCGTTGGCGCGATCAAGCGCGGCGCGCGCGCGGTGCGCGTGCGCGATTTCGCGAGCGGCGAAGACGTCGCGATCGCGCTCGATCCCGTGCTCTCGCCCCGCGACAACCTCGCGGCGCTGTTCGCGAAGGCGCGCAAGGCGGAGCGACGCGCCGAGCGCGGGCTGCGCGAGAGCGGTGAAGCGGAGGCGCGTCGCGATGCGACTCTCGCACTGCGCGCCGACTTCGATGCGATCCCGGTGGGCGATGTCGCGGCGCTCGCAGCGTTCGCGGAGCAACCGGCGGTCGCGCAGCTGCTCGCGCGCTTCGCCGCCGAGATTTCAGCCTCGGCCGCGTCGGCCGCGACGCCGGCCGCGGCGCCGCCCAAGCCGCGCGTCTGGCGACTCGGCAAGCAGGAGGTCCCTGCTCGTTTGGTGCCGCGCGTCTATCGCAGCAGCAGTGGACTCGAGATCTGGGTGGGACGCAGCGACGCGGGCAACGACCTGCTCTCGACGCGGCTCGCGCGCGGTCACGATCTTTTCTTCCACCTCGAAGCGTCGCCTGGCAGCCACGTCGTGCTGCGTACGGGCGGCCGCAGCGATCCGCCTTCCGAGTGCATGCTCGAAGCGGCCGAGCTGGCCGTCCATTTCTCGAAGCATCGCAAGGTGACGGAAGCGCACGTGACCGTGGCTCCGATCAAGGGTGTGTCGAAGCCGCGCGGCGCGAAGCCCGGTCTCGTCTACGTGACGGGTGGCAAGTCGCTGCGACTGCGGCGCGACCCGGCTCGTCTCGCGCGGGTATTGTCGAATCGCGCCGACGCCGGTGACGGTGACTAGCTCTCTCGATCTCGCTGGACTTCCTCCCGCCACGCGCGCACCAGCCACCAGCAGTTCGCGACGAGCGTTCCCGCGTAGCGAGCCACCGGCGAGCGGCGAGATTCACAAGGCTTCAGCGGCCCTTGAACACCGGCTTGCGTTTCTCGCGAATCGCTGCGAGCGCTTCGCGGTGGTCTTCGCTCTGGAACGTCACGATCTCGAGCGCGGTCGCGACATCGAAGGCGACGTTCGCGACCGACTTGATCCACTTGTTGACGGCCAGTTTGGTGTAGCGGAGTGCGAGCGGCGCGCCGGCGGCGAGACGCTCGGCGAAGGCGCGCGCCGCGTCCATCAATTCGACCGCGGGTACGACGTGGTTCACGAGACCGATGCGTTCCGCCGTCGCGGCGTCGACCTTGTCGCCCGTCAGCAGGAATTCCTTTGCGCGCGCGGGGCCGAGCACGAGCGGCCAGATCGCAGTGCCGCCATCGCCGGCGACGATGCCGACGCGCACGTGGGGGTCGGCGATCGACGCGGTGTCGGCCATGAAGATCACGTCGCAGAGCAGCGCGATCGAAGCGCCGAGGCCGACGGCAGGCCCGTTCAGTGCGGCGATGATCGGCACTTCGACGTCGAGCAGATCCCAGATCAGCTGTTTACCGTCGCGCCGCAGCGGTTCGAGGTTTTCGAGTCCTTGCAGCTTCGGGAACCACGCGAAGTCGCCGCCGGCGCAGAAGGCGCGGCCGCTCCCCGTCAGCACGACGGCGCGCGCTTCGCTCTCGCTGCGCAGCATGCGGAACAGCGTGGTGAGGTCCTCGTGCAGCGCCGCGTCGACGGCGTTGAGGTCGCTCGTCGGGTGGTCGATCGTCACTTCGAGGACGAAGCCGCGGCGTTCGATGCGCAGCGTCTCGAAGCGCTGGTCTTCGAGTCTCATGCGATCGAGTCCCGCGTAGCGAGCCAACGGCGAGCGGCGAGGTTCATGAGGACGAGTCCCGCGTAGCGAGCCAACGGCGAGCGGCGAGGTTCATAAGATCGAGTAATCGCCGTCGACGCCGAGCAGGGCGCGGCCGGCGAGTTCGAGGCTGCCGGCGGAGACGGAGGCGTGCTGCGTGACGACGTGGACATCGCGGAAGCAGCGCTGAAGCGGGCTCGACAGGTAGATCGACGAGCCGCCGCCGAGTTCGTACATCCCGTCGACGGCGCGGGCGGCACCGCGCACCGCGTTTGCGGCGGCGATGCGGACGCGGGCGCGCTCCGCGAGTCCGACGGGCGCGCCGGCGGCGACGCCGGCCCAGACTTCCTCGATCGTCGCGAGCAGGAACGAGCGCGCGCCGCCGAGCGCACCTTCCGCCTCGGCGACCGCGGTTTGCGCGGTGCCGCGCTCGGCGAGGCGGCGCTGCGCGAGCGCCGGCGTCTTGCGCGTGGCGAGTGATTTCAGTTCGTCGATCGCGCGGCGCGCGATGCCGAGCGACACGCTCGCGACGCCGACTGCGAGCAGGCCAAACACCGGAAAGCGATACAGCACGCCGGCCTCGCGAGGTGTGCCGCTGATCAGCGAGACGGCGTGCGCGTCGGGCACGAACAGATCGTGCACCGCGATGTCGTGGCTGCCGGTTCCCTCGAGTCCGGAGACGTGCCAGGTGTCGATGATCTCGACGTCGCTTGCCGGGAAGAACAGCAGGCGGATGTCAGGTCGCTTCCCTTCGGCTACCAGCTGGGGTCCGCTGTCGCCCATCACGATGCAGCCGCCGAGCAGTGTCGTGCAGTGCTCGCTGCCGCTGCCGAAACTCCAACGGCCATCGGTCCGGAAGCCGCCTGCGACGGGTCGTGCGCGACCGCTCGGAGCGAAGACGCCGCCGCTGACGGCGTGCGGCGCACAGAAGAGTTCACTCGCGGCGGCGGGATCGAGCCACGCGGCGAGCGCGCTCGTGGTCGAAGCGATCATCGCGCACCACGCGGCCGCGGCGTCGCCGGCGGCGAGCGTCTCGAGCACGCGCACCAACTCCGCGAGCGGCAACTCGGGCCCGCCGAGCGAGCGCGGCACGCAGAGTCGGAACAATCCCGCCTCGTCGAAGGCGCGCACGAACGGCTCGGGCAATCGCCGCGCGCGCTCGATCTCCTCGTTGCGGTCGCGCAATGACGCCGCCAGTCGCTCGGCTTCCTTCGAGAACGATTCCACGCAGACCTCCGTGCGTCGCGCAGCATCATACCCGAGACTGCCGCGGTAATGCGTTCCGCGCTGGCCTTTCTCGGACGGGTGCTGCTCGTGCTCTGCGTGGTCGAAGGACTCGCGAGCCTGGCGCGCGTGGCGACGCTTCTCGCCTCGCGGGCTGAACGGCCGCTCGCCGAGCGCTCGCATACCGAGTACGACGCGGAACTCGGCTGGGTGAATCGGCCGAAGCTGTCGCTGCCGGATCTCTATGGGCCCGGCGCGTCGCTGCATACCAACGCGCAGCGTTTCCGCGGCGAACGCGACGTCACGCGCGCGGCGCCGCCCGGCCGCTGGCGGTTGATCTGCTCGGGCGACTCGTTCGCGCTCGGCTACGGCGTCGACGACGATGCCACCTGGTGCCATCAGCTCGAAGCGCTCGAGCCGCGCCTCGAAACCGTCAACATGGGGCAGGGCGGCTATGGCGTCGACCAGTCGTACCTGTGGTTCCGCCGCGACGGAGCCGCACTCGAACATCGCGTGCACCTGTTCACGTTCATCTTCGAGGATTTTGCGCGAATGGGCGTCACCTCGTTCTTCGGCTACGAAAAGCCGCGGCTGCGACTCGACGGCGATGCGCTCGTCGTCGACAACGTGCCGGTGCCGCGCATCGCATACGGGTTGCCGTGGCTCGCGCAGAACGCGCACTTCGCGGACGAGCTGCGCTCGATCCAGATCCTGCGCGGGATCGGACGACGCCTCGGCATCGGCGGGTCCGACGCGCGTGTGACCAACGCCGACATTCCGCAGCTCGCCGCCGCGCTGTTCGCGGAACTGGCGAAGCTGCATCGCGACGCGGGCCGCAGGCTCGTGCTCGTCTATCTGCCGATGCAGGAAGAGCGCAGCGACGACGCGACCGTGAAGCTGCGCGCATTCATCGCGGGCGAAGCGCAACGCCAGGGCGTGCCGTTTCTCGACGGCGTCACGGCACTGCGAGAAGTCGCTCCGAGCGACGTTCCCGCGCTTTTCCTGGCTGACTCCGTCACGCACTATCCCGCCGCGGCAGGTCACTACACAGTGCGCGGGAACCGTTGGATCGCGCAGTGGTTGCTCGACTCGCTGCGCTCGCGCGGCGTGCTGGGTCCTTGAGCGGTTGCGCCGCTCGGTCTAGTCTGCGCTCCCGCTCGAAGAACACGCGAATCAGCATGGGATCGTCATGAACCTCGTCGGGAACCGGATCGGTTGGCCGCGAATCGTCGTCGTCGCATGCGTGCTGTTCTCGGCTGCAGGCGGGGCGCAGGCCGAGGCGCCGAACACGGCAAACCCGGTCACCGACACCAAGGTGGAACTCGGGCGCCCGCTCTATTTCGATCCGCGGATCTCGACGAGCCAGCAGATCTCTCCTGCAACAGCTGTCACGAGCTCGACACCTTCGGCGTGGACAACGAAGTCACGTCGTCAGGACACAAGGGACAACGCGGCGGTCGAAACTCGCCGAGCGTCTACAACGCGGTCTTCCACGTCGCGCAGTTCTGGGACGGTCGTGCTGCGGTCGATTCCCGGCTACACGCCGCTGTTCGCCAGGGTCTTTCCGGGAGAGAAGGATCCGCTACGACGACTTCGGCAATGCCGTCCGCGCGTTCGAACGCAGGCTGACGACGCCTGCCGTTACGAAGTGACCGATCAGGAAGCCGACAAGCACCTCTTCAAGGTGCCGTCGTTGCGCAACAGCGCCAAGGCCGGTCCCTGGTTCCACGACGGCAGCATCCAGTCGCTCGACGAGGCGATCCGGTTGATGGCGTGGCATCCGCTCGGCAAGAAACTCGACGCGGCGGACGTCACGTCGATCGCCGCGTTCTCGAACAGCCTGACCGGAAAGCCCGACGCAACCTACATCGCGCAGCCCCAGCCCCAGCCGCTGCCGAGTGGACCGAATACACCGAAGCCGGATCCGACCTGACGAGCGGAACCGCCGTACTCGCCGTCGCCTTCGTCTCGGGTACGGCCGCGCTCCTCTACCAGGCCGTCTGGCTGCGCTGGTTCCAATTGTTGTTCGGCAGCACCGCGTATGCGGCGTCGGCGACGCTCGCGGCTTTCTTCGCCGGACTCGCACTCGGCTCGGCCGTGTTCGGTCGCGTTGCGAGTCGCGCGACGCGGCCGCTCGCCCTCTACGCCGCGATCGAGGTCGGCGCAGCCGCGCTCGCGCTCGCCGTGCCGCTCGTGTTCCGCCTCTACGATCCGATCTACGCCGCGCTCTATGAAGATCTGATCGGGCGACGCGACGTCTTCGTCGTGCTCAAGTTCGCGCTGGCTTTCGTCGCGATGTTGCCGCCCGCGTTCCTGCTCGGCGGAACACTGCCGCTGCTCGCGACGGCCTTCGTAGGCGACGGTCGTCACCTCGGTCGCGCCGGCGCTCATCTCTATGCGGTCAACACGCTTGGCGCCGCACTGGGAAGTGCGGCGGGCGTGCTCGTGCTGCCCGACTGGATCGGAGTTCGCGGCACCTATGCGGTTGGCATCGGCCTGTCGGTGGCCGCGGCTGTGGGCGCGTTTGGTCTCTCGCGCAACGGCGCTGGCATTCGCGATCGCGCTGCGACGGCGGATTCATCGAAAGCGAGCGCGCGTGCAGCGCGGCCGCTGCTTGCGGTCGCGTTCGCTTCCGGCTTCGGGACGCTCGCGCTCGAAGTGCTGTTGATCCAGGCGCTCGCGCAGGTGCTCGATCACTCGGTGTATTCGTATGGCGCGGTACTGGTCGTCGTGTTGCTCACGCTGGCGGCCGGCGCGTCGCTCGCGGCGTACAGCGCGGGGCGCGTGGCGCCCGCGCGACTGCTCGGCGCGGCGCTCGCATGCGAAGCCGCGCTGCTCTTCGCGCTGCCCGCTGCCACGTGGGCTCTGCACGACGCAGGACTCGGCGGGCCCGGTCGCGTCAGCGGCGGCTTCGTCGCGGCGGTCGCACTCGGCGGTCTGCCACTGCTCGTCGGCGCGTTGGTGTTGCCGTTGACGTTTCAACTCGCGACCGGTGGATCCATCGGCCGGCGCATCGGAGGGCTGCTCGCTGCGAACACGCTCGGCGGAATCCTCGGGTCGCTCGCGGCGAGCTTCGTGCTGCAGGGCGGCCTCGGTCTGTGGCTCGCGCTCGCCGGGGTCGGTGCGGGCTACGGCGCCGCGTCGCTGGTGGCGGCGGGCTCCGCGCGCGAGCGCGCGCTGCGCGGCGGCTTCGTCGTCATCACGGCGTTGCTGGTGTTCGGTTCGAAGATGGGTCCGCAGCGCCTGCCGATCGTTGCGCTCGAGCCGGGCGACCGGCTCGTCGCACACGCCGAGGGCGCCAGCGGTGTCGTCTCGGTGATCGACGGCCGCTTCGGTCGCCGCATGAAGCTGAACAATCACTACACGCTCGAGGGCGCGGGCCGTCTGCTGGCGGGCAAGGCGCGCACCGGTCACCTGCCGTTGTTGTTGCACCCGGCGCCGCATCGGGTCGCATTCGTCGGTTCGGCCACCGGCAGCACGGCGGGTGCGGCGGTGCTGCATCCAGTCGAGCACATCGACCTCGTCGAGATCGTGCCCGAAGTGCATGCGCTCGCAGCGGAATGGTTCGCCGCAACGAATCACCACGTGCACGCCGACCCGCGCACGCGCGTCGTCGTCGAGGACGGGCGAAACCACCTGCGCGCGACGCGCGAGCGCTACGACGTGATCGTCGCCGATCTGTTCTCGCCCTGGAATCCCGGTGTGGGCTCGCTCTACACCGAGGAGCATTTCCGCGCCGTGCGCGATCATCTCGCGCCCGGCGGGCTGTTCTGCCAATGGCTTCCCGCGTACCAGCACAGTCTCGCGACCTTCGACACCGTCGCAGCCATGTTCCAGGGCGTGTTCCCGAACGCGCTGGTGTTTCGCGGCGATCTCTACGCGCGCACGATGCCCCGCGTGGCGCTGATCGGATTTCGCGATGCGCCGCCGCGCGTCGAGCAGGTGGAGGCGCGTATCCGCGAACTCGCCGCAGCGGGCGTCACCGATCGCTGGGTCACCGATCCACGCGCGTTCTTCTTGCTCTATGTCGGGCCGCTCGCTGCCCGCGCCGCGTCACTGTCCCGCGTCCCGCGCAACACCGATTCCCACCCGCGCTTCGAATTCCTCGCAGGCCGCGTCACGCTGGCGAGTCGCCAGGCATTCCTGCGCGAGCAGTGGCCGCAATTCGCCGACTCCCTCGCGCGTGCGGATGGCGCGGGTGCGCCGTTCGCGAGTCGGCTCTCCGCCGCGCGCGACGGAGCGGCGCTCGTGCGTGCGGGAGCCCTCTATGTCGAGCATCGCGATGCGGAGGCGCGGGAACAGATCGATCGGCTGCGGTCGAGCGTCCCGCCCGAAGTGCTGAGCGAGCGCGATCCGACGATCTCGGAACTCTGGATGTCCCGCTAATCCCGCGTAGCGAGCCAACGGCGAGCGGCGAGGATCATCAGGACAGGTCGAGATCGCCGCGGCGGGCGAGGTCGAGAAAGACGCGCACCACGGTGGGGTCGAACTGGGTGGCGCTGCCGGCTTCGACGCGGCGGACCGCTTCGTCGTGCTCGACCGGATCCTTGTAGCTCGAGGCGCTCGTCATCGAGTCGAAGGCTTCGGCGAGACCGATGATCCGCGACTCGAGCGGGATCGCATCACCGGCGATCTGCTCCGGATAGCCGCTGCCGTCGAACCATTCGTGGTGATGGAGCACGAGAGGCGCCACTTCTTCCCAGAGCTGGATCGGCGCGAGCATCCGGTGGCCGAGTGCCGGGTGCTGGCGCGCGATGCGAGGCTCCTGCATCCGCTTCGGGTCGATGCGCAGCATGCCGACATCATGCAGCAGCGCCGCGAAGTGCAGGCGCTGGCGCCGCGCCTCGTCGAGCCCCAGTTCGCGACCGATGCGGTTCGAAAGCTGCGCGACGCGCCGTGCGTGACCCGCCTGCATGTCCATGTGCGTGTCGAGTGCCGCGACCAGGATGTCGGTCATGTGGGTAAAGAAGTTTCGCTGCGAATCCACGAGTTGGGCGCGCCGCGCCGCGACCGAGCATTGCTGGGCCAGCGTCGTCAGCGAGCGCAGATCCGCCGGCTCGAGACTCCGTCCGGATGCGGCAACGACGGCGATTGCGCCGACATCTTCCACCGGAACCAGCGCGCCAGCGCCATATGCGTCGCTCCGCGACCGTGCGGCACCCCACACCACCGCGCGTCCCTCGGCGAGCGCCTGGGTGAGCAGATCGCCGAGTCGCGCCTCGAGCGGCGTGAAGAGTGCGCGATCGCCGACGGCAGCTTCCAGTTTCGGGGCGCCGCCCTTCGGCATCGTCACGAAGAACGCCGCCTGCGCTCCGGCAAGTCGATGCGCGCAGCTGGTGGCGGCCATGGTGACTTCCGATTCGTGCGGCGCGGCAGCCAAGCGCGCGGAGCCCTCGAGCAGCGCTTCGAGGCGCCGATTGTCGCCGCGCATGCGCGCGACGGTGTGCAAGGTCACGCGGCGAAGCAACAGGAACGCAGCCGCCGAAAGCAACCCGATCGAGAGCGTGACCGCCACCAGCGCGAGTCGCACGGGCCCATCGGGTGTCGCGGGCAGCACGTACTCGCTGAGGCCATACGCGAGCGCAACGAACGGAACGACGGCGCCGAGGAAGTAGGCGACGAAGGCCGCTCGATCGAGCGGCTGGGAGAAGATGGACAGCTGGTGGGTCGAAGGACGCATCGGAGAGCGCTCCGCGCTACGCGCAGAGCGCGCTATCGGCCAGACCTGCCGAGCGCTGAAGGCGATCGCGACTTCGGCACCGTTCCGCGTCGCTCAGAATGTGTAGCGGAGCGTGAGGTTCATTTCGTCGCGCTCGCGCAATGCGGTGAGGCCGTTCTCGACGGCGTCCTGGTAGGCATTGTGGCCGACGCGGTTCAGGCCCGGGCGGATCTCGTTGATGGGAGCGTCGCGGAGCTGCTGGTGTCCCCAGAAGACGTTCACGCCGATCGCCGCGGAGAGGTTCTCCGTGAAGCGGTACGTGACGGACGGCAGCAGCGCGCCCGACCCCGAGTTGAAGTCGTAGACCAACGTCGTGAACAGCATCAAGCGATCCTGGTGATAGCCGGTGAATGCGGTCAAGGTCGCGAGCACGTTCAGCGGTCCGTTCGCGTAGTAGTTCTTGCCGTAGTCGGGGATGTACTGGAAGAACCACTGCGAGTTGAAGAAGAACGTGCGGCCCTGGTTCAGGAAGTTGATGAAGGTCGGGCGATCGACAGACACCGTGAGGTTCAGCGTGTCGACGTCCGAGATGCCGTCGTACTCGTCGTTGTTCAGGAACACCTGCTTGCTGATCCAGGTCGCCTCGACGCCCCAGTTCGTCTTGGTGCGGTCCTCGCCGAAGTCGAAGGCGAAGCCCAACACGTTGCGCTTGTTGTAGTCGAGCACCAACTCGCCGCTCGAATGCCAGACGAAGTCGCGCCGGCCGAAATGGTTGTTGGCGCCCGCGCGCACCGAATTGCGCCGCACGCCGATGCTGCTGAGCAGGCCCCGGATGTTCTCGCAGAGCTGCGGCTTGCGGATGCCGCACGCGACGGCCGTCGTGCCATTGACCGCGGCCGGATTGACGCCGGGCCGGACCTGGCCGACCGACGGCGAATTCGGATTGTTGATCACGCCGAGCCCGTACGGATCGAAGACGTCGAACTCCGACAGCGACGGACGGTACGGGTCCTGCGGCCGCGCGCCCCCGGTCGAGAACAGCATCAAGAAGTTGTGCGAGATGGCGGCCATCTCGTTGGCGAAGCGCTGGCCATTGAGCGGATTGGTCAGCGTGAGCGCGTCTCTCGCGCGTATCACCGTGACGTCCGGGCCGCCGTCCCGGTTGGCGTCGATGGTCGCCACATCGCCGGCGTTGCAACCGGCCGGGCCCGGCCCCGTGCAGCCGTCGACGAGAGAGTTGTAGCCCGGGTCGTTCGGGCCGAGCGAGCCGGGTAGGAACTGGAGTTGCCCGTTCGCGAAGACGGAGGCCACCGGTCCGCCGACGAAACCAACCGTGCCAGGGTGCGCATAGCTGGTGTCCGTCAGGTCGTAGCTATCGACACTGCCGCGCGTGCCCTCGAAACCGGGCCACGACTGGATCACGACGCTCGCGTCGGCGTTCAGGAAGTCGATGCCATCGACGTCGCAGTCGGAGGAGTAGAACGGCCCGCACCCGAGCAGCGCTTCTTGTTCGGGCGTGAGGCTGGCGCCGAGCGCGACCGAGTAGCGAAAGCCGGTCGTAGGACTCTGGAACGGGTTGTTCCCGCCGTCGCTGTAGGCGCCCAGATTCGCGCCGCCGGGGATCGCGCACGGCAGCGGACCGCCCGGAACCTGCGTGCCGCAGTCGCTCAAATCGACGTTGATCGCGCGGAACACCGGGCGAACGGCTTGGATGCAGCTCGTGCTCCTCTGCTCCGTCGTTCCGATCACCAGGGTGCACAGGAACCCGTTGTTGAATGCGGAGTTCCCTGCACCGAAACCACTGCCCGCGATCAGTGCCGACGCGCCCATCACCATCGTGCTGACCTGCGCGCCCGGGCCTTCCTTGCCATTCAGCGCGACGAAGCCGCACAGGGCAGGGTCCGCGTTGTTGCCGGCCGCTCCGCACGAGATGTTGGCGAGCGCAAAGGCGGTGAGGTTGGCCCCGTGGTTCTGGAGCGCGTCAGTCTGCTGGGCCGTGTCGATCACCAGGTCGCCCGTCTTCCACAGCGGTTCCGAGTTTCCCGCCGCGTCGTAGCGAGCGATCAACGCGTCCAGGCTGCCGTCCGCATCGGTGTCGGCAAGGCGCAGCGGATCGCCCGCTGCGTCGACCAAGACAGAGTTGGGGGTGCCGAGGCAGGCAGATTGCGAGCCGTTTGTGCACGGGCCGTGGTTGCCCGCGCGCCGCGGGCGACCCGAGTCCGGATCGACGTTGTGCTCGTAGGTCGAGATCCGCTCCGGGTGCGGGAAATCGTCGTAGCCGTAGAAGTCCGACAGCTGGAAGCTGAACTTGCCATAGCGCCACTCGAGCCGGGCGCCGCCTTCGAGGCCCGAGATGTCCTCCCACGGTGAAGGCGCCTTGTTCTGTCCGGCGAGGCCGGCGCCCGAGAAGCCGTGTGCGAAGTATCCGAAGCTGATTCCGCACACCAACTCGACCGCGAAGGGCTCACCGCAGCGACCGAGATCGGCGGGCTCGGCGTCGTCGAGGTTCACCGCCAACTCGAGCCGTACGTCTTCGATCTTGCCGAAGTTGTAGAAGGACCACGTTCCGCGCGCGGCCCACAGCGCGATGCGCGACTCCTCGAGCGATGGAATCGACGCCAGTGCGAAATCCTGCGGGTTGAACTGATCCGTGTTGCGGAACAGTTCCGTCTTGCCCCACACGATCGCCTGCTTGCCGAGACGCAACCAGAGCCGACCCTCGAACATCTCGATGTCGGCGTAGGCTTCCTTCAGCTCGTTCTCGTCCTGCTGGCTCGACCCGCGGTTCCACGCGAGTTCTTCCTGACTGAAGTTCTGATCGATGGAATCGAGTTGGCCGCTGTTGATCTCGCGGACGAGCGCCGAACTCGGCACGTAGAGGCCCTGCGCGGTCGTTCGCGACGCCGGGTCATAGATCGTGTTGAGCGGAGCCGACCGGAAGGGCAGATTGCCGCGACCGTACGGGAAGATGATCGGAGCGCCCGGAGCGCCCGGGCAGCCGGTGTCTTCCGGCGGGTTCGCGTAGCGCGGGTTCGCGCACTCGTCGCCGCTGTTCGGAATCCCGTCGACGCCGGCC
>JANLTC010000146.1:0-13805 GCA_031362725.1 Deltaproteobacteria bacterium | reverse complement strand
GCGCCGCCGTCCCGCTGTAGACGCAGTCCTGCGTCGGCGCGGCAGGCAGGATCGAGTGGACCGCGCTTCGCTGCGCGGTCGCCTGCGCCGCGCGTTGCGGCCTCCGCGCAGGCTGCGACCGACGCGCGCGGGCTGGCTCTTCTTCGCGCTGGTGTTCGCGATCGGTTTTGCGGCGCTGAATACCGGCAACACCCTGCTCTACCTGGTCCTCTCGCTGCTGCTGGCGTTTCTGACGCTATCCGGTGTGCTCTCGGAGTCGGCGCTGCGCGGCATCCGCGTCGAGCGGCGGCTGCCCTTCGAGTGGGTGGCCGGCCGCGGCGGGCGCGTCGTGCTGGAGATCTCGAACACCCAGCGCAAGACCTGGGCGCACGCGATCGTCGTCGAGGATCTCGGCCAGGCGCCCGGCGATGCGGGTGAGCGCGTGATCGGTCGTACCTTCGCGATGCTGATCGAAGCGGGCGAGACGGCATCGCGCTCGTATCGCTTCGAGCCCCAGAAGCGCGGCGAGTTACGCCTTGCGCGTTTTCGCGTGATCACGCGCTTTCCATTCGGACTCTTCGCGAAGTCGCTCGAACTCGACCGCGAGGCGTTCCTCGTGGTGTATCCGCGCATGGCCACACAGCGCCCGCCGACGCGCCGCATCGGAGATCCGCGCGGGCTGCGCGAATCCGCAGGGCGCGGCTCGCGCTCGACCGAGGTGACCGGGCTGCGCGACTACGCGCACGGCGACCCGCCGCGCCGCATCCATTGGCGCGCGTCCTGGCGGCGCGGCCAACTGCTGGTGCGCGAGACCGAGGGCACGGCGGGCGGTGAAGCGCTCGTCGAGCTGCGCACCCACGGCGCCGCGCAGGGCGACGCCTTCGAGCAAGCCGTCGAGCGCGCCGCGTCCGAAGCCGAGGCCGGCCTCCGAGCCGGTCTCCGCGTCGCACTCCGCAGCGACGATGCCGAGTTCGCCGCCGCGGCGGGTGACGTCCATCGTGCGCGTCTGCTCGGCTACCTCGCGCTCGTCGAGCCCGGAGCCGGGAACACGCCATGACGTCCGCGACCCGGATGCCGGCACTCCACGAGGCGCCGCCCCGCCCGCTCGCGAGTTACGCGCTCGTGTTGGTGAGCGGCGCGGCGCTGGTGCTCACGGGCCAGGTATCGATGCTCGCGATCGCGATCAACGCGTTCGCGGTGGTCGCGAGCCTCCGCCTCCGGACGCGTCCGCGCGCCTGGCAGCGCAGCGCCACGCTGCTCAACGTCGGTCTGCTCGCGTCGATCGGCTTCGCACTCGCGCTGTGGCTCCGCGGCGACATGGCGCTGCTCGCGCTCGCTCACTTTGCGCACCTCGCGCAAGCGCTGCAGCTGCTCGACGCGCGTCCGCGCCGCTCCGACTTCCTGCTCGTCGCACTGGCGCTGTTCCAGATGGTGCTCGCCGCGAACCTCACCGACAGCGTCCTCTTCCCGCCGCTGTTGCTCGCGTTCCTGGTCGCAACGGTATGGACGCTGGTGGTGCACACACTGTGGATGGAGACGATCGCCGCGGGCGAGGCCTGGTTGCCACAGCGCGCCTTTGCGCCGCGTTTGCTGCGGACCACGCTGTACGCCTCGGTCGGCACGGTGGGGCTCGCGATGGTGATCTTCTTGTTCTTGCCACGCCTGCACTCGGGCTCACTCGGTTCGATGGGCGGCATCGGCGGTGCGGCCGCGGGCTTCTCGGACCGGGTCTCGCTCGGCGACATCGGGCGGATCCGGCGCGACCCGACGATCGCGTTGCGCGTCGAAACGCTGCGCGGTGTCGCAAAGCCATCCGAGCAGGCCTACTTCCGGGGGCTCGCGTTCGATCACTTCGATGGCCGTCAATGGTCCGTGACACCCGGGGACCGCGAATCGCTCGGGATGGCGGCAGACCTCGGGATCCGGGTCGGCACTTCGGCACGCGAGCCCGACCTCTTGCAGCGCGTACTGCGCGAACCGGTCGAATCCGGCGTGCTGTTCGGCGCCGCCCGAGCGGTCGAGGTCGAAGGCGGCGTCGGCCGCATCGAGCGCGATCGCAATGGCGGGCTCTACGCCCCCGAGTCCAGCGAGGATCGCGTCCAGTATCTGATCGAGAGCGAGACGCAGGAACCCACCACTGCCGAGCTGCGCGCGGATCGGGCGCTCGCGCCCGAGCGCGGCGGTGCGCGCTATCTCGCGATCCCCGCGCTCTCGCGCGAACTGATCGCATTGGCCGCGGACGTGATGCGCGGCGCGGGCGACGACGCCGATCGCGTCCTTGCCGTCGAGCGCTGGCTGCGTGAGAAGGGCCGCTACAGCGACACGCCGCCGGCGGAGCGCGACGACGATCCGCGCTCGCCCATCGAGCACTTCGTGCTCGAGCACACCGAGGGACACTGCGAGTACTTCGCGTCCGCAATGGTCATGATGCTGCGATCGCAGGGGATCCCCGCCCGGCTGGTGAACGGCTTCGCCGGCGGGCGCGACAACGAATTCGGTGGCTTCACCGAGGTGTCGCGCGCCGACGCGCATGCCTGGGTGGAAGTGAGCTTCGAGCGCGCAGGCTGGGTCCGCTTCGATCCGACCCCGCCCGATCTGCGGATGCGCGCAGCCCATCCCGAAATCCTCGCGCAGCTGCGCGACATCGCCGGCGCCGCCGAACATTGGTGGTACCAGCACGTCGTCGAGTTCGACCGGTCGACGCAGCTTCGCGCGCTGCGAAGCGGCTGGCTCGCCTGGCAGCAGTGGCGAACGGAACGCGCCACCCGCACCGCTGCGACGCCGCGGGAACCGCACGCCGGATGGCGCCAACTGCCGTGGCTGCAATGGGCGCGACCGGCCGTCGCGGCGCTGCTCGGGTTTGCGCTGATTGCTGGAATCGTGCGCTGGCGGCAGCGCATCGCACGCCGCGGACCGTTGCCGATCGCCTACCGGGAAGCCTTGCGGCTGCTCGAGCAGGAGCGTGGGCTGGTGCGCGAGGCAGCCACGCCCGCGCGCGACTTCGCGAGGCGCGCGGCAAGCGCGATGCCGCCCGCTGCGGCCGCCGCGTTCTGGACTCTCACCGAGGACTACCTGCGTCAACGCTTCGGCGGACACCGACCTGCCGCACCGCGCCGCGCGCTGCGTGCGCTTCGTGATAGCCTGCGCGCATGAGCACCGGGGAGCCGAGCACGCGCACCATCGCGCTCGATGCGATGGGCGGTGACTTCGCACCCGACGCTCCGCTGCGCGCCGCGACGGCGCTGTCGCGTGGCACCGACATCCGCGTGCTGCTGGTCGGCGACGCGCGACGCCTCGAACCCGCGCTCGCGACGCTCGGCGCCGACGTCTCGCGCATCGAGTTGCTCGATGCGCCCGGCGTCGTGGCGATGGACGAGCACCCGGCGCACGCGGCGCAGCGCCCCGACACCTCCCTCGCGGTGGCCGCTCGCGCGGTCGCCGAGGGCCACGCGCAGGCGCTCGTCTCGGCGGGCAACACCGGCGCGCTGCTGCTCGTCGCGGCGCGCGTGATTCCAAGATTGCCGGGTGTCAGGCGGACCGCGTTCGCCGCGGTCTATCCGACGCTGCCGCGCCCGCACAACCCCGACCCCTTCGCGTTGCTGCTCGACGTGGGCGCAAACATCCACTGCACGCCCCAGGACCTGCTGCAATTCGCGACGATGGGCGCAGCCTATGCGGCGCGCATCTCGAAGGTAGCGCGGCCCAGCGTCGGCCTGCTCAACATCGGCGAAGAAGCCTACAAGGGCGACGAGCTGTTGCGCGACGCGCACGCGCTGCTCCGTGGCGCCAAGGGCCTCGCATTCCGCGGCAACATCGAGGGCAAGGACGTGCCGCTCGGCGCGGTCGACGTGGTGGTGTGTCCGGGCGTGATCGGCAACGTGGTGCTGAAGCTGCTCGAGAGCATGGGCGACGTGCTGCTCGCGATGGGCGACGCCGTCTACAGCGAACGACTTCGTTGGCGTGCCGGTCGCTACCTGCTCCGCGACGGGCTCGCCCGCTTGTCCAACCAGCTCGACTACGCGAGCTACGGCGGCGCGCCGATCCTCGGCTTCGAGCGGATCGTGATCAAGGCGCACGGCCGCTCGCGCGAACGCGCGCTCGAGAACGCGGTGAAGGTGGCCGCGAAGGCCGTACGCGACGACGTCTGCGGCGCGATCGCCGCCGAGCTGGCGGCGACGGCCACGTGAAGCGATACGTGCTGCTCGACCGCGACGGCACGCTGGTTCGCGACGTCGGCTATCCGCATCGCCTCGTGGACTACGAGTTGCTGGCCGGCGTCGGCGCTGCGCTCCGTCGCCTCGCCGACGCCGGCTACCGCTTGGCGATCGTCTCCAACCAGAGCGGCATCGGACGCGGCTACTTTGCATTCTCCGACTACGAGCGCTTCCACGCGCGGCTGGTCGCAGACCTCGCCGCTGCGGGAGTCGCGATCGACGCCACCTTCGTGTGTCCACACACGCCAGACGCAGGCTGCGAATGTCGCAAGCCCGCCCCGGGCCTGCTGTGGCGCGCGCGCGACGAGCTGGGCGCGGACCTCGCGACCAGTTGGCTGGTGGGCGATTCCGAGAGCGACATCGAAGCCGCCTGGCGGGCGGGCTGTGGCGGCGCGATCCGGGTGGGCGTCGCGTCGCCGCGCGCGAGCCGCGATCCGCAGGCACTCGAAGCGCGCGACCTCGGCGAAGCTGTCGATCAGATCCTGCGTTACGGCGCGCCGTAGATCGGGTGCGTCTGCGGGATCACCCGCACATCCGCGACGATCGTCTCCGCCGCGGCGGCGAGCGAGAGCATCTGCGCGGCGCTGGGGCGCTCCGTCACGGGTCCGCGCGGCGTCACGGGCTGGAGCACGAGCAGCACGCGCGGATCGATGCGCGCGATGCGGCGCGCCGCTTCGAGCACTTCGTCCGCTCCGCTCGACGCCGTGACGACGATCTTCACGAACACCTCCGGCGCGCGGATCGCAACCCGCAGGAACGCCTCGTGCTCGTCGTGAAAGTCCGCGCGCGATTGCTTGAATGACTCGCCTTCGCGGCGCACGTCGCTCGCCAGCTTCCAATCCATCGCAACGAGATCGACCACATCGACGACGCGCGCCAGCGCTTCGGTCGCGAGCCCATGCGTCTCCAGGTGGATGCGCGGACCACGATCGCGGAGCGTCTCGGCGAGGCCGCGCACACATTCGGGTTGCAGCAGCGGCTCGCCGCCGGTCAACGAAACGAATGCATGGCGCGCGAGTTCGAGCGCCACCGCGGCATCGCCGATCGCCGCAACCGACACCGGATTCGCGACCTCGCGAAAAGCACGACTCCCGCGCGCGAGCTGGATGCGACAGGCATCGGCCGCGCGCCACGTGTGCGGCGAGTCGCACCAGCGGCAGCGCAGGTCGCAGACGCCGAGCCGCACGAAAAGCGTCGACGCGCCCACGTGCGGCCCCTCGCCTTGCACAGACGAGAACAACTCCACGAAATTGCCGGCGAGCGCGCCCACTACCCTTCGAGAAGCGAGCGGCCCATCGCGATCTCGGCCACGACTTCGTCGATCCGTTCCGAATGCAGGGCTGCGCCTTCGATCCGAAACCGCGCGACGTGATCGGGATCGGGCAGCGCCGTGACCCACGCGAATTTCTCGCCGAGGTGCTCGACCATCGAGCCGAGATCGAGCACGCGCCGCGACGCACCCTCGTCGCTCGCCAGCACGAAACGATCGGTGCCCTCCGTCCACGCCAGCGACAGCGGTGCGCGGTAGCGATCGCGCACCACGCGCGCTGCGAGGTGCAGATCCAGCTCGGGCGGCAGCGGTACACGCACCAGTGCATGCCCCCCGAAGTGGACGATCCGGAAGTCGCGCGCCGCCACCCACTCGAGTTCGGCCGGCAGCGGAGGCGCCGCCACGCGAGCGGCTTGTCGCGCCAGATCCGACGGCCGTCCGACCAGCAGCGCTTCGAGTTCCTGGCGTCGCTCGCCCGGTCTCGCCGCGAGCTGCGCGAGTCTCGACCACCAGAGTCGACCCCAACGCGCGAAGTCGTGCGTCGAGAAACGGCCCGTCAGCAGGTCGACCAGCTTGTCGGAGAAACGCGAGCGCCGGGTGCAGCCTGCCAGCACCACCGCGAGCGCGCTGCCGGCAGCCGCGTCGACGTGGACCGAGTCGGCGCCGATCGCGGATCGCAGCCCCTCCAGATCTTCGGGCGGCCACTCGTGATGGTCGTACCAGACCAATCGGTCGCGATACAGCGCCGCCGTCTGCAGCGTCTCGCGCGCGGGAGACGCCGTGAAGCCCACCACCACGATCGGCGTGTCATCGCGCAGATCGGTCGCCACGTTGCGGAAGAACGTCATCAGCTCCGCTTGCGGGTAGATCCAGATCGTGTCGATCAGGCGCAGCTCCCGTGCGAGCAACACCGCAGCCGCGACCGACTCGCGGTCCGCGTGGGCGAGCACGGCGGCACGACGTCGCGGCGGACGCGGCGGCGGCCGGACTTCGGGTTCGGGATCGCCCTTCGCGAGTCGCGCGCGGCGGCGCTGCTCGCGCTCGCGCCGCATCAGCCGGTCTTCCTCGCTCTCGGGCTCGCCCTCTTCGCCTTCCTCTTCCTCGTAGACGGCTTCGGGGACTTCGAGCTCCGGGACTTCCGCCAGTTGTGTGATCGACTCGTCGATCTCGCCGACTTCGTCGTCGTCGTCGCGCTCCTCGACCGCCTCGACGACGGGCGAACGCGGCGCATCGCGATCCCGATCGCGACCACCGTGGCCACGACCCCGACCGCCGCGCTCGCTGCGTTCGGGTCGCGCCGGTCGCGCGAACGAATCGCGGTTCTCGACGGGAGCGGTCTGCGCTTCCGGCTCCTCTTCGTCCTCGGTGTCACCACCCTCGCCATCCGCACTCGCGCTGGCCGGTGAACCCGGACCGCGTCCGCGCCCCCGGCCACGCCGCCGTCGGCGACGCTGCGGTCTGTCCGCTTGCGCGGCGTCATCATTCGCGCCGCTCTCGCCCAGATCGAAAACCGACAACTCCTCGAAGCGACGGCGCGGCGCCGCTTCCGGTGCCCCGCCTTCAGCCGGCGGCGCGTGCGCATCGGCGATCGACTCGGACGCTTCGGGCGCCCGCGGCCGCACGGGCGTCGGTCGACGCGGCGCGATGAACGGCTGCGCTTCGACGGGCTCGGTGCGCGGCGCGGGTGCGCCGCGTTCGGAGCGATCGCCGCGGGGCGCCGGCTCCGCGGGCGGAGTCGGCGGCGAGAATGCCGGCATCCGGCGGGACGGCGCCGTGGCGTCGGATTCGGGAACTTCGCGCACGACGAAGCTCGGCTCGCGGCCGCGACGCGACACCTCGAGCGAACGCAGATCGGCGTCGATGCACGCCAACACGCGTGCAGCCGGCGCGTCGAGGCGCTCCGCTGCGACGACCAGAACCGGCCGCGCGGCGCCAGTTCCCGCGAGGATCGCCGGCAGACGCGGCACGAGCGCGACCCAGGCGTCGAGCACCGGACCGAGCGCGGCAAGGTTCAGCTCGACGCGGGCGACGCCAGCAATCGGGCATCCCGCAGCATCGAAGCCCGCGAAGTCGATCGCTTCGCCGAGCGGGTCGGAGAGCGGCCAGCGCACCGCGCTGCGCAGGTCCAGGTGCGCGAGCAGTGCACTCGCGAGCACGAAGCGCGACGCCGCATCACCCTCGCGCATGCGGCGATCGCCGAGAAACTTGCGCAGTGATCCCTCGAGTCGGTCGAACGCATCCGGCAGGCCGTCGGCCGCGATGCGCAGCATCTCGCGCCGCGGCTCGCGCACTTCGAGTGCGACGCCGCCGTCGTCGCCCCGCAGCACGGCGGCGACGCACCCGAGCAGCATCAGTTCATCACCAGCTGGTGTGGATCGCAGCGCGCCGTCGTGTTTGGCAGCGAGACCTGCGAGCGCCGCCGCGCAGCGTCCGTAGAGCGTGCGCTGCGCGCGATCGGCACCCGGCAGGGCAGTACCCAGCAGCGAAGCCTCGAGCGGCTCCGGCTCGATGCCACCCTCCGCGTGGCCGGGCGTCGATTCGATGCGAGCCCGTACCCGGAACGGCGTGGCGCGCAGCAGGCCGAGTCGACGGCGCGCCGCGAGCGGCCAGTTCGGTGCGATCGCGAGCGCGGTGCCGCGGAAGCCATCGCTGGCGGCAAGACGCGTCGCGACCGCGACCGCCGCGAGCCAGGCATCCCCGCCATCTTGCGCAACGCCGACGACGAGTTGTTCGCCGTCGCGCGCGGTGCCGGTGCCGACCACCGCGAGCGCCGCAGGCACGTCATCGCCACCCGCCGGCTCGAGGGCCTCGGCATCGACCAGACCCAGCCGCAGAACGCGAGCGAGTTCTTGTGCTGCGTCGAGCCCGCGGCTCCCTCCGTCTTCGTTGCCGCCACCACCCCAGCGTCGTCGCCCGAAGCGTCGTCGCATTTCAGTTCTCCTTCACCACGGGCGCGATCCGCGTCGCACCCGCTTCGATGAGTGCGGCACTCGCTGCATCCGCCACTCGTTGTAACACAAACAGGATCGGGTCCGATCCCGCGCTTCGCGCCCCGCGAGCCTTCGCGGTGGCACCAGACGACACGTTGCCGCGCGCCAGAAGCGCCGCTGCGCGCTTGCACGCGAGCCTGACGCGCCGCTGACGAATCCGGGCGGAACCCATGACTAGGGCCTCACCAGCGGCGAAGAGGCTTCTTCGTCGCGGAGCACGTCGAGCAGCGGTCGCAGCGCGCGATCGAGCAGCGCCCGCGCAACGGGATTCTCGCGAGGCGGCAGCTCGCGGAATGCGCGCGCGGCGCCAATGCAGCGCTGCGCCTCGTCGGCGCGGCCGTGTTTCCACGCCGTGTAGGCAAGTTCTTCGAAGCGCAGGGCGGTGCGCTCGGCCGCGGGTGGCGCGTAGCGGTCATCGAGCGCGTCGTCGATCACCGCATCGACTTGCGCGCGGCGCTGCTGATCGTCCACCAGCAGCTGGCTATTCGCGGTGTCGCGCACCTTCTCGGCGACCGCGTGCAGCACTTCGAAGCCAGGCGGCCACGGGCCCCAGCTGCCCGCCGCGACAGCGTCCGCCACCTCGCGCAGCAGCGATGGCGACGGCGCCGCGTCGACGGCCGCACGCGCCAGCATGCCGGGCGTCGCGGCTCCCGCGGGCGCACGTGCGATGCGGCTGCGCCACTCGCCGAAGGCCTGGGGCAGCGCGCGATCCGCCGGTTGCGCCTCGGCGCCGCGCGCGAGCAGCGCTGCGACCGACTCGCGCGGCGCTTCGGTTGCGGAGAGAGCCGCATTGCCAGCGAGGTCGCGCAGCAATCGCCGCGCCTGCGAGCGATTTGCCTGCAACACGCGGAACTCGAGAATGCCACGTTCCAGATCGACCGCGCCCTGGAAGATGCGCGTGCCGCCCGACGGGCTCGACTCCACCACGATGACGAGCTGCGCACCGCTCGGATCGGGCGGCGACACCACGGCGACGTTGATCGCGTCCTCGAGCTTCGGGAGCATCGCGACGTGCGCGACGACCGGCGCCGCAACGAGTTCGATGCCGCGCGAGCGCAGCCGATGTTGCGCGCGACGCAGTGCCTTGCGACCGGCCTTGCCGATCGGACCGAATGCGACGCCGCGCAGCGGCTCGGCGCCTTTCTCGAGATCGGCCCACGCGAGCGCGAGTTCCTCGCCATCCTCGGGGTGGTTGTCGAGCAGCCAGGCGAGCACCGTCGTCGCGTCGGTCGGCGACAGCGCCGCGATTAGCCGTTCGGGGTCGCCGTTGGCCGGCCGGATCGCATCCTCGTGTTCGGGCAGCGCCGACGCCGCCGCTTCGAGCGCGCGCGCGAGACTCACGGATGCGTCTCCGCATGCACCCAGTCGAGGTATGCGGCCAGTCCGCCGGCAGCCGGCAGCACGACCAACTCGGGAACCTCGTGCGGATGCAGCGAACGCAGCCGCTCCGCCAGCGCCGCGATCCGATCCGCGCAGGTCTTGATCACGAGCAGCACTTCGTGTTCATCCGCGACGACGCCTCGAAAGCGATAGATCGAACGCACGCCGGGCACCAGATTCGCGCAGGCGGCGAGATTCTCTTCGACGAGCGCACGCGCGATGCGCACCGCAACGGCTTCGTCCGGTGCGGTCGCGAAGGCCACGCGGACGTCTGTGTCAGTCGAGGCCGCGACCATGGGTGAGCCTTCGGTGCTCCGCGAGCGCGAAGCGATCCGTCATGCCCGCAACGTAGTCGGCGATCGCGCGGGCCTCGCCGTCGGCGGCGATGTGCGCACGTACCTGCGCCGGGACCGTCGCCGGATCGCTGCGGTACACACACCACAGCTCTTCGAGAACGCGCTCGGCCTTCTCGGTGGTCGCCACGACATGCGGGTGGTAGTAGAGATTCTGGTACAGGAATTCCTTCAGCTCGCGCAGCCCCTTGGCCAGCGCGGGCGCATAGTCGAGCCATCGATGCGGCGCGGCGCGCACCGCATCGACGTCGGCGGGCTGCGCCTCGTCGAGTCGCGCTGCGGTCGCTTCGACCAGATCCGTGACCAGCCGATTGAGCAGCGCGACGATCGTCTGCGCACGCAGTACCGGCAGCGACGCCTCGGGCATTCGCGCAAGCGTTTCGGCCTGTACATCGCGCCACAGCGGAACCTCGCCCAGCTGTTCGAGCGTCAGCAACTCGGAGCGAAGCCCGTCGTCGAGATCGTGATTGGTGTAGGCGATCTCGTCGGAGCGATCGGCCGCCTGTGCCTCGAGCGGCGTCTGTCCGCTGCGATCCGGGCGCGGCACCGGATGATCCCAGTTCGGAACGTGCTTCAGGATTCCCTCGCGCGTTTCGTAGCTGAGATTGAGGCCGCGAAAGCCGGGGTAGCGCTCCTCGAGCAGGTCGACGACGCGCAGCGTCTGCCGGTTGTGATCGAAGCCGCCGTCGCCCTGCATCAGGCGATTCAGCACGCGCTCACCGGCGTGCCCGAACGGTGTATGACCGAGGTCATGCGCCAGCGCGATCGCCTCGGCGAGGTCTTCGTTCAGGCGCAGCGCGCGCGCGACGGTACGCGCGATCTGGGCACCTTCGAGCGTATGCGTCAGACGATTGCGGTAGTGGTCGCCTTCGTGATGCACGAAGACCTGGGTCTTGTATTCGAGACGGCGAAACGCGCGCGCGTGGAGCACGCGGTCGCGGTCGCGCTGGAACGCGGTGCGCAGCGGATGCTCCGATTCCGGCGTCACCCGACCGCGCGACGCCGCGGCGCAAACCGCGAACGGCGCCAGCCGCGCCCGCTCCTCGGCCTCGTAGAGGACGCGGGTCCGGAGCACGGTCACCGTTGCGACTCGCCGGTGCCGGCCTTGCGAAGTACGTCGTCCAGCTGCGCGCGCGAACCCGCCGAGATCGACTCCGTCGGCGCCGACGCGCGCGGCGGGACGACGCGTCGTAGCCGGACATACCCGGCGCCGAGCGCGATCCCGATGCCGAGCGCGAGCGCGATCCAGCGCTTCAAGTTCCAACCTCTCGTGGCGAGTCACGAACAGAGATCGCAAACAGAGATAGAGGGCGAGCGAACGCGGGTGTGTGCAGGAGGACTGCATCTTCCCGCGGGGAGGGCCTGCCAACCTTAGGAAGGTGCCACGCTCCTGTCAACGCTCCCGGTAAGCTCCGATCCGAGATCCCCGTAAAGGATCCCGCACGACGCCGAGGCGCGGCGTCGTGCCGAACTCGGGCCCGGATCGATCGAGGGAAGAGATGACGCTGCCGCGACGCTTGTTGCTCGGACCTGGGCCTTCGAACGCGCATCCCGACGTGCTCGCCGCGATGGCGGATTCGTTCGTCGGGCACCTCGACCCCGCCTTCCTCGATTGCGTCGAGACATTGCAACAGCGACTGCGCCGGCTCTTCGGCACCGAGAATCGGCTGACGATTCCGCTGTCCGCGACCGGCAGCGGCGGAATGGAAACCTGCTTCCAGAATCTCGTCGAGCCGGGCGACGACGTCGTGATCGGCGTCGCGGGCGTCTTCGGCGAGCGCATGTGCGACGTCGCGAGCCGTCAAGGCGCGCGCGTGACCCGCGTCGACGCGGAGTGGGGCACCGTGCTCGACGACGACGCGATGGCCGCCGCGATCGCGCGCATGCGCCCGTCGCTGGTCGCGTTCGTACACGCCGAGACGTCGACCGGCGCGCACCAGCCGGTGGAAGCGATCGCGCGCGCCGCGCGCGACGCGGGCGCGCTGGTCGTGCTCGACTGCGTGACGTCGCTCGGCGGCTTGCCGGTCACGCTCGACGCGTGGGGCATCGACGCCGCCTACAGCGGCACCCAGAAGTGTCTCTCCTGCCCGCCCGGCCTCTCGCCGGCTTCGTTCGGCGCGCGCGCGCTCGACCGCGTCGCGCGCCGCAAGGCGCCGGTGCCGAGTTGGTACTTCGATCTGAACCTGCTCGGCGGCTATTTTGGCGAGCGACGCGTCTATCACCACACCGCGCCGATCGCGGCGATCGTCGGCCTGGCCGAAGCGCTGCGACGGATCGAAGCCGAGGGAATCGACGCGCGCTTCGAGCGCCATCGCGCCGCCGCGCAGCGATTGGTGACGGGACTCGCGCCGCTCGGCTTCGAGCCCGTCGTCGCAGCGGCGCATCGGCTGCCGATGCTCACCTCGGTGCGACTGCCAGAACGCGTCGTGCGCGGTGGCGAAGCCGCATTGCGTCGCCGGCTGCTCGATCGCCACGACATCGAGGTCGGCGGCGGGCTCGGCAAACTCGCGGGCAGCGTCTGGCGGATCGGGCTGATGGGGGAAAATGCGCGCGCCGAGGTCGTCGACCGATTGCTCGATGCGCTCGATGTCGAGCTGGTCTGACGCGCGGCAACCCGGATCCAGGCAGAAATCGTGCCACGCATCGAAGCAGCGCAACTACCTCCGTTCCAGGGGTAGCCAGCCATGAAGGTTTGCTCGCTCGTTTTCGCGTTGGCCGCGCTGCTCGCGGGCACCATTGCCACCGCGCCCGCACCGGTGCTCGCGCTCGCGTTCGCAGAACCCGTCCATCTGGAGTCGATATCGGCCTTCGATCTCGACCTCGAAGGAGCGGACGCGCACCTGGGCGAGCGGCTCGTGCTCGATGAGGTGCGATCGACCGGTGCGACCACGGCCGTCGCGGACACGTCTCCCAATACGAACGGCGCGATGTGGATCGCGGAGGGCCAGGTCGCGATCAACCGCTTCCAGCCGTCGGCGCAGCTCGACGGCTCGGCGCGCGCGTCGACGCAGCTCGAATTCGGTGTCGAGGGACCTCCAACCGCTGATCTCATCCCGGTGTTGCTCGATGCGCTCATCGTGCTCGACGTCTTCGTGGGTCAGTCGATCGTCGTTCCGGAGTCCGAGGCCTTCCTCACCTATCCGGGCGGTGAGATCAGGCTCGATACCTGCGACGCGAGCGGTTGCACCAACGTGGGCGAGTTCTTCGACGCCACGCTCCCGCTCTTGCTTCCCGCGAACACCCTGCAGTCCCTGGCGCTCGGGGCAAACCTCGCGGCGCACCTCGATGCGGCGGGAACGAGCGGCGGCGGCTCCCTCCATGCAGTGGTGCGTGCCTCGCTCCGGATCGACCCGACCTTCGCTCTGCGCGACCAGTATCGGATCGTGCCGGAGCCCGCGACGGCGCTGCTGCTCGCACTGGGTACGGCGGGGCTCGCGGCGGCGCGACGCCACCGCGCGTAGTGCGACCGCGCCGGGTCAGTCCGGCTGCGCGATCGTCTTGCCGCGCTCGCCGAGTTCTGCGCGCGCAGCCTTCGTGTCGGCGTGCCACGAGTGCTGGTCGACGATCGTCCCCGCCGCGCGATCGATCTTCCAGCCCTGCGCCTGGTAGCCGAGCAGCA
>JANLTC010000105.1:0-14078 GCA_031362725.1 Deltaproteobacteria bacterium | reverse complement strand
GCGCTCACCGGAGCCCGCTTCAACCCCGTGCTCTCCGTGTTCTACAAGCGCCTCTGCGACGCGGGCAAGCCGAAGAAGCTCGCGCTCGCCGCCGTCGCTCACAAGCTCCTCATCATCCTCAATGCAATGATGCGAAAGCGCTCGCACTGGGCTCACGAATGAGGAGGACTTGAAACACAGTCCCTTGTTAGGCAGCGGTCCGGATACCGCGCCGGAGGACGATACTCACGCCGAGGACCCAGAGCACCATCGTGAACGGCGCCATCAGGCTGGCCGGGCCGGAGGGAGCGAAGAAGCCGAGCGGCGCGAGGCTGGCCGATGAGACCGCGTGGAGAAGAATGCAAACAACCGCCAGCGCGACCACCCAAGCGGGAAAGACGCCCAAGCGCCGGCCGCCCATGGTGAACGCCGCAACGCACACGATGGTTGGGAAGCCCGAAATGTTGTTGGCCAGCAGAGCGCCGTGGTGAAGCGCCAGGACCGTGCTCGGCACCCCGCCTCCGGCCACGAAGGCCGCCGCATTCGAGAGCGCACAGAAGAGAAGGATGACGGCGGCCTCGAGCACCGCGCCCGCCAAGCCGATGAGGGCACCGGCCTCAGATCCCAGCATGAAAAGATGGGCAGCCAACGCGCCAGAAAAGACCAGGAAGACGCCGCCCCAGGTGAGGCTCGCGACGTAGACCCCACCGAGAACCGCAGTGCGATGTTCTCGATAGAGCGCCGCAAGTTGCTCGGCCGCGAGGCCCGGCGCCAAGAGCTCCCGCGCCGGAGCAGACAGCACGCTCAACAAGAACAGCGCGGCGATCACGAACCCGGCCTTGGAAGCCACACGCGCGGAGCTGTCCTGCGAAGAGTTTCCCACTACGAGCCTTCTACTCCGAGCTGCATAACATCCTACTAGACCGCAGTCTGCCACCGAAAGCGTCTGTTTTGCAACGAAACCCACCCATTCGGGCGGGATAGGCTGCGAGTCTGCTGCAGTGTATCCCGCGCGAGATGCTGGGTGTGACGGGTATCCACCGGCTTCGGCGTCGGGGAGCGAGGCGCGGATCGGATCGCGGTATGGGCACTGCTGCGAGCGAACGCGCGTTCACCGTGCCCGTCAGTCTTCGTAGGAGTCGCTTTCGTCGATCACGCGCACGACCGGGATCGCCGGAACCGTTTCGTTCGACAGCATCCAGGCACCGACCGCGACCGAGACGATCGCAGGCAGCAGCACGCCGAGCGGCGTATGGGTGCCCGGCGCGTTGTAGCCTGGCACCGCGACCACCAGCGGCGCCGCCATCGCGGCGACGCCCATACCGTTGACGCCGACGTGCAGCAGGATCGGTGCGAGCAGCGAACCGGTGCGGTGTCGCACGTAGCCAAACGCGATGCCGAGCACGAGCGTCTGCGCCACCAGCGCCGCCCAGGCTTGTGGCGACAAGCCGGCGCCGTGTCCGAATGCGAAGAAGAAAGACGTCACGAGGATGCCGCCCACGGCGCCGATGCTGGCGACGAGTCCCTGCTGCAGGACGCCGCGGAAGAACCACTCCTCGATGACCGGCACGAGCCCGACCGCCACGATCAGCGTTTCCAGCACCGAGAGACTCGTGTCGGTCGGAAGCTTGTCGAGGGTCTCCTGTACCACCTGCTGGGCATCGGGTGCGGGAAAGAGCAGGCTGACGGCGTTGTCGACTTCGCTGGCGAGCAGCGCGACCGGCAGCAGCAGCAGCAGCGGGAGCAGTTGCTGCCGGCGCAGTCCGCGCAGGCCGACGCGCTCGGCGTGCGGCGGTGGAATGCTGGCCGCGCCGAGCATCCCCGCGCCGCCGAGGCCGAGTACGCTCGCGATGCCGATCGCCGCGGTCGGCGTCGTCCAATCCGAGATCATCAAGGCGATCGCGGTGGTGAAGAAGACGCCCATCATCGTCAGCAGCGCGGCGTTGAGCGGTGTCGGGAACGGGCGCGGCGGCTGGTTCATGCGAGCACCGACGCCAGCGCACGCCCCGTGTGGCTCGCGCGCTGCTGCGTGATCCACTCGGGCGGCCCTTCGGCGACGATCGTGCCGCCCGCGCCGCCGCCTTCGGGGCCCATGTCGATCACCCAGTCCGCGGTCTTGATCACGTCGAGATGATGTTCGATCACGACCACCGTGTTGCCGAGTTCTACGAGTTTCTGCAGCACGCCGAGCAGTCGCTCGACATCGGCGAAGTGCAGGCCCGTCGTCGGTTCATCGAGAATGTAGAGCGTGCGGCCGGTGTCGCGACGCGAAAGTTCGCGCGAGAGCTTGATGCGCTGCGCTTCGCCGCCCGAGAGCGTGGTCGCCGCCTGGCCGAGATGGATGTAGTCGAGACCGACGTCGTGCAGCGTCTGGAGCGGGCGGCGCACCGACTGGAAATTGCGGAGGAACTCGACGCCTTCCTCCACCGACATCTCGAGTACATCGGCGATGCTCTTGCCCTTGTAGAGCACACTCAGCGTTTCGCGGTTGTAGCGCCGGCCGCGGCACACCTCGCAGGTGACGAAGATGTCGGGCAGGAAGTGCATCTCTACGCGTTTCGTGCCGTCCCCCATACACGCTTCACAGCGGCCGCCCTTCACGTTGAACGAGAAGCGCCCCGGCCCGTAGCCGCGCACGCGCGCCTCGGGCACCTGCGTGAATAGTTTGCGGATGCCGTCGAAGGCGCCCGTGTAGGTCGCCGGGTTGCTGCGCGGCGTGCGGCCGATCGGCGATTGATCGACGTCGATCACCTTGTCGATGTGCAAGAGGCCTTCGATGCCGCGGAAGCGGCCGGGCGGATCCTGTGCCGCGTGCAGCCTTTGCGCGAGCGCCTTGTGCAGCGTGTCGATCACCAACGTCGACTTGCCCGATCCCGAGACTCCCGTCACGACGACAAAGAGCCCGAGCGGAAGATGCAGGTCGACGTGCTTCAGGTTGTGTTCATGGCAATCGCGCAACACGAGCTTGCGATCGCTGGGCTTGCGGCGCGCGCTCGGCACGGCGATCGCGCGACGACCGGCGAGATAGTCGCCCGTCAGCGAGTTCGGATTCGCGAGGATCGCCGCGAGCGGTCCCTCGGCGACGACTTCGCCGCCGTGGATGCCGGCGCCCGGTCCCATGTCGATGATCCAATCCGCGCAGCGGATCGTCTCCTCGTCGTGCTCGACCACCAGCACGGTGTTGCCCTGGTCGCGCAAGCGGAAGAGCGTCTCGAGCAAGCGGCGGTTGTCGCGCGGGTGCAGGCCGATCGACGGCTCGTCGAGCACGTAGAGCACGCCGAGCAGGCTCGAACCGACCTGGGTCGCGAGTCGGATGCGCTGCGCCTCGCCGCCCGAGAGCGTGCTCGAGCCCCGATCGAGCGTCAGGTAGTCGAGGCCGACGTCCAGTAGAAATCGCAGCCGGTCGCTGATCTCGCGCAGGATGCGATCCGCGACGAGCTGCTTGCCGGCGGGAAGCTCGAGCGAATCGAGGAACTTCGCCGCATCGGCGATCGAGAGCCGCGAGAGCGCATCGATGCCGATCCCGCCGATCCGCACGCTGCGCGCTTCCGGCCGCAACCGCGAGCCGTCGCAATCCGGACACGGCCGCGGCGTGGTGAACTGCAACAGCGCGTCGCCCGACGCGTCCTTGCGACGCGACAGCTCGCCGATCACGCCGTCCCAGCTTCTTTGTGCTTTTCCAATCTTCCCAGCGCGTTCCGATGCCAATGCGACTGCGTCCGGGGTGCCGAACAGGATTCCGTCGCGCGCAGGCGCGGGGAGCTTCTCGAAGGGAGTGTCGACGGAAACTCCGAAGTGTGCGGCCAGCGCTTCGAGTAGCTTGATGTAGTAGCGCGACGGCCGTCGCCCGGCGTTCCACGGCTCGATCGCCGCGAGCAGCGGTCGCGACGGATCGGGCACCACGCGCGCCGGATCGAAGACGTTGCGCGTGCCGAGTCCCGAGCAGGGTTTGCAAGCGCCGTGCGGATTGTTGAACGAGAAGAAGCGCGGCTCGATCTCGGGAAACGAAACGCCGCATTGTGTGCATGCGCTCTTCTCGGAGAGCAGCCATTCCTCGCGACCCGGGCCGACGTCGATCAGCGCCGTGCCGTCCGCGAGACGCAGCGCCGTTTCGAGCGACTCGGTGATGCGCGTGCGCGCCGTCTCGCGCACCGCGATCCGGTCCACGACGACGTCCACGTCGTGTTTCGCGGTGCGCGCCATCGCGATCTCGTCGCCGAGATCATGCAGGGTGCCGTCGACCCGCACGCGCACGAAGCCCTGCTGGCGGAACGCGTCGAGTTCCTTCTTGTATTCGCCCTTGCGGCCCCGAACCACCGGCGCGAGCACCTGGATGCGCACGCCCTCGCCGAGCGAGAGCACCCGCTCGGTCATCTGCTGCACGGTCTGGCTGGCAATCGGCAGCCCGCAGATCCAGCAATGCGGCTGACCGACTCGTGCGTACAAGAGCCGCAGGTGGTCGTGGATCTCGGTGATCGTGCCGACCGTCGAACGCGGGTTCTTCGCGACGCTGCGCTGCTCGATCGAAATTGCCGGCGAGAGTCCATCGATCGACTCGACGTCGGGCTTGCTCATCTGGTCGAGAAACTGGCGTGCGTACGCCGACAGCGACTCGACGTAGCGGCGCTGTCCCTCGGCGTAGATCGTGTCGAAGGCCAGCGACGATTTCCCCGAACCCGAGAGCCCCGTAATCACGACGAGCTGGTCGCGCGGGATGCAGACGTCGATGTTCCGAAGATTGTGCTCGCGCGCGCCGCGAACCTGGATTTCACTCGGCGCGGCGATGACGGGCGCTTCGCTCACCGAATCGTGGGCGGACTTGCGACGTCGAGGCGCGACGCCTCGGAGAACGTGCCCTTGCGCTCGACGTAGACCTGTTTGTGCAGTTTCTCGACGAAGCGCACGTACTCTTCCTGGAACGCCTGCTCCATCATCAGTTCGTGCAGCTTCGGTTTCGCTTCCTCGAAGCTGAGCGCCTCGGTCTGGCGACGCTCGACGAGCTGCACCACCGCGCAGCCGACCGGAAGCTCGATCACGCCCGACACCTGACCCGGTTGCAGATTGCTCGTGGCCTGCTGCATCCACGGCGCGAGTGTGCCCGCCGGGAGCCAGCCGAGATCGGGACTCGCCTGCGAGACCTGGATTGCGACGCTGGCGAAGCTCTCGCCCGCGCGAATCCGCGCGAGGCCACGCCGAACCTTGTCACACGCGGCCGCGACCGACTTGGGCTTGCCATCCTCCGCGCCCGCCGCCATGTGCACCAGGTGCAACTCCTCGCCGCCGGCGGGCATCGCGCCGTAGCGCTGGTCATAGACCTTGCGGATCTGCGCGTCCTCGATCTTCACGCGCGATCGCACCATCCCGCCGAGCACTTTCTGCTGCACGATCTCATCGCCGATGCGACGGCGGTACGCGTCGAAGCTCAGCCCTTGCGATTCGACGCTCTTCTTCAGGCCTTCGGCGTCGAGTTTGTTCTCGCGGGCGATGCCGGCGATCGCGTCGTCGATCTCGAAGTCGGTCGCCTCGATCTCCATCTTCTTGGCGAGCAGGTTGATCATCTTGCGCTCGATCAGCTTGTCGAGCACGTCGGAGCGCAGCAGCACGATGTCGGCATCGGTGGCGCCCTGCGCGCGGATCTTCGCCTCGATCGGATCCGCGACGCGATCGACATCGGAGACGAGCACGACCTCGGTGCCGACCTGCGCGGCGATTCCGTCCACCACCGTGCCGGAAGCCTTGGCCGGACTCGGGGCGGACGCCGTCGGCGCCACGTCCGCGGCGGGGTCCGCTGCCTTCCACTCCTCCGCAGAGGCCGGCACTGCCGCGACGATCGCGATCAGCGCAACAGCCAGCACAACGGTCAACGGGCGATCGAACATGGAGTCCTCCAGGGCCGGCCGGATCCGGCGCGGCCCGGATACTAACGAACGGGGGCGGAGTCCCCCGAGCACAATTGCCGGCGCGGCCCGGGTCTCGCCCTCTTGGACACTTCGATCGTCTGTCTCGGGCTCATCCAGCCTTCCTGTCTCTTTCTGGTTCCGATTGGAAAGTCACAGAATTCCGATTGGAAAGTCACAGAAGGTTGGGAGACGGCGAATCAAGAGGAGGCTTTCCGGCAGCGGAGGCGCACGCCGGTTCATTCCGAGCCCGACCGGTCCAGGTGGCCAGGATCGACCGTCGCGTGGCCGAATTGGATCTGCCTCGTCGCAATCGGCCGCTGCGATTCCGGCGTCCGCACGTACACGATTTCGCGTCTCGCGCACGCAGCGCGTCGCAGAGGGCTCCGCAACGGCTCGCGCCGCTGCGCACGCCTCTTGCACTGCACCCGGCGACACGCGCACTGCGACCCCTGCGACCCTGGCAGGTCATCCGTCGCGCGGTGCGTTCGGGAGCGAGACGATGCGCGGCTCGAAGCAAACGATGGTCTGGATGCTCGTCACCCAGATCAGCCTGCCCGCGCATCCGGTGCGCGCGATCTCGACGGATTCCTCCACGCTTCCGACCGCACGTGGCATTGCGCCGGCAGCGGCCGCTGCTGCGCCGGCGACCGATCCCTTCACCGGCGCGGCGGCATCCGCGATCCCGATCGAGGTGCCGCCCGGTACCGGCGGCATGATGCCGCAGCTCGCGCTCCGCTACGCGAGCCAGGCGCGCGGCGATTCGTGGGTCGGCAGTGGCTGGTCGCTCGGTCTGCCCGCGATCACGCGCTCGCTGAAGGGCGGCGTTCCGACCTACGACGACGCCGTGGACGTCTTCGAACTCGACGGCCAGCCGCTCGTTCCCGAGACGACGAGCGCATCCTTGCCGCGTCGCTACCACACGTTGCGCGAGAGCTACGTCCGGATCCTCCACGAAGCGAACGGCACCTGGACGATCACGCGCAAGGACGGCGTGCTGCTGCGCTTCGGCGTGGCGGCGTCGGCGCGCGTCGCGAACGCGGCCGGTCAGGTATTCCAGTGGCTGCTCGACCAACAGGAAGATCGACACGGGAATGCGTTTCTCGCGAGCTACGACCGGCGCGATCCCGGTACCGCGTACCTCGCGACGCTCCGATACACGCTGCACCGCACGGCGGGCGGCGTGCTCCAAAGTCTCGACGGCAACGCCGCGACCGATCGCCGGGTGGAGTTCGTGCTGGAATCGGCGTCCCGCGGCGATGTCGCCGAGGGGTACCGCGCGGGCTTCCTGTCGCGGATCGCGCACCGGCTCGATTTCATCGACGTGAAGGTCGGCGCCACGCTCGTGCGTCGCTACGACCTTCGCTACGCCACGAGCCCCGACACGTTCCGCTCGCTGCTCGCAGCCGTTGCGCTGTACGGCAACGATGCGGCGTCGGCGTCGCCGACCGCGCCGCTCGTGACGTCGTTCGCGTATCACTCGAACGTCGCGGCGGGCACGACCGGCTGGCAGCTCGCGGCCTGGAGCTGGCCCGCGGGCCTCGCGCTCGTCGACGCGAGTCGGCAGGACAAAGGCGTTCGCCTCGTCGATGTGGACGGCGACGCGCGCCCCGATCTGGTGAAGGCGCTCGCGACGCTGAGCAATCCCAATCCTGCGCTGGCGACCTTTTCACTCACTGCGGACAGCGGTGTCTACCTGAACATCGGCAACGGATTCGCGAGCGCGCCGAGCCCCGTGCATCCGCTCCCGACGTTCTCCGGACAGAACGGCCAGATCCCGTTCTCGCTTGCCTGGCAGGACGCCTATTCGTCGTACACCACCGGACTGGACGTGCTCGACGTCACCGGCGACGGCCGGGCCGACCTCGTCGGTGGCGTGCGGAATCTCGATCCGACGAGCGGCGTGCGAGGGCTCTACGGCATGCCGACCTGGTTCCGCGGTTCTGCGAGCGGCTTCGTCGCGGCAACCGAGATCGGCGATGTGCTCGACGACACGTTCTGGGGAGTGAACCGCTCCGGCATCGTGGACATCTACGTGTTCGCCGCGACACCGGGAGCGACCTCCGGCAACGCGCGCTTCGCGGATCTGACCGGCGACGGACTGCCCGAGCTGATCGTGCGGGGTGTCGAGTACCGGCAGACCGCGATCGGCGGTCCCAGTCCGCCGTTCGCATCGGCCGGTTGGGTCTGTCTCGACGAGCGACTCACCAACTACTACTTCGAGAATCTCGGTGATCTGCGCTTCGAACGCGCTCCCGTCGTAGACTCGGCGGGACCGTCGTGCCAGGCGTCGCTGAAGCGCGTTGCAACCGATTTCCAGCACTGCGATCTCAGCGACCCGTTCGCGGAGTGCGGCTACCAGATTCTCTACAACGAAGCCCATCCGATGCATTTCGCCGGCGATCCATCGCTCGGGACCTTTCCCTGGTACTGGCTCACCAACCTCGAGTTCGGCTCGATCGACGTCGATCTCGACGGGGACGGACTTTCCGACACACTCTCTGCGAGCTTCGATCCGTACCAGAACGGCTACGGGACCGCCGCCACGGCCTGGCGCAACGACGGCGAGCGCGGCTACATCGAAGCTCCCGCCTGGGCATTGCCCGCTGGCGTGTACTTCTACGAACTCGGCGAGCATCACTCGAACGACACCGGGGTGCGTCTGGCCGACGTGAACGGCGACGGTCGCCTCGACGTGTTGCGGGCGAAGACCGGCGCGACCCGAACGACCTGGCTCAACGATGGCGACGTCGATGAGACGCCGCCGACACCGTGGATCGTGAGTTCCGCCTGGACGATTCCGGCCGGCCTCGACTTCGTCGCTGCGAACGGCGCGGACAACGGCGTGCGCATGCTCGATCTGGACGGCGACGGCATGACCGATCTGGTGCGCTCCGCGAATGGCGCAAGCGAGTTCTACCGCAACCGGGGATCGCTCCCCGATCTGCTGACGCTGGTGACGAATCCTCTCGGCGGGCAGACGCAGTACCGCTACGAAGTCTCGGCACAACAGGAAACGGCAGCGAGCTACGGGACGCCGGAACTGCCCTTCGTCGTGCCGGTGGTGGCTTCGGTCATCGTGAGTCCGTCGCCCGGCCAGCCCGGCAACGTCGTGAGTACGAGCACCTTCGACTACGCAGGCGGTCTCTACGACGCCGTCGCGCGCGAGTTCCGCGGCTTCGCCAGCGTGACCGAGACGCGGTCCGACGGTCGGCGGACGAATCGCGTCTATCACCAGACGGCCGCGTTGTCCGGCCAGCTGATGAGCGAAACCGTGCTGGACGCCGAGGGTCGACTGTGGCTCGGCACCGACTACAGCTACAGCGCCGACGCGACGCCTCCGTACGCCAGCACCCTCGTGCGCGTCGACCGGCGCGAGTACGACGGCCAGACGACGCCGCGACGCAGCCGCACCGAGTTTCGCTACGACGCTGGCGCCGTGATCGCGCACGGCAACCCGACTGCGATCATCGAGTGGGGCGAGATCTCGTCCGCCGGAACGGACGTGGTTCCCGGCGACACGCGCATCACCGAGCTGTCCTACCTCCCGAACGAGGCGCTCCATCTCGTCGACCGCGTTGTGACCCGCACGGTGCGCGCCGGAGCAACGCCCGGCGCGGGTCCGCTGGTGCGCGAATCGCGCTTCGCGTACGACGGCGATACGAGCGGCGTCGCGCCGCCGACGATCGGGGATCTGACCCGACGCATCGACGTTCTCGGGGACGCGACACTTCCCGATCCGACGACGACCTTCGCGTACGACGCGTACGGCAATCCCATCCGCGTCACCGACCCGCTCGCGAACGCAGGTGGCAACGGCGCCACCACGACGACCGAGTACGACGCCATCTACCACAGTTTCCCGACCGCCACCGTCAACGCGCTCGGGCACCGCAGCGAACTCTCGTACGCGACGGCGCCTGGTTGCTCCGTGCCGCACAGCCCCGGCGCCGGGCTCGTCGGGCAACGACGCAGCCCGAACGATCTCGCCGCCTACACGCAAACGCAGCTCTGCTACGACGTCTTCGGTCGCCGGATCAGCGAGTCGGGACCCGCCGGGCTCTCGTCGACGACGTGGAGCTACGTCGACACGCCATTGGCCGTTGCGATCACCGAATCGCGAAAGTCGTCTGCGAACGCGTTCCGCACGAGCACCACGCGCTACGACGGTCTCGGCCGCGCGATCGCGGCGGAACACACGGGACCCGCCGGAACGACCGTCTCCGACGCCGTCTTCCGCTACGACGCCATCGGGCGACTCGCTGCGCAAACGCAGCCCGAGTTCGACACGGCAGGGGCGGAGACCCGCTACGAGTACGACATCGCGGATCGCGTGATCACCGCGACGTTGCCAGGCAGTGGGCGCGTCCATACGCGTCGCTACGACCGCGGAAGCGTCCTTCGCATCGATCCGAACGGCAACACCGTTCGCCAACAGCGCGACGCGTTCGGCCGCATCGTGCGCGTCGAAGAGCGCAACGGATCCGAGACCTACGCCACCCTCTACGACTACGACGTGCGCGATCAGCTGACGGTCATCACCGACCATCACGGCAACCGGAGCACCGTCAGCTACGACCGACTCGGTCGCCGCATCCGCATCACCGAGCCCGACATCAGCCCACGCGACTTCACGTACGACGCGAATGGCAACGTGGCTACGGAACTCGTCGGCGGGCTCGAGACGATTGCCTGGAGCTACGACGCGCTCGGGCGGCCACGCACCAAGCGCGGCACCTCCGTTCGCAACCTTTTGCCGGCGACGATCATCTGGGTCTACGACACGGCTCCGAATGGCATCGGTTTGCTGTCGATGCGCAACGATGACGATGCGCACACGTACCGGGTGGTCGACTACGACCTGCTCGGCCGTCCGACCCGCGAGAAGTACACGATCATCATCGCGAACCGGGCCGAGTCGTTCGACTTCGAGAACCACTACGACCCGCTCGGCCAGTTGCTCTCGCGCAAACACCCGACCGGTACGCAGCTCGATTACCAGCGCGACGCGCGTGGCTACCTGACGAGCATCGCGTCGGGGCAGGCCTCGCCCGACGCGTCGGGGATCGTCTGGACCGCCGATGGGCGCGTCGCGTCCTGGACGGCGCCGGGCGGCGTCGTCACCACGACGAGCTACGACGCCGCGTCGCGTCGCCTCGAATCGAGAAAGGTAGATGGTCCCGGCCCGGGGCTACTGCTGGAGGAGACACTGTACTACGACGAAGGCGATCGCGTCACCAACGTGATCGACGGCGTGGGTACGAACAGCATGGTGCTCGGCTACGACCCGCTCGATCGGCTGGAGCGCACCACGCGCCTCGAAGCGGGCGTGTGGGGGACCCGAACCAACAGCTACGACGCGATCGGGAACCTGCTGTGCCGCGATGCGTCCGGCGCGAACTGCGCCGGCGGAACGCCACTCACCTATCGCTTTGCGGCAAGCGATCCGCTCCGGCGCGCGGTGAACCACCGGGCCATCAGCGTCGCCGGCGCTGTGTCGACCTACGACGCCAACGGCGCGGTGCGCACGATCGGCAACCGCAGCTTCTTCTACAACGCGCTCGCAGACGTGACGGAGGTGTGGGACGGCAGCACGCTGGCGCTGCGCGCGCACTACGACGGCAATGGTCGCATCCATCAGTTGCAGTCCGGTGCGTCCGGAGAAACCCAGCACCTGCCGACGGACGACTTCGAGTGGGGAGAGTCGTCGCACCAGGCACGCATTCATGTGACGCTCGGCGGCGCGCGCATCGCCACGCACACGATGACTTTCGTGCCGCCCGCCCCGCCGCCCGGCTGCGCGGGACTGGGGTCAGCAGCGGCGGGCCGCGAGTCGTCGCCGCTCGATCTCTTCGGGCTCTTCGCACCGGGCCTCGCCGCGTTGTTGCTGCTCGGCGTGCGCCGCGGACTCCGCGGCATTCCGGTGGAACGCCGCGCGCGCGTGCTCGTCGCGACAGGAACCGGCACGGCCTTCCTTCTGGTCGCGCTGGTTCCGGTGCCGTTCGCACATCACGGGGAAGCGGTCGCGCAATCGAGTGTTCCCGCGTCCGTCTACTACAACGGCGATCACCTCGGCAGCGTGTTGGTCGTCACAGGCCCGGAGGGGGGCCTGGTCGGCGCGCCCGCGTCCTTCGAGCCGTGGGGACGCCAGATCAGCGGCGGCACGCTCTCGACTGGTTTTGGTTTCAACGGAAAGCGAGGTGCAGGAAACCTCTACGACTACGGTGCGCGGTGGTACGATCCGAACATGGGTCGCTTCCTGCAGCCCGATCCGGTGATCGCTGATCCCTACGATCCGCAGGGTCTCAGCCGCTACAGCTACGTGCGCAACGACCCGGTCGGCAGGGTCGACCCGAGCGGCGCGTGGAGCCTTTCTGCGAACGCCTATGCCGGCCAGATCGGAAGCTCGGGCTTCACGGGCGTCGTGCTCGGCCTCGGACTCAGCGGTGGCGGCAGCTACAACGTCTCCGCCAGCGCCTTGATCGGCGGAATCCCGGTCGCGCAGTACGCACAAGCGCTGCAAGTCGTGGGCGATCTGGCTGAGGCCATCAAGGTGGGCGCGTTCCAGTTCTTCAATCAAGTCGGAACGCTGTTCTCACGTACACAACTTCCGGACGTCGGCGCCAACGCGGTGCCCGCGAGCTGGCGAACTCCGCAAAACCTCGCAGCGCTCGACAGCCTCGACCCGTACGTTGCGAATCTGGCGGCGCAGCATTTGAACCAGCTGAACGAAGCGGGTCTCGATTTTCGACTGACCGAAGGCTTCCGAACATATTCGTATCAAAACTCGCTCTACAGAATAGGAAGATCCCCGCCGGGCCCCACCGTGACGGACGCGCGCGGTGGCGAGAGTCTCCACAACTTCGGTCTCGCCTACGACATCGGTATTTTCGAACGAGGGGAGCTCGTAAGAAAGGGCTCGGACTCTCGCTACCGGCAGGCTGGCGAGCTCGGTGAAGGGATCACGGACGGCATGGGTAGCTCGACCGGCATCGAATGGGGTGGCCGATGGGACAAGCCCGATGCAGGTCACTTCCAATTCGACGGCGGCCAACGACTGCGCGTCATCAGGGAACGATATGAAGCGGGCAAGCCGATCTTCTCGAGTCCCTAGCCGAACTCACACCTCTGGGAGAGAGCAGGATGCGACCCGTATTTCGGATCACTGTCGATGCAGCTCGTCATGGCGGCAGGCGAGCGACTGCGCTCTGGCGGCTCGCCACAGTCGGCGGGTTGACCGCCATGGGCGCGCTGGCTTGTGGGGTTGCCAGTGCCGACGATCAGGAGGCAGCCGCCGTGAGGGCAATTCCTGCGTCGGTTTCGACTGTCGTCGCTGGAGGACTTTGGGGCGATCACGGCTCGTATCGGGTCGTAGTGACTCAAGGCGGCTTCGAGCACATCCACAGCGAAGTCTACGCTCAATGGTTGCGCGGCGGGGACGAGGACGGGAACCCAGCGAAGGTCGTTGAGAGCGTTCGGGTCAGGGAGTTGAGCGATTTCGTGGGCGCCGTCATAGGCGACGTTCGCATGGCATCCGATTCACGGCAATCGAACGGAGTCGTGGAGGTCGATGTTGTGGACAGCGATACGCAGAAGACGAGGATTGCGCGGTTGCGTATGGCGAAACCCGGTGAACTATCAGTCCAACTACCTCCACAGAAGCGCGTTGACTGAGGCCGAGTCCCGACCCTTCTTGCCCAGCGGCATGGGGAGAACTGGATCCATGAGCGCAAGAAAGTCGGCCGATTCGTCGAGCAAGCGAAAGCACTCCGCGAAGCCGTCTCGGGGTAGCGCGGATCTCGTGCGAATCCGCAGCATGAGCGAGCGAGAAATCGCCCAGACCTCGCCGGTCGAGCTGGATGATCTCCCGCCGGAATTCTGGGAGAGCGCCACGCTCGTCGATCCGCGCCGACCCAAGCGCGAATCCTGACCGCACGCGCGCCCCTCACCCCCCGAGCTGCGCCAGCAACTCGTGCGCTGCCTTGAACAGCTGCGCCGGCTCGCGCTCTCCGGGCAGCGGTGCGTAGATCTTGTGATTCGGCGCGACGCGGATGCCGAGCGTCGGATGCGTGAGCAGCGTGACGAGGCGTCTCGGGTCGATGCGGGTGTTCTCGGCCGCGGTGAAGACCAGTTCGCCCCGTGCGACGTCGACCGCCGCGACACCGAGTTTGCGCGCGGCGATCTTCAGCCGGATCACCGCCA
>JANLTC010000104.1:0-13113 GCA_031362725.1 Deltaproteobacteria bacterium | reverse complement strand
GAGATTCGAATGACGCTTCGACGCTGGCTCGCTCTCGCGACCGGAATCGCCACGGCGCTGGTGGTGATCGGCCACTGCTCTGGAAATCAGCCGCGACTCGATGCGGTGGAGGCCGCCCGGCGCGAGTTGGGTATCGAGCTCGATGCGCGCGAGGTCGACGTCGGCGACGTCAAACTCTTCGTCGTGCGCGCGGGACCGCCCGACGGTCCTCCGATCGTGTTGCTGCACGGTTTCCCGGAGTTCTGGTACGCGTGGGTGGGCGTCGTCGCGCCGCTCACGGAAGCCGGCTATCGCGTGATCATCCCGGACCAGCGCGGCTATGGCGATTCGGACAAGCCGCGCGGCATCGAGTCGTACGACGTCGATCGCCTCGGCGACGACATCGCGGGGCTGATTGCGGCGCTCGGCTACCAGAACGCCTTCGTCGCGGCGCACGACTGGGGCGGCGGCGTCGCGTGGAATCTCGCGATCCGGCATCCCGAGCGCGTGCGCAGGCTCGCGGTGATCGATACGCCCCACCCCGATGCGTATGCGCACGTGCAGACGAAGGAAGAGTCGGTCTCGTGGTTCCGCACCTTCTTCCAGATTCCGCTGCTGCCCGAGGAGACGGCGCGCTGGGGCAACTGGGCGCTGCAGTCGAGGATATTGCGCAACACCGCAGCGCCCGGCGCGTTCCCCGACGAGAAGCTCGACCTCTATCGCTCCGCGTGGGACCGCGATGGCGCCTTCGGTTCGATGGTCAACTGGTATCGCGCAGCGTTTCGCCGGGGGCCGGGCGATGGCGAGGACGGGCGCGTGGCGTTGCCGGTGCTGCTGATCCTCACCGCGAACGACGCGTTCATCCCGGCCGACATGACGCGCGCGAGCCTGTCCCTGCTCGACGACGGCCGGCTGATCGAGCTGGGTACGGGCACGCACTGGGTGCTGCAGGAGGAGCCCGAGCGCATTGCGCAGCTCCTGGTCACGTTCTTTGGTGCGAAGGAGGACACACCATGATCCCCGACGTGGGCGCGCTCGCGCCCGACTTCGCGCTCGTCGATTCGACCGGCGCGACACGCAGTCTCGTGTCGCTGGTCACGGATCGATCGCTGATCCTGATCTTCTTCCGCGGCCATTGGTGACCGTTCTGCCTCCGCCAGTTGGCGGAGTATTCGAGCAACCGTGATGCGATCCGATCGGCCGGCGCGGAGATCGTTGCGCTGTCGGTCGACGCTCCCACACGCTCCGAAGCGGTGCGCGCAGAGCTCGACCTGCCGTTTCCGATCCTCTCCGATGCGTCCCGCAGCGTCGTGCGCGCGTGGGATCTCTACAATCCGAAAGAGATGGGCGGGATCGCGGTGCCTGCGGTGTTCGTGATCGGTCCGGATCGCCGGATTCGCTACCGCTCGATCGACACGACGCGCGCACGCGTCGCGACCGACGGCGTGCTGCGCTTCCTGCGCGGCGACGCGAACGCGGATGCGATCGAGCGAGTACCGGTGCGCGCGGGCCTCGGCGACTTCGCGCGCGCGATCGCGAACGTCGTGCGACGCGGGCTGCGCACGCCGCCCGACTGAAGTCTCTCTAGAGCGACACGATCGAGCGACGCGCAGCTGCGGCCGGATGTCCCCACGCTGCGCGACCCGGCTCCGCGACGGCGCCGCCGGCGACCGCCGCCGCGAGTCGCTCCGCGGCGAGCGCGTTCACGTCGCTCGGAACGCCGTGCGAATCGCGAAACATCTGCGCCACCGCGATTCCGGTGAACAGAGCGCGAACGTCGGGCGGTGCCTGGCCGTCGGCGAGTGCGGCTCGCAGATGCGCCTGCGTCTCGTGCAGCGACATCGGCGTGCGCAACGCGACAGCTTCCTGCTGACAGCCAAATGCGCGCGCAAGCTCGGTCGCCGGTTCCACCGCGGCCGCGACGATGCGCAGGCCGCCGCCGGCCGTCATCGCGAGCGCACCGAGTCTTCCCGCGGTCGTCAGTGGCAACTGCTCGGCCGCGTCGATCGCGATCACCAGCGCCGAGCGCTTTGCACTCCACGCGGCGGCCAGCATCAGCACGGCCTGCTCGGGATCGTTGCTCGCTTCGATGCGGAGCTGGGCGAGCGCGAACGCACAGAGGGTCGGCGCATCGATGTCGCCCGCGCCGAGGGTCACCGTGCGCAGCGTGCGCCGCAGCCTCTGGGCGAGCACGCGGAGCAGCATCGACTTGCCGATGCCCGGCGGCCCGACCAGTAGCGTCGTGTCCGCGTGGTCTTCGACGATGCGCTGCTCGAGCGTCGCAAGCGCTTGCTCGGTCGCCGGCCGCGCCAGGTAGCGGCGCGTGTCGTCGCTCGCGACGAACAGATTGAGATGGGGGCTGTGGATCGGTGACAGCATTGGCGAACTCCAGCAGCGGCGCCGTTCAGCTCTCTTTGTGTGCGTGGCCCGAGATGGCACTTGGGTGGCGCCGGGCGACGCCGATCGGCAAGTCGCGGGCAGCGTCGGTGCAACCGCGCCCGGTATCGTTCGATGCGCGAGGCCGTTGCAGCTACGCTGCGGCCCGCTCGTCAAGCCCAAGAGGAGTCTGCCGTGACCGCTCCGTTCCCCGCTGGCATGCGTTTCGGAATCTTCCTCGCGCCGTTCCACCCGACCCGCGAGAACCCCGACCTCGCGCTGCGTCGCGATTTCGAGTTGGTCGAGTGGCTCGACGAGCTCGGCTACGACGAGGCCTGGATCGGCGAACACCATTCGGCGGGGTACGAGATCATCGCGTCGCCGGAACTCTTCATCGCCGCCGCCGCCGAGCGCACCAAGCACATCATGCTCGGCACGGGCGTTTCGTCGCTGCCGTATCACCACCCGCTGATGCTGGCCGATCGCATCAACCAGCTCGATCACCAGACGCGCGGGCGAACCATTTTTGGCGTCGGCCCCGGCGCGCTGCCGAGCGACGCGTTCATGATGGGCATCGACGTGCTGAAGCAGCGCGAGAGGATGGACGAGGCGATCGGCGTACTCGTGCCGCTGCTGCGCGGTGAGACCGTCACGCACAAGAGCGACTGGTTCGAACTGCGCGACGCGCGCCTCCAGCTCGCGCCCTTCACGCGGCCGCACATCGAGATCTGCGTCGCGTCGCAGGTGTCGCCCGCGGGCGCCCGCGCCGCTGGCAAGCACGGCGTCGGACTGCTCTCGATCGGCGCCACCTCGACGGGCGGCTTCAACGCGCTCGCGATGAACTGGAAGATCTGCTCCGACCGCGCGACCGAGTTCGGTCATGAAGCGCAGCGCAGCGCGTGGCGCCTGGTCGGCCCGATGCACATCGCCGAGACCAAGGAGAAGGCGCGCGAAAACGTGCGCTTCGGGCTCGCCGACTGGCTGCGCTACTTCCAGGAGGTGGCGGCGCTGCCGCTCGCGCCGGCCGGCTCGATCGACAACGCGATCGACGCGCTGATCGCATCGGGCCTCGCGGTGATCGGCGATCCCGACGACGCGATCGCGCAGATGGAGCGGCTCGAAACGCAGTCGGGCGGTTTCGGCTGCTTCCTGCAGATGGCGCACAACTGGGCAGACTTCGCCGAGACCAAGCGCAGCTACGAACTCTTCGCCCGCTACGTGATGCCGCGCTTCCAGCAGCTCAACGTGAACCGCGATGCGAGCATGAACTGGGCCGCCCAGAACCGCCCGACGTTCATTGGCGCGATGGGCAACGCGATCAACCAGGAGATCCAGAAGCACGTCGCCGAGCAGAAACAGAAGCAGGAACGCAAGGTCGGCTGACCACCGGGACAGCGAAGCGACGTCGCGTCGATCGGGTCTGCCGCAAAAGCGTGTAAAGCGTCGGCCCGCGCATCCGATACGGAATGGTGCCGGATCGGGGGGCCGCCATGCGCGACAGACGGGGAGCGACGCGGTATTCGTGCCAGCTTCCTTGTGTCGTCACGATCAGCGCAAAGCGACACGACGCCATCGTGTTCGATCTCTCCAGCTCCGGCCTCGCGATCCGAACGGAGCTCGATCTCGCCCAGGGCGACGAGGTGGAGCTGGTGATCGATTCCGCCGTCACCCTCCAGGCGATCGCGTGGCGGACGGGCCGGACGAAGCGCGGGTTCCTGGTCGGGATGATGCTCTCGAGGGAGTGCGCGGATTACGAAGCACTCGTCGGGCGGTACGCGAAGCGCCGGTCTCCGACCCCGGTTCCGGATCCCACGCAGGCGTCTGTGGCGGGTCCGCCGCCGGCGGAACTCTGGTGGCGCTTGCGCGTCAAGGACAACGACGGGAACCGAACGCGGGTCGTTGCTCTCGCGGCCTGCTCGCGCGAGGAAGCGATCGCCCGGGCGCTCGCCGAGATCGGCGTCGGCTGGGAAGTGCTGGAAGCGGATCTCGCGCCGCGCGAGGCGAACAAGAAGAAGTGAGCGGACCCCGTGCGCAGCGCCGCAGGCAATCGCCGCGCGGCTGCGCAATCCTCGCCCTCCAATGAATGGCGGGCTGCTCGTCTCGGCCTGGGTCGAAGATCACTACCGTGCGGCGCTCGATGCGGCGGCGCCCGGCTTGCCGCGCGTGGTGCTGCGTCCCGATGTCTGCGCGGGCGACCCGAGCAGCGTCGAGATCGCGTACTTCTCGGGCGACTTGTTCCCCGAGCGTGTGCGCGAGTTCGTGCTGGCGCTGCGCGAAGCGAAGCAGCTGCGCTGGCTCCACACCTTCAGCGCCGGCGTCGACAACCCGTGGTTCCAGTCGCTGCGCGCGCGCGGTGTGCGGCTCACCACCTCGTCGGGCGCCAACGCAGTGCCGATCGCGCAGACCGTGATGCTGTATCTGCTCGCGCTGTCGCGCGATCTCGCGCGCTGGAGTGACGCACAGCGGAGACACGCGTGGGAGACGCACTCGATGGTCGATCTCCAGGGCCTGACGCTCGGTGTCGTCGGGCTCGGTCCGATCGGCCTCGAGGTCGCGCGTCTCGGCGCTGCGCTGCGCATGCGCGTCGTCGGCGTGCGCCGGACGCCGACCGGCGACGAACCCTGCGAGACGTGGCCGATCGCGCGCCTCGACGAGCTGCTCGGGCAGGTCGATGCTCTGGTGCTCGCGCTGCCGCTCAGTAGCGACACGAAGCAGCTGCTCGACGCGCGTCGCCTCGCGTTGCTGAAGCGTGGCGCCTGGCTCGTCAATGTCGGGCGCGGCGGACTCGTCGATGAAGCCGCGCTCGTCGCCGCGTTGCAGACCGGCCAGCTTGGTGGCGCGGGTCTCGACGTGTTCGCAGTCGAGCCGCTGCCGCCGGAAAGTCCGTTGTGGTCGCTGCCGAACGTGATCGTCACGCCGCACAACTCCGGGGACTCGCCCGGCAACCTGCACCGCGCGACGGCGATCTTTCTCGACAACGTCGCGCGCTACGGTCGCCGCGAAGCGCTGTGCAACGAGGTGGCGAGTTCATGACCTCGCCGCTCGCCGATCGCTCGCTGGGCGGGACGATGGGGTGCGCACTTCGATGGGCCGCGTTGGCGCTTGCGTCGACCCTCGCGGCAATCGCCGCGCAGGCGCAGCTCGCGACGAAGCTGCCGACCACCGACGTGGTGATTGGCGGCGAGCACTTCGCGCTCGAAGTCGCGCGCGATTCCGCCACACAGTTCCGTGGCCTCGGCGGTCGCACGCACATCGACCCGCACGGCGGCATGCTCTTCGTGTTTCCCTACCCGCACACGACCGCGTTCGTGATGCGCGATTGCCCGATCCCAATCGACATCGCGTTCCTCGATTCCGATGGCCGCGTCATCGCGATCCACGAAATGAAACCCGAGCCCCCGCGCGGCACCGACGAATCGACCCCCGACTACGAGTCGCGCCTCCGCCAATACCCGAGTGTCCTGCCGGCCACGTTCGCCATCGAAACCGCCGCCGGCCGCCTCCACGCCCTCGGCCTCAGCGGCGGCGACAAACTCGAACTCAACCCCTAGCACCGCCTCCCTCTGGGGGTGCCGGGCGTCAGGTTATTGGGGCGTCAGGTTGTTGGGGTCGTCAGGCGCTGGCGCTCGGGCGCTGGCGGAACTGCTCGTGCCAGCGCGCGATCTGTGCAGGCCACGCGATCTCGAGATTGCCGGTGCGCGCGAACTCCAGCGCCGCGAAGAGCGTTGTGTCCGCGATCGTCACGCGATCGCCCGCCACGAAAGCGCGACCGTCGGCGAGCTGCGCGTCGAGGAAGCGCGCGGGCTTGTCGAGATCGCGTCGCGCGATCGCCGCGACTTCGGGATTCGGCGCGCGCCCTGGCAACACCGCATGCGTGTTGTGGAACACGCGCGCGACGCCCATCAGCAGGCCGACGTCGGCGGTCCGTTCGAGCGCGCGCACGCGGGCGCGCTCGAGCGGCGTCCGGCCGATCATCGGCGGCTCGGGGTGCAGTTCTTCGAGGTACTCGATGATCGCGAGCGACTCGCGTAGACACGTGCCGTCGTCGAGCTCGAGCACCGGCAGCCCGCCCGTCGGGTTCTTCGCGAGAAAGCCGGGCGCGAGCTGCTCGCCCTTCGTCAGGTCCACCGTCACGCGGGGAATCTCGATGCCCTTCTCGGCGAGGTAGACGCGCAGCTTTCTCGGGTTGGGCGCGAGCGGAAAATCGTAGAGCTTCATCGGCACAGACTAGGCCCGGTGAATTCTCGCCGCTCGCCTGCGCTCGCTACGCGGGACACCCTTCCGCGCGACTACGCCGACAACTCGGGGCGATCGCGAAACAATTCCAGCGCCTCGGGATTCGCCAACGCCTCGCGGTTCTTCACGGCGCGCCCGGCGACCACGTCACGAACTGCCAGCTCGACGATCTTCCCGCTCTTCGTGCGCGGAATGTCGGCGACCTGCGCGATCATCGCGGGCACGTGGCGCGGCGTGGTGTTGTCGCGGATGCGTCGCTTGATGCGGCCCTGCAGCGCGTCGTCGAGCACGAGCCCCTCGCGCAGTCGCACGAAGAGCACGACGCGCACGTCGCCTTGCCACGGCTGGCCGATCACGATCGACTCGATCACCTCCTCGAGTTGCTCGACCTGGCGATAGATCTCGGCGGTGCCGATGCGAACGCCGCCGGGGTTCAGCGTCGCGTCGCTGCGACCGTGGATCACCATGCCGCCGTGCGCCGTCCACGCTGCGAAGTCGCCGTGATGCCAGACGCCGGGGAAGCGCTCGAAGTAGGCGGCTCGGTAGCGCGCTCCGGCGCCATCCTTCCAGAAGCCGACCGGCATCGACGGGAACGGCACGGTGCAGACCAGCTCGCCGGCACCCTCGCGAACCGGAACCCCAGCGTCATCGAAGACATCGACCGCCATGCCGAGCCCCGGACGCTGGCACTCGCCGCGCCACACCGGGCCGCTGGGATCGCCGCACAGGAAACACGAGACGATGTCGGTGCCGCCCGAGATCGACGCGAGCTGTACGTCCTTCGCGATCGCGTCGTAGACGAAGTCGAAGCCTTCGGGCGCAAGCGGTGAGCCGGTCGAGAGGATCGTCCGGACGCGCGAGAGATCGTGCGTTTCCTTCGGGCGAAGGCCCGACTTGCGCACCGAGTCGAGGAACTTCGCCGAGACTCCCAGCACGTCGATGTGTTCCTCGGCCGCGAGATCGAAGAGCGCCGCGGGACCGGGATGGGACGGCGAGCCGTCGAAGAGCACCAGCGTCGCCTCGCTCGCGAGTCCCGACACGAGCCAGTTCCACATCATCCAGCCGGTCGTCGTGTAATAGAAGAAACGGTCAGCGGCGCGCAGATCCGTGTGCAGGCGCTGCTCTTTCAGGTGCTGCAGCAGCGTGCCGCCGGCGCCGTGCACGATGCACTTGGGAACCCCGGTGGTGCCCGACGAGTAGAGGATGTAGAGCGGGTGATCGAAGGGCAGTCGCTCGAACGCGATCTCGCCCGGCGCGAAGCGGCCGGTGAACTCGTTCCACGTCGTTGCGTCGCGCAGACCGGCGAGCGACGGCCGCGCCTCGAGATTCCCCGTGACGACGCAGCGCTGCACCGACGGCAGCTGCTCGAGCACCGCGGCGACGCGCCCCTGCAAGTCGTGCGTGTTGCCGCCGTACGCGTAGCCGTCGCACGTGAAGAGCACGCGCGGCTCGATCTGCCCGAAGCGATCGACGACACCCTGCACACCGAAGTCGGGCGAGCACGACGACCAGATCGCGCCCAGGCTGGCCGACGCCAGCATCGCGACGATCGCCTCGATGCCGTTCGGCAGATAGCCCGCAACGCGATCGCCCGTCCGTACGCCAGCGGCGCGCAACGCCTGCGCGACGCGCGACACCTCGTCGTGCAGCGCCGCAAAGGTGAGCGTGCGCCGCACACCGCGCTCATCGCGCGAGATCAGCGCTGGCGTGCCGTCGCGCCGGCGCAGCAGGTTCTCGGCGAAGTTGAGGCGCGCATCGGGAAACCAGCGCGCGCCGGGCATGCGATCCGGATCGAGGACGGTGCGCTCGCCGCGCTCGCCGCGCTCGCCGAGGACGCCGCAGAAATCCCAGATCGCGGACCAGAACTCGGCGCGGTGCGCGATCGACCACGCGTGCAGCGCGGGATAGTCGGGGAGCGAAGCGCCGAAGCGTCGCTCGACGTCGAGTCGGAACGCGTTCATCTGCGTCGCCGCGGCGCGCTCGGGCGACGGCTGCCAGAGCGGGCGATCGCTCACGGTGCGGTCTCGCCGGATGTATCCCGCGTCGCGGCGGCTCGCACCGCATCGAAGATCTCGCGTGCAAGGATCGGAAACGCCGAACTCTGGAAGTCCCGATCACCCATGTAGCGCGTCACGATCTGATCGTTCTCCGTCATGCGCTCGATCATGAAACTCTCGATCAGCTTCTGGATTCCGAGTTCGAACTTGTCGAGCGGATTGGCGAGTGCAGTTTGGATCACTTGCTGATCCTTGCATGCCTTCTCTTTGATCTGCTGGAAGAAGAGCCGGTCTTCCTCGGTGAACTGGGTGCCGAAGCGCTCGTTCAGGACTTCGATGATTTCGGAGAGTGGCGCCCTCTCTTCCTTGGCCTTGCTGGTGCCGACGTCCGTGGGGCTCTTGACTGGCTGCGGATCGCCGTCGCGAACTTCGATGGCTCCCGAGAACGCGCGCTCCATCCGGTAGTACTGGAGTTCGACTTCGTCTCCGAGCTTCACGATGCTCGTATCGCGGTCGAGCGGAAGGTGCGGCAGCAGGAAGCGGCCGAAGCTGTAGAGCATCTCCAGATCCCGGTCGGCATACGGAATGATCTGGCTCAGAAACGAGTAGACCTGCACGTAGCCGGCGAGCTTGTCGCGGAACTCCCTGCGCTGGTCCTCGTCCTCCACGGCCTTGAAGCGATCGACGGCGGGCTGGAGATGGCGCTGCATGTGCGCGTGATCGGCTGGCGTCTGCTGTTCCACCGGCTTGTAGAAAATCCGCGCATACGCCTCGACCTCGCTCCAGTGGTAGATCTGCGCGTGATCGAGTTCATGCTTCAAGGCTTCCAGCTTCGACGGGTCGGATGATTCCTGCAGGCTCGTCGTGTCGTAGTACGGCTTGAACGCGCGATAGATGTTCTCGGCGTCGTTCACGAAGTCGAGGACGAACGGCGCGTCCTTGCCGGGGATCATGCGGTTCAGGCGCGAGAGCGTTTGCACCGCTTGAACGCCATCGAGCCGCTTGTCCACGTACATCGTGTGAAGCAGCGGCTGGTCGAAGCCGGTCTGATACTTGTTCGCGACGAGCAGGATCTGGAAGTCCGGCGAATCGAAGCGATCCGGAAGCTGGGACTCGCTGATCGACTTGCCCGTCACCACATCAGTGTTAATGCCCGGCTCGGTGTACTCGAGCCCCGTCTCCGGGTCACGCACCGTGCCGCTAAAGGCGACCAGCGGGCGGATGTCGGTGTAGCCGTTCTCGGCGATGTAGCTGCGGAACGCGAGCATGTAGCGGACGGCGTGTAAGCGCGACGACGTCACCACCATCGCCTTGGCGCGTCCGCCGAGCCGGTGGCGCACGTGATCGCGGAAGTGCTCGACCATCACCTCCGTCTTCTGCTCGATGTTGTACGGATGGAGGCTCATGAACTTGGCGAGCGCGCGCGCGGCTTTCTTCTTCGGAAGCTCTGGGTCGTCGTCCGCCGCTTTGCGAAGGCGGTAGTAGACGGCGTAGGTCGTGTAGCTCTGGAGTACGTCGAGGATGAACTTCTCCTCGATCGCCTGGCGCATGCTGTAGAGATGGAATGGCTCGGGCAGTCCGCCTGCACCAGGCCGACCGAACAGCTCCAGCGTCTTTCCCTTGGGCGTCGCGGTGAATGCGAAGAAGCTCAAATTCGGCTGCTTGGGGCGCGACTGCATGACGGCGTCGAGCCCATCTTCCCAGTCCGGCTCGCCTTCCGATTCTGGAGCACTCGCAGCGCCGAGGATCAGCTTCAACTCGCGCGCGGACTCGCCGGTCTGACTCGAATGGGCTTCGTCGACGATCACGGCGTATTTGCGCTTCGCGATCGCCTGCTCCCATTCCTTCGCTTTCTTCTTCTCTTCAGCGCTCGCTGACTCTCGCGTCTCCGCGCCGGCGGCATGGAGGAGGCCTCGCAGCACGAACGGAAATTTCTGCAACGTCGTGATCACGATCTTCGTGCCGTCGATCAACGCGGCCGCGAGCTGCTTCGAGTCCTCATCGATCGCCTTCACGACACCCTGCGCGTGCTCGATCTGGTAGATCGCGTCCTGAAGCTGCTGATCGAGTACGCGGCGGTCGGTGATGACGACTACGCAGTCGAAGACCTTCTGGTCCGCCGCGTCGTGCAGACTCGCGAGCTGATGCGAGAGCCAGGCGATGCTGTTGGTCTTGCCGCTCCCGGCAGAGTGCTGGATCAGATAATTGTTGCCAGCGCCTTCGGTGCGCGCCGCAGCTACGAGCTTCCGAACCGAGTCGAGCTGATGGAAACGCGGGAAGATCATCGTCTCCTTGACGATCGTCTTCTTCCCACCATGGCCATCGTCTGTCTTCTCTTCCGCCTTCTCTAGGAACAGAAAGTGCCCGAGGATGTCGAGGAAGCTCTGACGTTCGAGCACGTCCTCCCAGAAGTAACCGGTGCGATAGCCGCAGGGATGCTGCGGGTTGCCTGCGCCGCACTTCACGTCGCCGGGATGGTTGCCGCGATTGAACGGGAGGAAGTGCGTGGAGTTGCCGCGCAGCCGCGTCGTCATGTGCACTTCGTCGGGATCGGCTGCGAAGTGAACGAGCGCGCGCTTCTTGAAGTTGAAGAGCGGCGCGCGTGGATCGCGATCGGTTTGGAACTGGCGAACTGCCTTCTTCCAGCTCTGACCCGTGCCGGGATTCTTCAGCTCGCATGTCGCGACGGGGAGCCCGTTCAATGCGAAGAGCAGATCGACCGTGTCGAGCTTCCCCGGATGACACGGCACCTGCCGCGTCACGGTGAGTTGGTTCTGATTGAAGAGTTCGAGAATCTCGTAGTTGAGACCGTGCGCCGGCTTGAAGTACGCGACGCGAAAGGTCTTGCCGTAGAACTTGAAGCCGTGGCGCAGGACGTGGAGCGAGCCCTTGAGATCCAGCTCCTTCTCGAGCGCTGCGAGGATCAACTCTTCGAGCGCGGCGCCGTGCAGCGCTTGCATCTCGGCCCAGAGCTTTTGCTGAGTGGTTTGCAGAAAGGCGAGAATCCGAGCCGCGAAGAGCGCGCGTTCGACGTCCCATTCGGCGAGGTCGCCTCGCGCCCAGCCCGCCTGCTCGAGCAGGATCGTCTCGACGTAGGACTCGAAGGCGTGCTCCGTGGTCTGGGTCATCTGATCCCCGCGGGCCTTTCCTTAGCGGATCATCAAGGAAAGGATGGCGCCGTCTCCATTCCTTATAGCCGGATGAGGTCCCAGTCCGGCCCCGTCTGCTCCAATGACGCGAAAATAAGATCCGCTCCGCAGCTGCAGCGCCAACGACTCAAAATTGCAGGAGAAAGTCGTGATTCTCGAATCTCCAGGAGCCTTCCGATCGCCCAACGGACGCTTTCCGAGCAAATAAAGGACCTCTCTCCTTCAAGCCCAAGCCGGGATGTATCTCGCAAACTTCTTCCCCTGGTCCGGCGAGTGAGGCTTGATCCGGCCTTCCTCCATGGCGTCCCGGATGACCCGCGAGACGCTCGCGATGTTCTTCTCTCCAATCCCGAAGCGCTCACGAAGGCTCGAATTGGTCATCGGATCGCGGGCCACGTAGCGCAGGCAGGCGTGGAGATAACAGGCCCGGACCCGATCGATCCGGTCCATGTCTTTGAACGGGCGGTGAGCGAAGAGAACCGCTCGCGTGCTCCCCTCCGGCGTTTCGAAACTCGGCGCAGGGAGTTGGAAGTACTCGGTTTGGAATACGACCTTGTCGACGCCGCTACCGCGCTCCTCGCAGATGCCAGCGCGACGCATGAAGGAAGCGAGCGCTTCGTTTCGCGATCGGGGCGGCGTATCGAGGAATCTCTCGGTCTTCACGAGCGGAAGCCCCGGATTCGTGATCTCCATCCGGTCTTCAAAGATCTCGATCATGGGGCCGGCGCCAGTCACGAAGAAGTCCTGGTGGATCAGCGCGTTTGCAATGAGTTCGCGGACCGCAACCTCCGGATACATCGGCACTTCCTTGCGAAGCGCCTTGCCGAGCACCTCGTTGCGCGGGAGAAGTGCATTCACGAACTCGATGAGTCTTGCGAATCCAGCCGCATAGCCGAGGCGGCCGAGCTGCTCGCGAACCGTCGTCAGGCGGTCGCGGCCACCGTAGACCACGACTCGAACCGCCTTCCGCGCGAGTCGGTCGAAGCTCCCGAGTTCTTTCGCGAAGAGCACCGCGCCGAGATTCGTGATGTCGAAACCACCAGCGACATTGCGCTCCAGCATTCCGTCATCGGTGAGCCTCTCGAGGATTGCTTCGCGATTGCTCGGCAGAGGCTGACCGAGAAGATCGAAGAAGGTCGCGTAGTCGAGTCGCGTGAGAACCTCTTCTCCGTCGAGTCGCTCGCCAGCCTTGAGTCGTTCAAAGGGCGTGGTGTCGAAGATCCTCCACAGCTCGCGCTCGATCTGCGGATGATCTTTGAGTTTCTTCCGGTAGGAGCCCACACGAATGCTCTCTACTCCCTGGAACTGTACAGGCCGCTCGTACGCGCGCGGAATCTCGAGCACCACCAAGTGTTTTCCATCCACGACGACTTCGT
>JANLTC010000084.1:0-14782 GCA_031362725.1 Deltaproteobacteria bacterium | reverse complement strand
AGCCAGATCACGATCGCGGTCGAAGCGGGGTAGTCGCCGCCCGTCGTCGACGACGATTCCTGGCCGACCATCGCGGACATCTGCATGGCTGCCGCGAGCGTGTCGTAGATGCGCGACTTCATGCCGTCGCACTTCACGTCGGCAAGACGCCGGCCCAGCGCGCCACCGTCGCGGTCCCAATTGCTCACCTCCTCGTATCCGTCGGTAGTGTCACGGATCGCGAGGATCGCGATCTGATCCTGCGGGCGCTTCGAGTCGATGAAGCGCGCCGCCGCTTGAAGCGTTCTCTCGAAGGGCTTGCCCGCCATCGTCTTGCTCGCGTCAAGGACGAGGACGGTCTTCACGGCCTCCGGTCGCTGACGAAGCGGCTGTACCGAGTACTGGCGCTTGGTAGGGTCGTAGGACTTGCCCTTCACCATCAGTCCGATGTTCATCGCGTTGAGGTTCAGCAGTGGCTTCTGTTCCTGATCGAAAGTTCGGAAGTACACGTTCACGAACGGATAGATACCCGATTCGACGCGGTAGACGCGCAGGCCGTAGCCCTGCAGCGATTGGGCTTCCGCTCCTGCGGCGATTCCAAACGCGACGGCGGCGACAATCAGCGCAAGCAGGCTCGCAACACGATGCATTGTTCATCTCCCTAAGTAGTGGCTATTCGACCTTCCGGATGACGCCCCCGGTGGGGCCCTGGAAATCGTCCCATCCATGCTTCGAGGGCGCGGGCTCCCTTGCCGGCTGCGACACCCTGGAAGGCGGTGCCGTCGGTGGGTCGCCCCGGACTTCGCGCTTCGGCGGCCGCTCGGGTTCGGGCTGCGAGGGTTGGTCTCGATTTTCCGAGAGAGCCTGGAGCGCGGACGAACTCGGCTCGGGCGAAGCCGGTTGGCTGAGCACGGGCGGCGCTTGGGGACTCGGGGAAGCCGCCGCGCCGGTGTTGGTCGCCGTAGCGTCACCGAGCGGTTTCACCGGATTGGACGAATTCGGGACTACGGGTCCCGGCGGAGGCGGAGCGACTACCACGGTGGACCCCGCCGGCACTGCGCTGTCCTCGCCGCGAGTCGTCCAGAACACGAGTGCTCCGAGCAGCGCACAGATCAGCACGCCGGCCACCAAGAGCTTTGTAGGCGGAATTCCGGCTTGCGGTCGCGATTGAGGAACCACGGCACCGACACTCGCGGCCACCGGCTGGCCCGTCGAAGGACGCGCCGCCGCCCCGAGATCCAAACCCGCAATCGCCACCGTGCGCGGCGCCGCCGTCGTGCGCACCGCTTGCGGGCCGCTCAGCTCCGCCGCACCGAGCCCGCGCCTAAACTCCCCGATCGTCGCCTGCCGCTTTGCGACGTTCAGCTCGAGGGCACGCAGGATCGCCTCTTCGACGGGTCGCGGAATCTCCGGCGCGATCTGGCGGGGCGGAACGATATCGACGCCGGCGACGCGTTCGTGCGCCGGTGGCGGAACTACGCCAGTCAGAAGTGCGTACATCGTGGCGCCGAGCGCGTAGACATCGGAACGCTGATCCGTTCCGGTACCGAGCACCTGCTCGGGCGGGCTGAAGCCGTGTGATGCCGAGCGCGCAATCGTGCGCGTGAGCATGTCGGGAGTCGCTTCCTTGGCGATTCCGAAGTCGATCAGCATTACCCGATCAGCTTCGTCGAGCAGGATGTTGGCTGGCTTCAAGTCGCGGTGGACGATCGGCGGGCTCTGCGCGTGCAGGTAGGCGAGCGCGTCGCAGAGTTGGTCGATCCAGGGCCGCAGCTTCGCCTGCGCCACGCGGCCGCCTTCGGCAATGCGGACCGTCTCGAGTGTGCGGTCGCCACCGAACTCGAGCACCAGGTACACCATACCGTCAGCGGTGAAGCGATCGGTGATGTCGGGAACGCAGGGATGTTGGATCCGACTCAGGATCTCGGTCTCGCGCTCGTCGAAGAAGATCTCGGGGATCTCCTTCGCGGCGCGGCGCTTGCCATTGAGACGCTGATCCTCGACGAGATAGGTCGCTGCAAAGCCGCCCTTGCCAAGGAACCCGCGGATCCGGTAGCGCTCGTGCAGTACGTCGCCTGGCGCGCGCAGCCAGCCGAGCACCGAGCGCACCATTCCGTTGGGCGCAAGATCGAGGTGCGCGAGTTCGGCGTGGCAGGTGTTGCAGTTGTAGTCGCGCGCCGCGACGACCTGCGCGGTGGAGATGTCTGCACCGCAACTCGCGCAAGCGATCCGGTCCGGCATCGGCGCTAGTAACGGCGACGTCATCGGGCCGCTTCCTTGCGCCGCAGCGCCAGCCAGGCGGCAGCGATGAACACCGACAACAACGCCGCGATGGCGATGAGATCCGTCGTCAGCGGCGCTTCGACCAGGATGGGGAAGACGCCGGGCGGAACCGGAGCTTCCCGCACCGCAGGATCCATCGCGTTCTTCATCGCGTCGAACGCCCAGAACGAGACCATCGTGGTCTTGGCGATCAACGCCGTGACACCTTCGAGTTTCACAATCGCGCCCGACAGGATCACTTGCGGGATCAGAATGATAGGCACGGTTGCGACGGCCTTATCGCTCGACGTAACGAGCGCGCTGACTGTGAGCCCCATCGCGGTCGAGGCGAGGGCTGCGAGTAGCAGTACGGCGCTGCGCGCGACGTTGCTGCCCGACAGACCGAGGGCCAGGGTTGTGGCCCCGAGCAAACCGGCGACCTGAATCGTCGCGATCGCCGCGAGCGGCACCAGCTTGCTCGCCAGGTACGGAAGCGGTTCAAGGCTCACCGCGCGCTCGCGCTGCCAGATCGGCCTTTCCTTGACGATCTCGCGCGCTGAATTGAGGCAGCCGAACCAGATCGCCGAGATCACCAACATGAATGCGACCTGCGACTCCGCCGCAGCGCGCTGCGCGCCTTCACCCAGCTCGAAGACACTTCCGACAACGAGTCCGATCAGCGGTGCCTGCACCAACAGGATCGCGAGGTTGCGCTTGTCGACGAGAATCAGATCGGCATAACGACGGGTGAGGATCGACGCCTGGCGCAGCGCGTTGCGCCTTCGCCTCACGACGACTTCGGCGGCGCGCACCGGCGCCAGCGCAGCGGTCGCGCCAGCCGGCCCGCGCAGCCTACTCGCGACCCACTTCTCGTGATCCTCGGATTCGAGGAAGCGGTTGGCCCACGCATCCGGCGGGCCCGACTCGAGCACCTCGTAGACCTCGGCGAGCCGGCGCACCTCGAAATGAACGAGCGCTCTCTCGGGCGGACCCACATAGACGATCCGCCCGCGATGCAGCAGCACGACAAGATCGCACGCGTCGACATTCTCGAGCGTGTGGGTGACGCAGACCACCGTCTTCCCGTCGGCGGCGAGCTCCGCGAAGAGGCGCATCATGCGTTTGTCGGTCGCGGCATCGAGGCCGCTCGTCGCCTCGTCGAGGAACAGCAGCGCGGGATTCGAGATCAATTCGACGGCGACGCTCACGCGCTTCAGCTGTCCACCCGAGAGCGGTGCCGGCGTGTCGATCGGCTGGTCGCCTTTGTCGGCAAGACCCACACGTTCGAGTACGCGCTCGATGTAGCCGGCGATCTCCGCCTCCGACGTGTCTTCCGGCAGCCGCAGGCGCGCGGTGTACTGAAGCGCGCGACGGATCGTGATCCGGCGGTGCACGATGTCCTGCTGCGGGACGTAGCCCACCGCCGCACGGAACAGGTCAAAGTGGCCGTAGAGGTCAACGTCGTTGTAGAGCACGTCGCCGCTGGATGCGGCGCGACGCCCCGACAGGGCATCAAGCAGTGTTGACTTGCCCGAGCCGCTGGTCCCAAAGATCAGCGCAAACTCACCGGGCTCGATCGCGAGACTCACGTCGCGGAGCAGGTGCTTGAGCTGCCGCGTGGCGGTGTCGGTGACGCTCTTTCCGATCGCCCGGGCGACAACTCGCACGCGTCCGGCCCCTTCTGTCTGGCGCAACGTCACGCCATCGAAGAGGTAGACGAAGCTGGCGAACGCGACGCGGGCGCCACGCTCAATCGGGGTGCGGCCTTCGATGCGGGATCCGTTCACGAAGGTCCCGTTCGTGCTCCCCAGGTCCTCGAGAAAAGCTGTTGCGCCTTCCACCAACAACCGCGCGTGATTGCGCGAGATGACGGGCGAGTCGATCAAGATGTGACTGCCTGCAACACGACCGACCGTTAGGCTGCCTGCTTCTGCCGCCGTTGGCGCGACGATCGATACAGCCGAGGCCGCCGGCACGCCGTCGCGCCGATTGAGGCTAACGACGAATGGAGTCGAACCAAGGAGCAACCAGTCGCCCTCGGAGAGGCGAGCGCGGTCACTCACGACTTGGCCATTCACCTTGAGCGTCGCGCCGACCGCCGGTCGAACCCATAGCCCGTCGGCATCCATCTCTAGTGTCGCATGATAAGGGAGAACGTCGGAGCCTTCGACGACTGCGTCGCTTCCGGCCTCACTACCAATCCGCACCACCGAAGCTTGGGGAATGGAGATCGAAGTGCGCCGCCCGTCCCGGGCCCGCTTCAGCTCGATGACCATCGCTTGGGGGAATTGCTGCGCAGCCACTGCTTGTTTTCACCGGAAGGCGACGTCCTACGCCCCAGAGGGGGGATCGACGACGCGGATGGTTTGACTCTACGAGCGGAGGTACTGACATGTCCAGAACTTCCTACCCGGTCACCCCGTTTCGATCTGGTGTCGATCGATGCCTCGTGGGCTGCCTGCCACGCTGTGCTTCAATGCGGTAACGATCTCTCGCAAAGACAAGGAGCCTACGCAGGTATGCGCCGCTTCAAAGGAAAAGTCGCATTCGTGACCGGTGCCGCATCCGGGATCGGCCGGGCCACAGCGCTTCGACTCGCTAGCGAAGGCGCGCGCGTCTTCGCCACCGACGTCAATGACGCCGCGCTCGCCGAGACCGTCGCGGCGATCGAAGCCGGCAGCGGCGAAGCGGTCGCGCACCCACTCGACGTCGCGGATCCCGCCGCGGCTCGCAATGCAATCGCCGCCGCGGTCCTGCGCTTCGGCCAGCTCGACGTGCTCTGCAACATCGCCGGCATCATGGGCTTCGCGCACGCGACGGAGATCGCCGAGGCAGAGTGGCACCGCATGCTCGCGGTGAATCTCTCGGGGGTGTTCTTCCTGTGTCAGGCGGCGATCCCGCACCTGCTCGCGACGCGTGGCGTGATCGTCAACATGGCGTCCGCGGCGGGGGTGCAGGGACAGGCGTATACACTGCCCTACTCGGTGGCGAAGGCGGGCGTGATCTCGCTGACGAAGTGCCTGGCGCTCGAGTACGCGAAGCGCGGGCTGCGCGTCGTCGCGCTCGCGCCGGGCGGCGTGAAGACCGCCCTCACCGCGAACGTGAAGTTCCCGGAAGGCTTCGATCCCGCGCTGATCCAGAAGCTGATGCCGCTGATGGATCTCGCGACGCCCGACGAGATCGCCGCGGCGGTCGCGTACCTCGCCTCCCCCGAAGCCCGCTACATCAACGGCGCGGTGCTCTCGATCGACGGCGGGCAGACCGCGGGCTGATCAGGCGAGTTCGCCCAGCGCGACGCGCTTCGCCCAGCGGTAGTCGGGCTTGCCGGCCGGCGAGCGCTCGATCGACGAAACCAAAGTGAGTTGGCGCGGGATCTTGTAGCCGGCGATGTGCTGGCGACAGTGCGACTGGATCGCTTCGAGCGTCGGCGCGACGCCGGCGCGCGGCTGCACGATCGCTGCGACGCGATTGCCGAAGCGCTCGTCGGGGACGCCGATCACCACCGCGTCGTAGACGCCCTGGTGCGACTTGATCGCCTGCTCGACCTCTTCGGGGTGGATCTTCTCGCCGCCCGAGTTGATCGACACCGATCCACGTCCGAGCAGTGTGACCTGGCCGTCGGCTTCGACGCGCGCGAAGTCGCCGGGCATCGAGTAGCGCTGGCCGTCGGGCGCGGTGAAGAACGTCTCGGCGCTCTTCACCGGATCCTTGTAGTACGCGAGCGGGATGTGACCGGTGCGGGCGATCTTGCCGATCCGCGAAGACCCGGGTTCGAGTACGCGCAGTTCGTCGTCGAGCACGACGGTGCCGGGACCGGGCTTGAAGGTCGGCCCGCCGCCGAGCATCCGGGTGTTGCCCTTGGTGCAGAGCAGCAGGCCGTTGCCGCCGCTTTCCGACGCACCGACGCCGTCCACGATCAACAAGTTGGGAAAGTGGCGGAAGAAGTCGTCCTTCACGGTCGGCGAAAAGACGGCCGCGGTGCTGGTGACGAGGAACAGCGACGCGAGATGCTTCGTTGCGCCGACCTCGCCCAGCGCTTCGACGAGCGGGCGGCCCATCGCGTCGCCGGTGATCATCAGCGCCTGCACCTGCTCTGCTGCAACGAGCCGCCAGACTTCCGCCGGATCGAAGTGCGCGACCAGCACGTTCTTGTTGCCGACGAAGGAGCGGCTCATCACCGACCACTGCGTCGCGCCGTGCATCAGCGGCGCGATCGAGAAGTAGCTGCGCGGACCGGGCGCTTCGGCGCGCGCGATCATGTCGCTCGGTTGCTGCGCCTTCGCGCCGGTGGTCTGGTCGATGCCGCCACCGAGCGCGAAGAAGACGTCCTCGTGGCGCCACAGCACGCCCTTCGGAAGCCCGGTCGTACCACCGGTGTAGAGGATGTAGCGATCGTCGCCCGAGCGCTTCGGGAAGTCGCGATCGGGCGAGCCGTCGGCCATCGCAGCTTCGAAGCCGATCGCCTCGATGCCGTCGAGTTCGGCTTCGCTGCCGTCTTCGATCGCGATCGCGTGCACGAGATCCGGCATCGCAGCCCGCACCGCGACGACGCGCGGCGCGTACTGCCGCGCGAAGACCAACGCCGAGAGATCCGCGTTGGCGACGAGGTAGCGCAGTTCGTCCTCGACGTAGCGATAGTTGATGTTCACCCACACGCCGCGGATCTTGAACACGGCCCACAGCGTCTCGACCCACTCGACGCAGTTCTGCGCGTAGATGCCGACGTGATCGCCAGGACCGATGCCGTGGCGCGCGAGGTGATGTGCGAGCCGGTTCGCGCGCGCCTCCATCTCGTCGTAGCTGCGGCGCACGCCGTTCGCGACGAGGCATTCGCGCGGCCCGAAGTGATCGACCGCCTGCTCGAAGAGGTCGGCGAGGTTCCATTCCATCGGCAACTCCTGTCCGGCCCGGGGTGCTATCAGTCTGGCCGAACAAGCCCTGCCGTGCAGGGCAGGTATCCCAATTGCCGCGAACGGGCACGCACGATCTGGGGATCCCCCGACCCCATGCTGGAGTTGCCGATGAGTTGCCGCTCTGCTCTTCTCGCTCTCCTTTTCGCAGCGCTCGTCGCGGCGTCTGCCGAGGCGGCCGGACCGCTGCGGTTCGGCGGCGCGGTGCTCAATGGCTCGAACGGCATCACCGGCATGGGGCGCCCGAACGACGTCGCGACCAGCCCCGACGGCCTCTTCGTGTACGCGGTGGCAACGGCCAACTCATCGATCGTCTGGTTCGCGCGCAACCCGGTGACCGGGGCGCTCAGCTTCGCGGGTCGGATCATCGCCAACACAGCGACGCCGCCCGGCACGATCCCGCATCTCGACCGGCCGATCGCGATCGCGATGAGCCCCGATGGCAAGCACGCGTACGTCGCGACCGGCATCGCGAGCGCGGCCACCAGCGCCGTCACCTGGTTCGATCGCGATCAGCAGACCGGCGCACTCACCTATCGTGGCTCGCTCGCTGATGGCTCGGGTCCCGGCCTGTATGCGCTCGATACACCGGTCGACGTACTGGTTTGCGGCGACGGCACGACCGTCTATGTGACGGCCTTCGAGGCACGCGCGATCACCGCGTTCACACGCAATGCGCAGACCGGCGACCTGTCGTTCCTGCAGGTCGTCGTGGACGACACCAACGGCGTCGATGGACTCGAAGGAATCCAGCGGCTGGCGGAGAGCCCGGACGGAACCTCGCTGTACGTCGCGAGCGCGAGTCGTCCCGTGACGGTTCCTGGCGTCGGCGGCGTCGCGGTGTTTGCGCGCGCGCCGAACGGCGTGTTGACCTTCCTCGAAGTGGAACAGCAGGGTGTAGCGGGCGTCAACAGCCTGTGGGCCCCGCGCGACGTCACGGTGAGCCCCGACGGCAAACACGTCTACGTCGCAGCGGGCGGACGGCCGGCCGACGTGCCCCCGCAACCGGGCGGCGTCGCGCGCTTCGATCGCGCGGTGAACGGCACGCTCAGCTTCGTCGCGACGATTCCCGAGAGCGACTTCGGCGCCGGCGAGCCGCGCGGGATCGCGATGAGTCCCGACGGCGCAAGCGTCTATGCGATCAACTACGGCCGCTATTCGGGCGCCTCCGGTCTCACGTCGGGAAAGCTGGCCGTCTTCGCGCGCGATGCGCAGAGCGGCGGCCTCACGCTCGTCGATCGCTTCGACAGCGGGAGCGAAGGCGTGGTCGGCCTCGCCGGTGCGATCAGCGTGAACGCGACACCGGATGGCGGCGTGTACGTCGCCAGCGAACTCGATCCGCTGATCCCGCCGCCCGGCACGGTCACCGGCGCGCTCGGAATCTTCCCGTTGGCGCCACCGGGCCCCGAGTGCAGCAACGGCATCGACGACGACGGCGACGGGCTCGTCGACTCACCGGCCGACCCGAATTGCGCGAGCGCGGCGGACCTCTCCGAGTCGTTCGACTGCATGAACCACCTCGATGACGACGGCGATGGCCCGATCGACTACCCGGCCGACCCGCAGTGCACGAGCGCGACGGACGGCTCCGAGACCGTCGACTGCACGAACGGCATCGACGACGACGGCGACGGACTCATCGACGCCGCCGATCCGGCCTGCTCGAATGCGCTGCTGCCGGACCGCGAGAATCCGCGCTGCGACGACGGCATCGACAACGACGGCGACGGCGCGATCGACTGGGACGGCGGGCCCGGCGCCGCCATGCCGGATCCGCAATGCGGCGGCCTGGCGTACGGCGACAAGGAAGCAGCCGGCTGTGGCATCGGCGCGGAGTTGGTGTTGCTCGCGCCGCTCTACGCTCGGCTGCGCCGCAAACGGATGGCGCGCGCGAACTGAACCCGATCCGGGCACGCGGTGGCTGCGCTGTTGCGAGAGCCGACTACGCTGCCGCGCGAACCTACCGATCGGAGAAGATCGCCGATGCCGCTTCGCCGCCTGCTCTTTGTCGCCTTCGCCGCGCTGTTCGTGATCGCATTGGGTGCCGCCACCTGTGCAACGCCCGGCCCACTCGGCGGCTTGCACGAAGAGACTGCCGCGGCCCCGCTCCCTGCCCCGACGCCGGTCGCGCGCAAGGTTTCGTTCGAAGCCGACGTGAAGCCCGTGCTCGAGAATCGCTGCGTCGTCTGTCATGCCTGCTACGACGGCCCGTGCCAGCTTCTGTTGTCGTCGCCCGACGGAATTGCGCGGGGTGCGAGCAAGGACGTCGTCTACGACACGTCGCGACTGCGCGCGGCTGAACCGACACGGCTCGGGATCGACGCGAAGACGGTCGCGGCGTGGCGCGAGAAGGGTTTCTTCTCGGTGCTGGGCGGCGCCGAGGCGCGTGGCCCTGCCACGACGGCGCTCCCGCAATCGCTACTGCTCCAAATGCTGGCGCTCGGCAAGGCGCATCCGTTTCCGCCGGGCGAGCGGATCCCGGCGAGCGTCGGTCTCGGCATCGATCGCGAACTCAGCTGCGCGAAGCCGGATGCATGGGGCGCCTACGCAAACGAACACCCGCAAGGCGGCATGCCGTACGGCATGGCTCCGCTCCGCGACGAAGAACTCGGCATCCTCGCGAGCTGGGCGGCGCAGGGCGCGCCGATGCCGGCGCAGGCCGACGGCATCCCGAGTCGCGCGCAGCAGCAGGTGAAAAGCTGGGAGGCGTTCCTCAACGGTGACACGCTGAAGGAACGCGTCGTCGCCCGCTATCTGTACGAGCACTGGTTCGTCGCGCATCTGTACTTCGACGACCAGGCCGCAGGGCCGTTCTTCCACATCGTTCGCTCGCGCACACCGAGCGGCCAGCCGATCGACGAGATCGCGACGCGGCGCCCGTACGACGATCCCGGCGCGACGGCCTACTACCGCTTGCAGCCGGTCGCAGGCACGATCGTTCGCAAGACGCACATCCTGTACGAACTCTCGCCAGCGCGAATGACGCGGTTGCGTTCGCTCTTCCTCGCGGCGGATTGGCAGCCGACGCAGTTTCCGAGTTGGGCGTCCGACGTCGCGTCGAACCCATTCATCGCATTCGGCGAGATTCCGCCGCGCAGCCGGTATCAATTCCTGCTCGACGACGCGCACTTCTTCGTCGACACCTTCATCCGCGGTCCGGTCTGTCGCGGCCAGGTGGCCGTGGACGTGATCGAGGATCATTTCTGGGTCGCGTTCGTCGATCCGGGTCACGATCTCTCGATCACCAACCCCGACTATCTCGCGAAGACGAAGGACCTGCTGAGCCTTCCGTCGGAGGACGCCGGCTGGATCGAGTACAACCGCAAGCAGCGCCTCTATCTGGATGCGCGCCAGCGTTTCTACGACCTCGCAGACCCGCAGCTGCTCGGCCCGTCGCTCGATTGGGTGTGGAATGGGGACGGCAACAACCGCAACGCGCTGCTGACCGTCTTCCGGAACTTCGACAACGCCGCCGTCGTCAAGGGATTCGTTGGCGCCGTCCCGAAGACCGCGTGGATCCTGGACTACCCGCTCTTCGAACGGATCTACTACGACCTCGTCGCGGGCTACGACGTGTTCGGTCCTGCCACACACCAGGTTGCGACGCGCCTCTACATGGACCATCTGCGGATGCAGTCGGAGAACCTGTTCTTGACCGCGCTTCCGGCGGACCGGCGAGAAGCCATTCGTGCGTCGTGGTATGTCGGCGCGACACGAACGATGGACTACGCGTTGTCGGATCGGTTGCGTGGGCTGAATCACGGCACCCAGATCCGCTTCCGCGGCCCCGACGTGAAGCGCGAGATGCTGGAACAGGTGCTCGGGCAATCGGCCGTCGTCGCAGGCCCGGCGGACACGCTGAATCGCTGCGCGACGCCGCCGTGTGATCGCGCCGGCGCAACCGCCGCGGAGAAGTCGGTCGAGCGCGCGCTGCAGCAGATCGCGTCGGTGCCGGGAGACTGGGTCGCGCGGCTCCCGGAGGTGTCGTTGCTTCGCGTGCGCCCCGGCAAGAGCGGCGCGCCGGGTCTGCTCTACACGCTGGTGCACAACGACGCGCACACCAACGTCGCGCTGATGTTCGGGGAGGACAAGCGTCGCATCCCCGCCGACGACACGATGACGGTGATCCGCGGGCCGTTCGGGAGCTATCCGAACTTCTTCTTCGAGATCGCCGCGGCGGATGCGGGCGCGTTTGTCGATGCGTTGCGCGCGGTCGCGACCGACGCGGACTTCGAGAATCTCGCCGCGCGCTACGGCGTGCGCCGGACCGACTCGCGCTTCTGGGCGACGTCGGACGGCATGCGCGAAGATGCGCGGCGCGCGAACGCTCTCGCGGCGGGTGTCTTCGATCTCGGGCGCTACGGCAACTTCTAGTTCCGCTGCGACGCGAACGCGGCACCCTGGTACGCACCCGCGTCAGAGCGTGACGGCGCCGCCGGTCCCGATGCGCAGTGCGCGCCCGCAGAGTTCCTCGGTCGTCGCGGCTGCCACCAGCACCGCGTCGTCCGAGAGCACGATCCTGCGGCGGTCGTCTTCGAGATCGCAGAGCAGCACCGCGCGCTTCGGCGCGCCGGCTTCGTAGAGCACCGTGTAGCTCGCGATCGTTGCGGGGCCTTCGCCCGAAGCGACGACTTCCACGCGCTCGGTCTCGCTCTCGGTCTCTGCGCTGACGTCGTCGTGCACAAACGCGGCGGCGCCCGGCTCGCTCGACCAGAGACTCACGCCCTGCTTCATCAGGATTCCGGATACGGCAGTGACGAGACCGAGGCTGCCTTGATCGTCGCGCAGCACTTGCACCATGCGCACCAGCGACTGGAGCACGAAGTGATTCAGCGGACCGCCTGCGAACGTCATCCCGCCCGTCACCGTGAGCGGTCGGTCGCCCTCGATTCCGATTTCGCGCATCTGGATCCGCACCGCGACCGGGAAGCACGAATAGAGTTCGCGATGCGCGACCTCGGCGACCTCGCGCTGCGTATGCGCGAACACGCGCTCGGCCGCTTTCGCGAAGCCGGCGCAGCGGTGCAAGGCGCGTCGCTCGGTGAACGGAATCATCTGATTCGCGTCGGCCGTCGCGAGCGGAAACACCCAGCGCGCAGCCGGGATGCCGAGCGAACGCGCGGTTGCGACCGAGCACGCAATCAACCCCGCCGCCTGATCGACGTTCCACTGCGAGCAGTGCAGCTTGCCATACGGAAACGCCTGCATCGGGTTGCGCAGCGGATCGGCGATCGCCGCGGCGGAGGTCACGTCGCGCGACCACGCGTCGGGATTCGTCGCGGCGACGGCTGCGTAACCGGCCCACAGCGACGCCACGTCGTCGCGATGCTTCTCGATCGAGACGCCTTCCGCCGCGCGCAGCGCGTTCTCGATCATCGCGTACTGCGACACCGGCAAGAACAAGCCGGCTTGCATCTCGGCGGGGCTCAGGATCAGCGCGTCCGGGCGGAGCACCGAGTCCGGCGTCGTCGCCGGCTGCCGCGTGAGGGGCGCATCGACACCGGTGATCTTCGCACGCAGCGCGCGGTAGCGAGCCTCGGCGCCGGTGACGAGCACGACATCCGCGCGACCGGCGGCGATGTCGCTTGCGGCACGCGCGAGCAGCGTCGTCTGCAGGATGCCCAGCTCGGCGATCTCGGTGCGGGCGTTCGCGGCGCCGAAGTGCTCGGCGATGAGACGACACGGATCCGAGTAGTCCCAGAAGCCGCGCGGCGCGCGCACCGAATCGGCGCGCTCGAGCAGCGCCCGCGTGCCGGCATCTTCGGCGGCACGTTCGAGCGCGGCGATCATCAGGTCGAGCGGCTCGCGCGCACGCGCCGGATCCTCTTCGCGCTGCGAGATCGCGCCCACTCCAACCAGCACCGGTGTCCGCGGATCGAGCGTCAAGCCACGAGTTCCGCGAAGTTGTCGCGGAGGATCCGGCGCGTCGCGTCGGGCGAGAGGCCCTCGAGTTCGTCCGCAAACTCGGCCGGCCACAGCAGTCCTTCGGGATGCGGGTAGTCGGAGCCGGCCAGCACGTGCTCGGCACCGATTCGCGTCGCGAGCGCCACGACGTCGTCCTCATAGAAAGGCGTCACCCAGATGTTTTTGCAGAAGGTCTCGCTCGGTTTCAGCGGCGGCGCGCCGAAGCGCCACATGTCCTTCGAAAAGAGCCGCGCGATGTGATCGAGTTTGTTGAGCAGCGGCGCAACCCATGACGAGCCGTACTCGACCGTCAGGATCTGCAGCGCCGGGAAGCGGCCGAAGAGGTTGTCGGCGATCAGCGCGGTGAGCGTGTCGACGATCGGCCGCTCGGTGAACGAGATCGCGTACTCCATCAACGAGTGCCGGTGCGACGGCGGATGCGGCCGCAATCCCCACGGCACGTTCTGGATCTCGGAGAACGGCGTGCGTCCGATGTGATAGACGACGTTGATTCCCGCTTCCTGGCAGCGCGCCCAGAACGGATCGAAATCGGGGTGGGCGGGCGAGCGGCCTTCGATCGGCCCCGCGGTCAGCACCACGAAGCGAGCGCCGCGCGCGAGCAGCCGATCGAGTTCAGTGATCGCCGCGCCGAGATCGACCAGCGAACAGAGCGGCGCGCCGTAGATGCGGCCCGCCGCGCCAAAGCCCCAGTCCTCTTCGAGCCAGCGATTGAACGCACGCAGGCTCGGGTAGAGCGCGTCCCGATGCTGCGGCGTGCGCAGTTGCGGCTCGATGCCGACCCCGGTCGTCGGCAGCATCAGACACGCTTCGACGTTCTGCGTGTCCATCACCGCGAGCCGCGCGCCCCGATCGACGAACTCCGGCACGCGCAGCGCGTCGATCGCGTGCAGACTCGGCGAGCCGCCTTCCTCGCTCGCGCCGCGCAAGAAAGCTTTCATCGCGCCCGGCGGACCCACGCTGTCGCCCGCGCCGACGCTGAAGAAGTGACAGCGCTCGTCGCCGACGAACATGCGGCCCGGCCCCGCGCCACTGCGCTCGATGCGAACCGTGCGCGATTTCCATTGCGACTCGATGTGCCGCGTGAAGCAGTCGTCGGGTTCGTAGTAGTGGTTGTCCGCGTCGTTGATCGCGTACGGCAGCGTCGGCATGGGCGTCCTCGTGGGGCGGCGGAAGGTACAGCGAGCGTGCGATCACGGAAGGGATGCGCAACCGGAAGTGATGCGCTGCGCGCATAGCGGATCGCGACGCAGAGTTGGCCGTTGCGGCGGCACGGGCGCTCCTGCCCATCCAGGCCGTGCGCCTCGCCTACCTGTTCGGCTCGCGCGCGCGCGGAACAGCGCGGCCCGAAAGCGATCTCGACATTGCGGTGATCTACGCCGATGACGCCGACCCGGCGCAGCGCGAGATCCTGCGGCGGCGTGTGGTGGCGGCGCTCACCGACGCCCTCGGATCCGTTGGTGAGCGCGCCGACGTCGTCGATCGGTCGCCGGCTCTAGTTCGCAGGCGGACGGCGCTGGCCGTGCGCCCCGAGAAATCGAGATTCCCGGGACGCACGATCAGCCGCTTCAGCGCGCGACCAGACCGTTGGCGCTGGTCGGGATCCCCGTCGCCACGCCGAGCGACTTGAGCCGCCCGTCGAAGTTGACGAAGAACGCTCCGATCGCACCGGCGGGGCGACGCAGATCGAAGAGCAGACGGCCGTCGAC
>JANLTC010000050.1:0-1973 GCA_031362725.1 Deltaproteobacteria bacterium | reverse complement strand
GGATCGATCAACGCGGTGACCCTCGGGTAGTCATGTCGCGTTCATGCTGCACTGCGCCGGACCGATCGGAGCATCGACACGTCTTGCCGAGCGCTTGATCCCACGCAGCGCTATCGGTGGAGATCTCACCCTCACGGGTCGCGCATCCGACTGGTTCAGTGCGCTGCCCGAGCCGCCGAATCGCTGAACGGAGGGAGCGACATGTTGCGCGATGCTGCGCCTCGTCTCACCAAGATCGTCGCCACGATCGGACCCGCTTGCGACGCGCCCGAGACGCTCGAGGCGATGATCCGCGCCGGCATGAACGTGGCACGCATCAACCTCTCGCACGGCTCGCATGCAGAGCACGCGGAGCGCATCGCGCGCGTGCGCGCTGCCGCGCAGCGCCGCGCCGCGCCGATCGCGGTGATGCTCGACACCCGCGGCCCCGAGGTGCGCACGGCGCCTGTTGCGGACGAAGCGGTGTCGCTGATCCCAGGCGACGCATTCGTGCTGCACGTCGATGGCCGACTGGCCACCGCAGCGGGCACGTCGGTCACGCACCTGCGGCTACCACACGAGGTCGAGCCCGGCGCGACGGTGTTGATCGACGACGGCGCGATCGAGCTGCGCATCGTCGCGGTGCGCGGCGACACGGTGCACTGCGAGATCGTGCGCGGCGGTGAGCTCAGCGGACGCAAGAGTCTGCACATCCAGGGCGTGCGGCTCTCGCTCGAGCCACTCAGTGCGGCCGACCGCGAAGACCTGCGCTTCGCGGTCGAACAGCAAGCCGATTGGCTGGCCGCCTCGTTCGTGCGCTCGGCCGAAGACGTGAAGCGCATCCGCGAAGTGCTGCTCTCCCACGGCGCCGCCATCCCGATCATCGCGAAGATCGAAGATCCGGACGGTGTCGCGAACCTCGACGACGTGATCGACGCCGCCGACGGCACGATGGTCGCGCGCGGCGACCTCGGCGTGGCGCTGCCGGTCGGCCAGGTACCGCTGATCCAGAAACGCGTCATCCGCGCGACGGTGTCGCGGGGCAAGCCGGTGATCACCGCGACGCAGATGCTCGACTCGATGGAGCGCAACGCGCGGCCGACGCGCGCCGAAGCCACCGACGTCGCGAACGCGATCTTCGACGGCAGCTCCGCGGTGATGCTCTCGGGCGAAACCGCGCGCGGTCTGCATCCGGTCGAAGTGGTGCGCACGATGATGGAACTCGCCCGCCAGGCCGAGCGCGCGCTCGGCGAGTACGGCGATCTGCAGAACCTGCCGCTGCCGCCGCCGTCGTCGGTCACCGGCGCGGTAGCCGAGGCCGCCGTGAAACTCGCACGCGACGTACACGCAGCCGCGATCGTGAGCCTCACCGAAACCGGCGCCGCCTCGCGCGCCGTTTCGCGCTACCGCCCCCGCTGCCCGATCCTCGCCGTCACCTCGTGTCCCCGCGTCGTGCGCCGCCTCGCGCTCTCCTGGGGCGTGCAGCCGCTGCTCTACGAAGGCACGGGCGACGACGACGGCGCACGCATCCGCTTCGCCGCCGCGCACGCGGTGGCCCTCGGCTGGGCACGCAGCGGCGACCTCGTCGTCGCAACCGCCGGCGTCGCGCGCGCAGAGGGGAGTACGAACCTGATCCGCGTGGTGGCGGTGGAGTGAGGGTCCGGAGCAGGTCGCACCCGCCGCGACCTATCGACGAAGCACCGGCCAGTCGCGCGCGGCTCGAGCCACGCGAACGACTTGGATGGGGTTCACGTTGCCGCGGTAGGCAATGAGCGCGGGGCCGTGCGGCCAGAAGCGATACGGCTCGGGCCAGAGCTCCGGCCGGTGCCGCCCCATCTCGGGGTGCTCGGCGAGGAGTCGAAATGTGCTGAGGAACTCTTTGCGCGCGCGTTCCGCGCGAGCGCGACCGAAGTGCTCCGCCACGTAGAGGACGATCTTTCGGACGTCCTCCTCGGCAAGCGGCGTGAGCTGGAAGCGTCGGCTCATTCCTCCCC
>JANLTC010000362.1:0-10425 GCA_031362725.1 Deltaproteobacteria bacterium | reverse complement strand
AGTGGTGGAAGTAGTAGGGTTTGAACTCGCGAAGGCCGCGCTCGTCATGCAGCGCGGTCAGGAGCTGACTCATCGGGTCGTAGTACGGGTCCATCGTGCCGCCGACGTCCATCATGAGGACGAGGCGGACATCGTTCTTCTTGGGCGCGCGAAAGACCAACTCGATCTCACCGGCGTTCTTGCAGGTCTCGTCGATCGTGCTGTCGATGTCGAGTTCGTTTTGCGGACCGTTGCGCGTGAGCTGCCGCAAGCGGCGCAGCGCGACGCGCGTCTGCCGGATGTCGAGCGTGCCGTCGGTGCGGTACTCCGCGAAGCGCCGCTCCTCCGCCACCTTCATCGCCGAGCGATTCTTCCCGGGCCCGCCGACACGGATCCCGGTCGGGTGCTCGCCGCCGTGGCCGTAGGGCGACCTGCCGCCTGTGCCGACCCAGCGCCCGCCGCCGTCGTGGCGCTCGGTCTGCTCCGCGAGCGTCTCCATGAACTTCCGCATCAGCTCGTCGCCCGAAAGCCGGTCGAGCATCGCGCGCTCTTCGCCCGTCAGTTCGCGAAAGTTCTTCGGATCCTTCAGCCACTCGAGCAGCTCGTCCTCGATGTCGAGCGAGCCCTCGACTCCCTCGAACACCTTCAAGAAGGCCCGATCGAACGCGTCGAAGTAGATCTCGCTCTTCACCAGCACGCAGCGCGCGAGGTGATAGAAGCGCTGCAGGCTGGAGCCGTGCAGCCCCTTCACGAGCGCGTCTTGCAGCAGCAACCATTCCTGCGTGCCGACCGGCACACCCTCGTCGCGTAGCTCGTAGAAGAAATCGATGAACACGTCGCTCGCGCCCGCCGCTAGTTGTTGAACTTCGGTCCCAGGTCTTTCCACGAGGACGGGTAGCGGCCGCCGCGCTCGTGGTACTTGCCGAGCGCCTCGGTGTCCTTCTCGTTCTTCAGCAGCGCGCCGAGGAACGGGATGTTCGCTTCGATGTCGCTGATGCTGATGCCCGAGCGCTGCAACACCGCGATCCAGTCGATCAGCTCGCTGGTGGACGGCTTCTTGCGCAGCTCGCCCTGCTCGCGCAGCCAGTAGAACTTCACCAGCACCTGATCGAGCAGCTGCGTCTTCAGGTGCGGATGGTGCACCGCGACGATGCGCTTCATCAGCTCGCGGTCCGGGAACTCGATGAAGTGGAACACGCAGCGGCGCAGGAACGCGTCGGGCAGTTCCTTCTCGTTGTTCGACGTGATGATCACCATCGGCCGTTGCACGGCGATGACTTCATCGCTGGTCTCGGACACCGTGAAGCGCATCTCGTCGAGTTCGCGGAGCAGGTCGTTCGGAAACTCGACGTCGGCCTTGTCGACCTCGTCGATCAACAGCACCTTGCGCGCCTCGCTCTGGAACGCGCGGCCCATCGGCCCCATCCGGATGTAGGCGCGGATGTTCGAGACGTCGCCCTCGCCGAAGCGCGCGTCATTGAGGCGCTGCACGGTGTCATACACATAGAGGCCCTCCTGCGCCTTCGTCGTCGACTTGATGTGCCACTTCTCGATCGCGAGCCCGAGGCCCTCGGCGACGTGCTGCGCGAGCAGCGTCTTGCCGGTGCCGGGCTCGCCCTTGATCAGCAGCGGGCGCTTGAGCGCGAGTGCGCAGTTGACTGCGTCGACCAGCGCCGGCGAGGCGATGTAGCCCTGCGTGCCGGTGAATTGGGAGAAGCCGTTGGAGTTCGGAGCTGCGTCGTCTTGGGCCATGGCGGCGCATTCTGGCAGGACGGGGGGCGCTCGGCCAGCGGGGTTGCGCGGCGCCGCCGCTTCTAGACACCCTCGAGGCAGCGCGCCACCAGCGAAGTCCACCCCTGGAACCGCGCCCCGACCCCGCGCCCGGTATCGCCATCGAAGTACTCGTTCAGCACCAGCAGGTCGCGCCAATGCGGATCCGCCGCGAAGCGCGCCTCTGCGCCGTGACACGGGCGACGTCCGCTCGCGTCGGGCAGGAAGACACTGGCGAGACGGCGCGAGAGTTCGCGCGCCGCGGCGGCGAGGTCCATGCGCTGCCCCGAACCGGTCGGGAATTCCACTTCGAGCGCGCCGCCGTAGAAATGGTGGTAGCGCTCGAGCGCTTCGACGAGCAGGTAGTTCACCGGGAACCAGATCGGGCCGCGCCAGTTGGAGTTGCCGCCGAAGAGGCCCGAGGTCGACTCGGCCGGCACGTAGTCGACGCGGAACTCCTGGCTGCCGACGTGGAAGCGGTACGGATGCTCCGCGTGACAGCGCGACAGCGCGCGCAGCCCGTGCGGCGCCAGGAACTCGCGCTCGTCGAAGACGGTGCGCAGCACGCGTTCGAGGCGGTCGCGCGACGCGATGCACAGCAGGTAGTCGCCGCGCTCGGCGCCGTCCGAGAGGATCGTGCGCGATTGGCTCGGGCGGTTGGCGGTGAACCAATCCATGCGCGCCTTGAACTCCGGCAGCGCGGCGAGCGTGTCGGCGTCGAGGATCTCGACGGCGATCAGTGGCAAGAGGCCCACCATCGAGCGAACGCGCAGCGGGACGTGTTCGCCATTCGCGTGGAGCTGGTCGTAGTAGAAGCCGTCGGCCTCGTCCCACAGGCCCGTGCCGCCGAGCGTGTTGATCGAGTCGGTGATCGAGACGAAGTGCTCGAAGAACTTTGTCGCCATGTCCTCGTAGGCCGGGTTCGAGCGGGCGAGTTCGAGCGCCATCGACAGCATCGTCGCGCAGTAGAACGCCATCCACGCGGTGCCGTCGGCTTGTTCGAGATGGCCGCCCGTCGGCAGCGGCTGCGAGCGATCGAACACACCGATGTTGTCGAGACCGAGGAAGCCGCCGGCAAACAGGTTTCGCCCTTCGGGATCCTTGCGGTTCACCCACCAGGTAAAGTTGATCAGCAGCTTCTGGAAGACGCGCTCCAGAAAGGCCGTGTCGCGCTTGCCGCGCTCCGCGGCGATTTTGTAGATCCGCCAGCAGGCCCACGCATGCACCGGCGGATTGACGTCGCCGAACGCGAACTCATAGGCCGGCAGCTGGCCGTTCGGGTGCATGTACCACTCGCGCAGCATCAGGATCATCTGGCTCTTCGCGAACTCCGCGTCGATGCGCGCGAACGCGACCATGTGGAAGCTCAGATCCCACGCGGCGTACCACGGGTATTCCCACTTCTCCGGCATCGAAATCAGATCGGCGTTGTTGAGATGCGTCCACTCGGCGTTGCGACCGCTGCGACGCTCCGGCGGCGGCGCTGGCGTTGCGGGATCGCCTTCGAGCCACTGCGCCACGTCGTAGTAGAAGAGCTGCTTGCTCCACAGCAAGCTCGCGTACGCGGTGCGCGAGACGCGCTGCTCTTCACGCGACAGTGTCTGCGGGATGCGGCTCGCGTAGAACGCGTCGGCCTCGCGGCGGCGCGCTTCGAAGCTGGCGTCGAAGTCGGCGCCGAAGGGATACTTGCCGCGCTCGGCCTCCGCGACGAGCCGGCAGCGCACGACGACTTCGCCGCCCGCGGGCACGTCGAGTTGCAGCCAGGCCGCGGCTTTCGTGCCGCGCGGCTCCGGCGACACCGCGTCTTCGCGACCCTGCACGACGCGCTCGTGAAAGGCGTCCTTCACGTGCGCGGCGCCGTTCGGCGCGCCGAACAGGCGCTGCGCGTTGGTCTCGTTCTCGGTAAACAGGAACGTCTCCGCGCCCTCCACGCTGAACACGTAGCGACCCAGGGCCGGCACGTCGGCGGCGACTTCGTTCGCGCGGGTCCGCGCGATCTCGCCGCGCGGCGGATACAGCTCGCCGCTGCGGCCCCACGACCAGGTGTTGCGCAGCCACAGCGTCGGCAAGAGGTGCAGCCGCGCCGCGTCGGGACCGCGATTCGAGACGGTGATACAGATCAACTGGTCTTCGGGCGCGGCCTTCGCGTATTCGATTGCGACGTCGAAGTAGCGATCGTCGTCGAAGACGCCGGTGTCGAGCAGCTCGTACTCGGCGTCGTTCTTGCCGCGCCGGCGATTCTCTTCGGTGAGCGCCGCGTACGGGAACTCCGCTTGCGGATACTTGTAGAGCGCTTTCTGATACGAGTGCGTCGGCGTTCCGTCGATGTAGAAGTACTGCTCCTTCACGTCCTCGCCGTGGTTGCCCTCGGGCCCAGTGAGGCCGAAGAGGCGCTCCTTCAAGATGGGATCGCGTTCGTTCCACAGCGCGACGGCGAAACAAAGCCGGTTCATCCGGTCGGAGAGCCCGAGCAGGCCGTCCTCTCCCCAGCGATAGGCGCGGCTGCGCGCGTGGTCGTGCGGGAAGTAGTCCCAGCACGAGCCGTGCGCCGAGTAGTCCTCGCGCACGGTCGCCCACTGGCGCTCGGCGAGATACGGACCCCACGCGCGCCAATCGCGCATGCCGGCTGCGTCCTCTGCAAGGCGCGCCACTTCGGAACTCGTCGTCGATCGCTTGGCCATCGCGGTCTCCGTTCGCTTCACGCGAGTCGCGTGCGCAGGTGGTCGCCGACGCGCAGTGCGTTGGCGAGGATCGTGAGGGTCGGGTTCACCGCCCCGCTGGCCGGGAAGCAGCTCGCATCGACCACGTAGAGATTGTCGAGATCGTGGGCGCGGCACGTGAGATCGAGCACCGACGTCTCCGGGTCGTCGCCGAAGCGCAGCGTTCCGCACTGGTGCGAGCAGACGCTGAGCGGCATGCGCGTCGCGCGGAAGTGCTTGTCCGGATCGAAGCCGTCAGGTTCGACCTGCGCCAGCAGCGCGGCGAGTCGCTGCGTGAGCCGCGTGTGGGCTTCGGTGTTGTTCGGCGTGTAGTCGAGCACGATGTCGCCCGCAGCGTCGAGCCGCACGCGGTTCTCGGCACTCGGCAGATCCTCGCTCGTCAGCCAGAACTCGAGCGAATGTGTGCTCAGATACTCCGGCGAGTAGCCGTCGATGCCCGGCGGCTGCGCGGCGAGCTGCAGCGCGCTGGTGCGATTCAGCGGCTGGATCAGCCCCATCGGGAACTCCCAGTCCACGCCGCCGTGGTACCAGTCGCTGAGCGCGAAGGTCTTCTGCAGCACCGAGTGGTTCGGCTGCGATGAGAGCGCGAACACCGCCGAGTTCTGGTGGCACATGTAGTTGCGACCGACCTGCCCCGACGAATTCGCGAGATCGCCGGAGCGCAGCAGCAGCGCCGCCGAGTTGACGGCGCCGGCTGCGAGCGCAACGACGTCGGCGCGTGCGATCTCGGAGCGCCCGTCGCGCTCGAAATGGACGGCGCGGATCGAGCGGCCACTGGCGTCGGCTTCGAGTCGCACGACGCGCGCGCCAGTCAGCAGCGTCACGTTCGGATGCGCGAGCGCGGGCGCGACGCAGATCGTCTCGGCGTCGGACTTGCCGCGCACCAGACACGGGAAGCCGTCGCAGGTGTCGCAGCGGATGCACGCGCTGCGCGGGTCGCCTTCGTCGAGCTGCAGCGCGAGCGGCAGCGGCCACGGATGCGTGCCCGCCGCCTCGAGGTCGCGCAGCAGCTGCTCGACGCGCGGCTCATGGCGAACCGGGCCGTGTGCGAACGGCGCACTCGCGGGGCCTTCGGTCGGATCGACGCCGCGCACGCCGCGCACCTGCCAGAGTCTCTCGGCGGCCAGATACCAGGGTTCGAGTTCGTCGTACGAGATCGGCCAGGCCCGCGAGATGCCGCCCGCGTGGCGCACCGCGCCGAAGTCGGACGGCCGCATCCGCAGCGTCGCCGCGCCCCACACCTTGGTGTTTCCACCGACGCAATACTTGACGCCCGGCGTCAGGTTGTTGCCGTCGCGGTCGCGCCATTGTTCGGTGGGGTTGTAGTGGCCTTCGAGCTGGACGCTGCGGATGTCCCAGTTCTTCTTCTCGCGCGGCAGGAAGTCGCCGCGCTCGAGGACCAGGATGCGCTTGCCGGTGGGGGCGAGCGCGTGCAGCAGTGTGCCGCCGCCGGCGCCACTGCCGATGATGATGACGTCGTACGAATCGCCGGACATGGCGGTCAGCTCCCGATCGCGATGACGTTCTTGATTCCCTGCGCTGCACCGCACAGCAGCTCCGCGTGGCGCTCGATCGGAAAATGGCCGGTGATCAGCGCGCGCAGCGCGTCCGGCCAGCGGCGGCGGAACTCGGCCAGATGCGCGATCGCCGCTTCGAAGGCGTCGCGATTGGCATTGACGGTGCCGAACACCACCTGGTTGTTCAGCACGAGTCGCTTCATCAGCACATCCGTGTCGATCTGGATCGGCGCTTTGCGCCCCGGCACACCGGTGAAGACGAAGACGCCGTTGGTGCCGAGCACGCGCATCAGGTCGAACGCGACGGCCGACGCGCCGGCCGCTTCGTAGACGACGTCGATGTTGCCGACCTGCGCCGCGAGCTGCTCGGGCGTCGTCGTCTGCGCCGACACGTAGGTGGCGCCGATCGCTTCGACCAGCTCCGACTTCGGATTCGGCGCCGGCTCGCGCGAGTAGACGAAGACCGCGAAGCCGCTCGCCGCGAGCGCCATCGCGCCGAGCAGGCCGACCGGGCCCGCACCGAGCACCACCGCCGTGTGATAGTGACCCGCCGCCTTGCCGGGCGTGAACTCGCACGCCCACGGCAGTCGCAGCTGCACGTCTTCGATCTGGCGCAGCGCCTTCTCGGCGATCGTCAGCGGCTCGGTCAGCACTGCGACGTCGCGCAGCTCAGCCGGCGCGACGTTCATGTACTTCTCGTGGTCGACGACGCGTTCGGTCATGAAGCCGTGCGCGCCGCCGATGCCGCGCTCGGTGAAGCGGCCCGTGTAACAGAAGTCCTGGCGGTCAACGCGGCAGGCCTGGCAGCTGTCGATCGCGCAGGGCCGGCGCACCATCGGCACCACCAGATCGCCGCGACGCACACGGGTGACGGCGGAGCCGACCTCGATCACTTCGCCGAGCGATTCGTGACCGATCACCAACTGATCGGAGCACGCCGGCGGCACACCGTACTCGAAAGCGCAGATCTCGCGGTCGGTGCCACAGACGCCCACTTCGAGGATGCGCAGCGCGACGTCGTGGTCGCCCTGCAGCGTCGGCGCGGGATGATCGACGAGCCCGATCGCGCGGCTCTTCGGATGGACGGCGATTGCCTTCATGAGAACGTCTCCGGTTCGTGATCGGTCGTTGATCTGGGTGCTGTGGAATGGATGCCGCACGGAGCGCGACGTCACGCCGCCTTCACTGCGGCATCGAAGCCAGCAGAACGGCAGCGCCAGGCACAGGAGACCGGCATGAGCACGATCACCCCGCTCGACTTCCCGCTCGCTTCGCAGGCGCCGGCGCCTTCGTATCCCCGCGCCAGCGACGCGATCCCGTCCTGGCTCTCGCATCGCGCTCCGCTGCGCGCGCGCTTCGCACGGTCGCAGCGCGATCTCGAGGCGATCCAGCGGCTGCGCTACCGCGTCTTCAACCTGGAACTCGGCGAGGGACTGGCCAGCGCGCGTCACACCGGCCGCGACGCCGACGCCTACGACGCGAGCAGCCATCACCTGATGGTGATCGACGAACGCGCCGGCATCGCGATCGGCACCTATCGGCTCGCGACCCGCGCGATGACGGCGAGCGCCGGCTTCTACGCCGAACGCGAGTTCGACCTCGGCGCACTCGATCCCGCGATGCTCGCGAACTCGATCGAACTGGGTCGCGCCTGCATCGCGGCGCCATATCGCGGCCGGCGCGTGCTCGCGATGCTGTGGCAGGGCATCGCCGCGTACGCCGCGCACAACGGGGCGCGCTTCCTCTTCGGCTGCACGTCGCTACCTGCGGCGCTCGCGCCGGCGGCCGAGGCGATCACGCAGACGCTCGACGCGGCCGGCTTCGTCGACACCAATCTGCCGGTGAAGCCGCGCGCCGGCTTCGAGCCGAACACGGCGCCGGACGCTGCGCCATTCGCTCGCGAGGCGATCCCGCCGCTGCTGCGCCGCTACCTCGCGATGGGCGCACGCGTCGCTTCGCGGCCCGCGCTCGATCGCGAGTTCGGCACGCTCGACTACTTCACCGCGCTCGACGTCGAGCGACTCGCGCGCAGCGGCAAACCGCGCTGGTTGCGCGCCGACTGACGGACTCTCCAAAGGCCGTGCAGCTCCGCGAACGTTGCGGGGCGAGCGCCGCGTGCGCGGTTCTCGGCGGCGATCTCGAACGCCACGCGCCACTGCTCGAAGAGCACGTGATTGGCGTAGCGGATGCCGTGGCGCGGGTCGTAGAAGTGCGTCGCCTCGGCGGTGAGCCCGTTCAGTTCGACGATCTGGAAGCCGCGCCCCTGCTGGAACGCTTCGAGCGAGTCGGTGCGCACGTCGTAGCGGCCGAAGAAGAAGCCCGGATAGTTGCGGCTCACGCGATCGATCGTCGCGGCGAGCGCCGGCGTCGCGAGGTCGGCGCCGTCGAGGAAGAGTGCGCCACGCGAGTGCGTACCCAGCTCGACGAGCGGCACGTCTTCGCCCGCCGCCGGCACCCGCGCGAGCGACGCGGCGTGCGTCGCGAGATGCATCGGCGCGAGACAGACGGCGCGCGCATCGGCGAGGATCAGCGTCTCGAGCGTGCTGTGGCCGTCGCCGGTCACCGCGATCATCCGCTTGTCGGTCACCGAGAAGATCCGCCCGTGCGCTTCCGACGGCCGCCGCAGATAGAAGAGGCCGAACTCGCGACCCGGCACGTACGCCTGCACCAGCACGTCTTCCGGATGCGCGGCGAGGAACACATCGATGCCGGCATCGTCGCGGACGATCGCGACGCCCGAGCCACGCTCGCCGACGTCGGGTTTCAGCACGATCGGAAAGCCGAGCCCCGCTTCGGCCTGGAACGCGCGAACGAGCGCCGCGCGTTCGGCCGGCGGCGCGCCGCTCGCGACGAAGCGCGTGCGCGCCACCAGTTCGGGTGCGCCGGCGGCGAGCGCGGCGAGGATGTCGCGCTTCGACTCGCCGAGCAGCCCGCCCGCCGGCATCGATGGGTTCACCGCCGTCACCAGCGCGAGGCTGCGGTGGCGCAGCGCGAGCCAGGCGATCCACGGAACGACGGGCGCGTAGAGCAGCCAGATCGGCCAGAACTCGAAACGCGTCCAGCGCCGCCACGTGCCGAGCAGCAAGCGCCGGCCGCGGAAGGTCGCGAGCCGCGGCGCGATGCGCAGCACGACGAGCAGCAGCAGCGCGAGTGCGAGCGCGGCCGGCAGCGCGTAGTGTCGGTATGCCGCGAGCCGCTCGAAGGCCATCGAGCCGAGACTCGCCGCCGTGCCGACGACCAACGGTGCCCACAACAGCGCGCCGATCCCGAGCCACAGAGCCACCGTCGCGAGCGGCATGCGCAGCGCGCCGGCGGCGAGATAGGTCGGCAAGCGCGCGCCCGGCACGAAGCGGCTCACCAGCAGCGCGCTCGGACCGACGCCACGCAGCGACACACGCCGCAGTGCGCCGGGCCCGATCAAGCGGCCCGCGAGCACCAACACCAGATCGCCCGCGAAGAGCGCGAACGCGGCCGCTGCGATCGCGAGGCCAAGCCCGATCTGCTGGCTGCCGGCGAGCAGGCCGACGCCGATGCAGGTCAGATCCTCACTCGCGAAGCTCGCGGCAAGCACGAGCGCTGCGAAGAGCGCGATGCCGAGGGCGCCCTGCGGCCCGGCCGAGGCGGCATCGAAGGGCAGCGCCGCGCGCAGCGCGCGGACCGGATCGGCGTTCGCGCGCGTCGCGCCCTGCCCGGCTTCTACGCGCGACACGAAGTTCTCGATCGCGCGCGCCGTGGCGTCGGCCTGTGTCGCGAGCAGCCCCGAACCGGCGTCGAGCACGACCAATTCGCTCTGCGGCAGCAGCCGCTGGCTCTCGCGGGCGGCGGCGAGCGGAACCGCTGCATCATCGACGCCGTGGACGACGAGCGCGGGTCCCGCCCACGCCGCGAGGATCGGCCGCAGCCGCGACTGGTCGCTCGCAAAGCGCGCACGCACCCCGAGGACGGACGCAGCGCGATCGAGAACTCCGAAGTGCGGCAGCAGCCCGCGCGCCGCTTCGATCGCGGCGAGTTGCAGACCGCGAAGCAGGTGATTGAGTGCGTCGCTGCCGAGCAGCTCGAACTCGGGGGCGCCGATCGAAGCCACGAGCGCCAGCGACGCGACGCGACCCGGCGCCAGCGCGACCAGCTCGAGCGCGACGCCGCCGCCGGCACGAACGCCGACGACGTGGGCGCGCTCGATGCGCTGCGCGTCGAGCAGCGCACGCAGCTGCAGCGCCTGCTCGGCGAACGACGCGTCGCTCAGCGCCGGCACGACGACGCGGAACTGCGCCGCAAGTGTCGCGGCGAGATCGCGCAGCGCCGTGTCGGCGACGGGATCGGCGCTGAGCAGCACGACGACCGGCGCACCCGCGCGCGGCGACGACCACTCTTTCGGCGCGGCCGCAGCCGGAGGCTCCGCTCGGATCGCGCGCACCGCATGCGACGCGGCGAGCGCCAGC
>JANLTC010000352.1:0-2139 GCA_031362725.1 Deltaproteobacteria bacterium | reverse complement strand
GCGGATCGCCCCGGCTGGTGTCGCGCAACTTCTAACTCAGGACACTAGATATCCAGACGCCCTATTTCGGAGTGTAGAGCGTCACAGCCTGTCGCCGTCTGCCTCATCGGCCGGCGTCTCCATGAGTCGTGGACGCAAGCCTCGACTCTCAGGCTCCGCGATGGACTCGCGGTCGTCGTGTGGTTCGTCGCATTGGGGGAGGAAGCCGGAGTCCCCTCGTTAGGCCGCTCGTCGCGCCCGCCTCGGGCCCGAGCAATGTCCAAGCCGTTCAGTCGCTCGGCGACGCAGCCAGACCGGAGGAGGCGAGTGACGAGGTTGCTCACGCATAGGCCCACCGCGCTGGAAATGTCGCCCGGTGGACCGATGAATCCGAAGCCGAGTCAGCGAAGTCCGCAACGGAACCGCGAACGAGAAGCGACGCAAATGGTACGTTCACGATCGAACTCGAGGATCACAGATCCAAACCTAGGGCATACGCTCAGAGGAGAAAGCTAGTGAGCTGGTGCGGTTCGGTCGTTGGTTCGCTTCGCGAGATATCCACCCATGAATCACCATAGTTCGAGATTGCTCAGACGGCCGACCGGGGCTGTCTGGGGAGATCGCAGTCGGTGCAGGTTGAGTGTCTCAGTCAAGCCGGTCGGCGCGATTGTATTTGTGCATGGCTTTCGGGGAAGCGCTATCGACACCTGGCTCCAGTTTCCCTTTTCGCTCCCGAGAGAGCCCAAAGTCGCAGCCTACGACTTGCTTTACTACGGCTACGATACCCGTCAGCAGGCAGCCTTTAGCGCCACTAAGTTGCAAGAGTTCATCTTCGCAGTGGCGGACGATCCAGCGGCGGATCTCGTGAATCCTTCGCTGGAGAGGGACGCGGAGCATAGAGACCCCGCATTCCGGTACGATCACATCGTCATCGCAGCTCACTCACTTGGCGCGGTGGTTTCGCGACTCGCATTGCTCGACTCCGTGGACGAGCACGGCCAACCACTACCGTGGCTGTCCAAGGTACGTCTCGCCCTTTTCGCGCCGGCACACCTCGGTGCGCAAGCGGTTAACTTGGCTTCGATGCTCCTGCTAGGCTTCCGCGCGGGCCCGCCGCTCGAGGCCTTCGCGCGCAAGCGCTACAAGTCAATCAAGGACCTCGACGACGGCAGTCTTGTGCTTCGGCGGGTTTACGACGAGACAGGGACGCTATTGCAAGACGGCACGAAATCGCTGGTGGAGTGTCATTGCGCCTGGGTAGCGCACGGTGGCAAGGACTGGGTGGTGACGCAGGACAAGTTTCACAACGACAGGGGTCTCGACAAGCGCATGCCCTTCGAAACCTGGGATGACCTCGATCACTTCCAGGTCTGCAAACCCACATGGAAGGAGTCCCGACCGCTGGATTTCCTGCTCACGGTGATCCCATGAGCATCGCAGAGGACCGCCTCGGCGAGATCGAGCACGCGTTCTTCATCGATCACGATGGCGCAGGTCGCGCGCTTCAGCTCCTGCGCAAGGCCCGGAAAGGCAAGGGCAAGATGTCTCTCGCCCGACTCCTTCGGCACCACGAGGAGAAAGCCATCTCGGACCGAGAGACCTGGAAACGCGACCACTTCGACTACCTGCTTGCCTACTGCAGTATGGTGGAAGTGGCGTGCTTGGCGGGGTACATCCCGGGGGACAGGGTACCGGAACGACACCTCTCTAGAGTGCGGCCATTCCTGAATGAGCAGGACGTTCGGCGCTACTACGAAGATCACTATCCGCTCCTGCTTCCGCAGGTTCATCGTCTCCGCCTGGAGGGGCATCCGCTGTTTCGCCCATGGAATCCACGCCTGACGAGGGAGTGGAGCTGTTCGATGAATTCTTCACCATCAGCCAGCCCATCGAGACCGGTGACGCGATGGAAACCTTCCTCTGGTTTCTCGACGGCGGCAGCCGAGGTGGTGTCGACATCGACAACACGCTCAACGTGCTGAGGAAGCCAAAACGGTTCTTGGCACACATCGATGCCCGTCCAGAAGACTCAGGGAGTGAAGAGCTCGATCCGCTGAGCGCTTCCGTGCAGGGATGCATCGCCTTTCTTGAGTTCGCGCCGCGTTTCCTCTCCTTGCTACGCAGGACGGCGCGCCTGCCGATACTCCAATCCGCAATGTG
>JANLTC010000345.1:0-17162 GCA_031362725.1 Deltaproteobacteria bacterium | reverse complement strand
GGAGCGATCGGCGACAGCAGCAATCCATCGAGATCGAGATTCTCTTCGATCTCGGCCTCCGCATCGGCATGGAGTTCATTCCCGACACGACGGAGCAGATGTACGTCCGCCCGCTCCGGAGTTGCCCTCCGATCGATGTTCGCGCGACACCGCTCGGCTGCGTGTTCGTTCCGGCGATGAGCGGCCTCAGTACCGAAGAGCCCGTCTACCAGCGACCCAAGATCGAGCAGCTCCTGTTCCAGGCGCGTCCCGGTGAGGTGCTGCGGAATCTGCTGGTGCAGGCGTCCATGCAGCACGGTGCATGGGAAGCGCTCGTCGCGGCAATCCGCGATCTCTTCGGCTACGAGCTTCACGCGCCCGACGGACGGGGCGCGAATATTCTGGCGGAGTACAGCACGCGCAAGGACGGACCACGTCTCGACATCGCGAGCGCCGGGAGCGGATTTCTCCAGGTCTTGATGTTGCTGACGTTTCTACATACCCGCCCGGGCGCGGTGCTTCTCCTCGACGAGCCGGATGCTCATCTGCACGTGATCTTGCAGGACGCGGTCTACGCCGAGTTGCGCCGTGTCGCGGCCGACAAGAACTCTCAGCTGCTGATCGCGACGCACTCGGAGGTGATCATCGATGCCGCCGAGCCGCGGCACGTCTGCGTGCTTCTCGACCAACCTCGAATGCTCGCAACCGATGAAGAACGTGAGCGTCTGATCCGATCGCTGCGGGTTCTTTCGAATGCCGACATCATGCGCGCGCTCGAGGTACCCGGAATTCTCTACCTCGACGACTACACCGATCTCGACATCCTGCGGGAGTGGGCGCGCATTCTCGAGCACCCGGCGCACGAACTTCTCACGACGCGGCTCTTCTGGAAGCCCAACGTCGCCGAGCCGCGCGCCGGCGCGCAGGGCGTATCGGCAAACGATCACTACGCGGCGCTCTGTCTGGCGCGAGAGCTTCCCGCGCTCCAGATCCTCGACGGCGACGCGCGACCCGAGATCCAACCGAATCCGATCACCGGTAGCGGCTTCCAGCGTGTGCGCTGGAGGCGCTACGAAATCGAGAGCTATCTCTTTTACCCCGCAGCGCTCGAACGCTTCGCCGAGCGCGCCGTGGGCCCGGACGCAGCGGCGGCGCACGTCGCCGATCTGCGCACGTACCTCCACCGCACGCAGCCACCCGCTTTTATTGAAGATCCGTTTGCCGATCTCGACTTTCTCGTCGGCACCAAAGCGCGTACACGACTGCTCCCGCCCGCCCTTGCGGCGGCCGGCCTGCCAGGCTTTCCCTACCAACGCTTCTTCGAGATCGCATCTGTGATGACGCCCGCCGAAATCCACCCCGAAGTCGTCGAGAAACTCGACGCGATCGTGAAGGCCTTCGGCGGATGAGTGGCTTCGAGGTCGAAGATCCTATCCTCAACTCGCCGTTCGAGGAGCCCAAGGAGTACTGGCGAATCGTCGAAGGCGAAGCGGCTCGAAAGCTCGCTGGCCGCCGGCCCGCGACGTACTTCTTCCGCCCCGCTACGCGTCGCAGTGACGGTGAGGCGCAGTCCGGCGCCGGCACCGAGATCGAACTCAAGATCGTGAATCGAATCCGCGCGGGTGTGAAGGCCTGGCGCGCGGCGGGCTACCCCGGCGTCACGCGCACCACGCTGGACCTGCTCCACTACTGGCGCCGCGATGGCCGCAAGCAGCGGCTCTTCTTCGCGCAGATCGAAGCCGCCGAGACGATCATCTTCCTCGCGGAAGCACGCGCCGACTTCCGCCAGGGCATCGCGATCCCGATCGACGAGCCGAGCGAAGAGCGCCGCGCGCAGGGCTACGCCGCGTTCCGCCGCTACGCGTGCAAAATGGCGACGGGCGCTGGCAAGACCACGGTGATGGGTTTGCTCGCGGCGTGGAGCATTCTCAACAAGGTCGCGAATCGGTCGGACGCGCGATTCTCGGACGTCGTTCTCGTGGTCTGTCCGAACGTCACGATTCGCAACCGGCTGCGCGAACTCGATCCCAACGGCGGCGAAGCGAGCCTGTATCGCACGCGTGACCTCGTCCCGCCGCACGGGATGTCGAAGCTCACCGACGGCCGCGTGCTGGTCACCAACTGGCACGTTTTCGAACCGCAGGGCATACAGACTGGCGGCGTGTCCGCGCGCGTGAACAAGGCAGGCATCGCGCTGCGCACCAAGGACAAGATCTGGATCGGCGCCAAGACGACGACGGCTCGCGGCCGCCGCTATCTGACGCCCGCAGAACTCCAGCGCCAGATCGCCGTCGGCATGATCACCGTGATCGAGGAACAGCGCGACGGCCAGGGCAATCTCCAGAGCGTGCAGGTCGAGTCGGTCCGCTACATCGAGAGCGACACGTCGCTCGTGCGGCGCGTGCTGGGTCGCGAGGTGGGCGGCAAGAAGAACATCCTCGTCATGAACGACGAGGCGCATCACGCGTATCGGATCCGGCGCCCGGAGCCAGACGAAACGGAAGACGACACCTTCGGCGACGAAGACGACGGCGATGAGTTCTTCCGCGAAGCAACGGTCTGGGTCGACGGCCTCGATCGGATCCACAAGCTGCGCGGCGTCAACTTCTGCCTCGATCTCTCCGCAACGCCCTATTACCTCGGCCGCATGGGTGCCGATACGAACCGCATCTTTCCGTGGGTGGTGAGCGAATTCGGTCTCACCGACGCGATCGAATCGGGACTCGTGAAGATCCCGCAGCTCGTCGTGCGCGACACAACGGGCGCCGCCGTTCCCGGTTACTCGAAACTGTGGCAGTGGATCACATCTCACCTGACCCCCGCAGAGCGCGGCGGCAAGAAAGCGTCGGCCAAGCCGGAAGCCATCCTCAAGTGGGCGAACACGCCGATCGCGATGCTCGGCAGTCTCTGGGAGCAGGAGCGCCTGCAATGGGCGGAGCGCGGCGAACTCCGCACTCCCGTCTTCATCATCGTCTGCAAGAACACGAAGATCGCGAAGCTGGTCTACGAGTGGCTCGGCGAGAACCAGCCGCCGCCCGGAATTCCGCCAGCGAACATCGCCGGATTCCTCAACACGGGTAGCTCCAAGGTCACGATCCGCGTCGACTCGAAAGTCGTGCGCGAGACGGATACGGGCGAGCCAAAGAGCGCCGAGTCTGCGTGGATGCGGTTCACGCTCGACACCGTTGGCAAGCTCGATTGGCCGCACGACCGTCAGGGCCGCCCTCTCCATCCCGAAGGCTTCGAGGAACTCGCCAAGAAGCTCGACCGCCCGCTCCACCCGCCCGGTCGCGACGTGCGCTGCATAGTCAGCGTTGGAATGCTCACCGAAGGTTGGGACTGCAACACGGTGACGCACATCGTGGGACTGCGGCCGTTCATGTCGCAGCTCCTTTGCGAGCAGGTCGTAGGTCGTGGGCTGCGGCGCTCCAGCTATGACGTCGACGACAACGACCGGCTCAGCGAAGAAGTGGCCAGGGTCTTCGGCGTTCCGTTCGAGGTGATTCCGTTCAAGGCGACCGAGAGCGTAAAGCCGCCAGCGCCACCGCAGCACCATGTTCACTCCGTCCCCGAGAAGATCAGCTACGAGATCCGATTCCCGCGCGTCGATGGCTATCAGCAGGCGATCCGGAACCGCGTCACGATCGATCGCGACTCCGTGGCATCTCTCCACTTGGATCCTGAGCAGATTCCGCCCGAGGTGGAAGCGAAGGCGGGACTGCTGAACAACAAGGGTCGTCCCGCCCTCAGCGGTCCGGGTCGCATCCAGCGCATCGACCTGAATCCCTACCGCGCGGGCAGGCGCTTACAGGAACTCGTCTTCGAACTCGCACGCGACATCACGGAGACCACTGTGAAGCAGCCGAGCTGTCAGGTTCCCGCGCATGTCCTGTTTCCGCAGATCGTGAAGATCGCAGACTGGTACTTGCGCGAGCGGGTCTGGCCGCTGCCGCCTGCCAACATCCTCGATGTTTTCCTCTCCCCGTACTACGGCTGGGTGATCGAACGACTCGCCGAGGCGATTCGCCCGGACGCGAGCCAAGGCGAAGCACCCGAGATCCCCCGATACGAGACGAGTCGAGGGCCCGGGTCGACTGCCGAGGTCGAGTTCTGGACGCGACGCGACGTGCGCGAGGTGATCAAGAGCCACGTCAACTTCGTCGTCGCTGACACGCAGAAGTGGGAGCAGTCCGCAGCCTATGCGCTCGATTCCCATCCGATCGTCGAATCCTTCGTGAAGAACGCCGGCCTCGGCTTCGCAATTCCCTACCTGCACAACGGCGAGATGCACGACTACATCCCGGACTTCGTGGCACGTCTCGCAACGGAGCCTCGCCGGCACCTGATCCTCGAGACCAAGGGCTACGACCCTCTGGAAACCGTGAAGCGCAGCGCAGCGGAGCGGTGGGTGGCCGCGGTGAACGCCGAGGCAAGCTTCGGGAGCTGGGATTATGCGCTGGTCAAGAAGCCGACTGAAATCCGACCGCTACTCGACAGCTATCACCGGTAGTACACGTCCCACACCGCGCCGAGGGCCGAGACCAGGCTGATCGCGGCGACGCCGAATAGTGCCGGCCTCCAGCGCTCCGGAAGCGCGCGTTCCCAGGCCGGTAGCGCGAACACCAGCATCGGCACGGCGGGCGCCCAGTAGCGACCCTGCACGCCGCGGATCACGCGCTCGCCAACGGCATTCCAGCCGAGGTAGGCCATCGTGAACACCACCGCGATCGTCGCGGCGAACGCGACCGCCAGCCACGCCCGCCCTTCGCGAGCGAGCGCCGGCGGCAACGGGCCGTCCGCCGTGATCATCGCCACCAGCGCGATCGCCCAGAGCGCATAGACGAACGCGGGCAGCTTCACGAGCAGGGGACCCAGTTCGCCGACGAAGGTGGTCCAGTAGACCGGCATCGTCAGTGCGATCGTGCGCGTGAGGGTGCCCGCGAATGCGAACGGGTGGCCGAGCACGAATCCCAGTTGCGCGACCGGATCCGCACCTTCCGACGGCGGCGCCGGCGCGTTCCCCTGCGCGACGATCAGCCAGACGATCGATGGCACCAGGGCCGTCGCGACGACGCCTGCCGCGAGCGCGAAACGGGATGCGCGGCTGCCGACGCGCGCGCGCGGAATGGCGAGCGTCGCCAATGCGAGCGGCCAGTAGCCCGCCTTCACCATCGCCAGCAGCAGCGCGCCGCCGTAGAGCCCCCGCGTTTCGGCTCGCGAGAGTGGACCCCTGGTGCAAACGCTGCGCATCACGAGGACGGCAAATAGCAGCGCCGCAGCATTCGTCATCGGATCACTCGAGATCGACGCCGCACTCGCGACCGACATCGGCGTCAGCGACAGCATTGCGAGCGTCCATTTGCGAGCGGGTGCGAGGCGAATCGCAAGCGCCGTCAACGCGATCCAGGCGAGCAGGCTCGTGACGCGACCGAGGTAGATGAGCGCCGCCGGTGCGAGTTCGAGCCAGCGGCCCGGCGCCACACCGATGAGATGCGGGAGATAGACCGTCGGTGGATAGGTGCCGGCATTGGCGACCCCGACGCGCAGCGAAGGATCGAGCGGTTGATCGAGGAACGACGCCATCTCGGAGATCGCGCGGGCGGGAGGCGGCTTCGGCCACTCGTTGCCGTTCACCGCGCGGTACAGATCCGGGATGCTCTTCGGGATCATCACGCGCGGCGGCTTCGTACCCGGGACCCGGAAGATGCCTTCGCTCATCGCGTAGACGCGCGAGAGATGACGCGTCTCGTCGGGCGCGGCACCGGGCGGCATTGCGAATGCGAGGAGCAGGCCCGCGACCACAGCAATCGCCGCGAAGACGTGCTCGGGCCGCTTCACGGCGGCGCGTCGTTCTTCAACGCGTCGAGGCGCGCGCGCAGGATCGCGACTTCCTGCCCGAGGTTCTTCAGCTGCACACTGGCGCGCGAGAGTCGCACCGCGAAGTTGAGGCAGATCGCGAGCAGGAAGAGTTCGCCGAGGAAGAACAGCGTCGAGCTCGGGGCCCATGCGCCGATCGCGCGCGTGAGACTCTTCAGCAGATCGAAGCGCAGACTGACGAGCAGCAATCCGCCGGCGAGGGCCAGCCAGATCGGCGTGTGCTCCTCGCGGAGTGCCCGCCGCCGTACCAGTTGCAACACCACCGCGGCGAGCGTCAAGCTGACCAGCACCGCGACCACCCGCGACGCCTGTGACTCATCCGCCGCAAGAAACATCTCCCGCAGCTCCGCAAGCGTGATGTTTCGCTGCATCGCACACCTCCCAAGGAGAAAGGGGACGGTCCTCGATGTGACCTGGCTGAGGACTGGAGGGACACGCTTGACTCGAAGTGTGTCCCTCCAGTCCTCTACCAGTCCTCGCCGAGGACCGTCCCCTTTCTCCTTCTAGCGACCATGGAGGAGGTTCGAAAAGAGGACGGGGGCGGGGCCGACCGGGCCGGACTGGGTGCGCTTCAGGTAGTCGGCGTACTCGACGCGTTCGAGCGTCACGCGCGGATCGGGCTCGAAGAACGCGTCGCTGAGGTCCAGATCGGCGATCCAGTCGATGTAGTCGGTGGTCGACTTGGCGCCCGTGTCGCGCACGGAGAACTCGACCCGCACCGGCAGTTTGCGCTTGTCGTCGGTGACCCAGACTTCGGTCTTGCCACGTTCCTCGGTGAGCCGAATCATCCGACACGGCCGACCGGAAATTTCGTCGCTGCGCACGAACTCGGCGCCTTTCGCCGTCAGCTCGAGGCCTTCGCGACCAAAGGGGCGCTCGCTCGCCTGGGTACGATCCGCCGCGATCGCCTCGGGCGCGCGCCGGATCGCGACGCCGGTTCGCGTCAGCATGTCGATGATCGTGTAGAACTCGCCCGACACGAGCGTCACGATCTGCGTGCCGCCGATGACCGTCTCGGCGCGCAGCTTGCGACCCCGGGCCCAGTAGTCCCAGACGATGATCCCACTGTCGCCATGGACGAGACTGCGCGCATACCAGGAGGTGGGTGCCTTCGCGTCCTTCTCGTCGGCCTTCCCCTCGGCCTTCTCGCCCTTCTTCGCGGCCTGGGCGCTGGCCGCGAAGAGCATCGCGACCGCAGCGAGCGCGACCAGCATGCGCTTGGCGATCATCGCGAATCCCTGGCTTCGGTAGCGGCCACGAGAGAAATCGGGCGTCCCTCCATCCAGCCGGGAACCGGCAGGCCGAGCAGCGCGAGTACGGTAGGGGCCACGTCGACCGCGCGCACCGTCCCGGGACGCGCGCCCGCCGCGACACCGCGACCGATCGCGCCGAACAGCGCGCCCATTTCGGGCAGCTCGGGCCGGTGCCCGTGGATGCCGAGCATTGCGAAGCGCTCCTGCCCGACGATCCCGAGCAGCCAGGCGATGCCCGAGCGCGCCGCGATCGCGGTGCCGAGCGGCGCGACCACCACGACGTCGCCAAAGCGCGCGTTGGTGATCGCATACTCCGCTGGGCCCCGTCCTGCCGGCCAGGCTTCGAGTCCGAGCCCGCGCGCGGTTTCGACGACGCGCGCGGTGCGGGCCGCGTGGTCCGCGCCACCAGGAACTTCGACCTGCGCAAAGCCGCCGCCACCGATCACCTTTGCGTCGACGCCCGCGCCCGCGAGCGCACCGGCGAGGTCCGCGGTGTGCCGCGTCGCCGTCATCCCGTGATCGGAGACCACCAGCAGCGTCGTGCTCTCGGCGAGTCCGCGCTTCGCAAGGCCGTCGAGCAGCGCTGCGAGCGCCATGTCCTGTTTCGCCAACACGCCAGCGACGATCTCCGAGTCGGGACCGAAGCGATGCGACGCGCCGTCCGCGCCGTGAAACCAGCTCGTGACGAGACGCGGACGTTCTTGCGCGTCCGGCAGGTCGAGCCACGCGAGGATCTGCTCGACCTTGGCCATCTCGCCGATCGCCGAGTCGAACGGTTTCCAGTGGCGGGGACCGAGCCCGCTCCGCCACGCACCTTCCGAGCCGACCCAGCAGTACGCCGCCGACACCACGCCGGCGCGCGCCGCGAGCGACCACAGCGGCTCGACCTCCAGCCAGGTCGGGTCGGCGTCGTAGTCGTAGTGCCCGCGCACCGGGTCGTCGAAACTGTTGTTGACGATGCCGTGGCGATCGGGCGAGACACCCGTCACGAACGTCACATGGTTTGGAAAGGTGTTGGACGGGAACGCCGGGACCAGCCGATCGGCCCAGGCACCTTCCACGAGGATGCGCTGGAACACCGGCAGCTGCTGCACCGCAGCAGGTCGCGTGCCGTCGAGCGAGATCAAGATGACGGTCGGCTCCGCCGCCGTCGCGACGCGCACGGCCAGCAGCAAGGCGACGACGACGACGCAGCACGACCAGTCACGCACGACCGCGCAGACTAGCCCGTTTTGCGCCGGGGCAAGACTTCGCTTGGGTCGAGTGGGGTACGTTCGTTACGTCGTTGACGCAACGAACGTCCCCAGGTCAACATGGCGGGGTGAGTCGCCGGGTCATCGCCTATCGCCGCTCTCCATCGCTTGCGAGTGACGCGCTGAACGCACTCTTCGCGACCGCCTGGCCCGCGCACGCGCCACGCGACTTCGCCGCGGTGCTGAAGCGAAGCCTCGTGTACATCGCTGCGTTCGACGGCGCGCAGCTCGTCGGCTTCGTGAACGTCGCCTGGGATGGCGGTTTGCACGGCTTCCTGCTCGACACCACCGTCCATCGCGAGCATCAGCGTTGCGGGATCGGCGCCGCGCTGCTGCGCGAAGCGAGAGCCGCGGCGCGCGAGCGGGGACTCGCGTGGCTGCACGCCGACTTCGAGCCGGCGCTCGAAACCTTCTACCGCGCGGCGGGATTCGCGCCGACCGCAGCCGGCTTGTTGCGACTCGATTCGGGCTCGCGGCCAGAATGAAGGGAGCCGGACACGCTGCGCGCATCGCAATCGCCTGGCTGTTGCTCGCGCCGCTCGCCGCAGCTGCCGAGACTCATTTCACGGTCGAGTCGGCCGCCGGCGGAGTCGCGCTCGAAGTGTCGGACGACGGCGCGACGTGGCGGCTCCGGCTGGAGCACCCGACCGATCTCGAAACCACGACCCAGGCACTGGGCGAGCTGCTCGCGCAAGCGTTCGCACGAAACGCGCCGCCCGACGGACCTCTCTCGATCGACGTCGGCCGCATCATCGAACATCCGTGGCTATCGCAACGACTCGCCGAGGCAGCGCTGCATTCGCCGCGCTGGGACGCCGATCTCGGCAAGCCGCGCGCCGCGAGCGACAACTTCGCGGTCGCACGGATCCTCGACGAGCAACGACTCGTCGAAGCCTGGGCGTTCGTGTTCTCGCGCCACGGCCTGCGCGTTCGCAGTGCGTCGGTCGAGAAGGTGCTGGTTGGCAGCGTCGGCAAGACGGCCGCGTTGGAGCCGCTCGCCGCGCTTCCAGGCGCGGCCGGCAAGCGGCTCCCGTTCGATGCGATCCTCTGGCTCCAGCTCGAAAGGACCAACCCGTGAAAACATCCGTGCTCGTTGCGACCACCGCCTGCGGCGTCTTCTTCTTGACCGCGCTTCTGCTCGGTGTCTGGAAGTGGCGCGCAATGCTGCGTGCGCCCGATCACCTGGCGCCGCACTATGTGGACACCGCGCACCGCGCCGCGCTTCTCTACAGCTTCGCGTGTTTGATCCTCGTGCACTTCGCCGAGCTGAGCCCGCTCACTGAAGCGGTGAACGTCGCCGCGGTGAGCTTCCCGCTGGTCTTCTTCGCGGTCGCGATCGCGACCTATATCCAACTCGGCTGGCGCGACGAGACGGACAACGCCTTCGCGCAGCGCAACTTCTCGACCACCACGGGCATGGTGCTGCTCGCCGTCGCGGAAATCGGCGGCTTCGCGGTGCTGCTCGCGGGCTTCGTGCTGAGCCAGCTCGGTTAGCCCCGCGTAGCGAGCCGCTCCAGCAACTTCGTCCAGAGCCCGCCGAAGTCGCCATTGCTCATCACGAGCACGACGTCGCCAGGTTGCGCGTTCGTGGCGATGTGTTCGACGATCGCGGGAACGCTCTCGATCGCGGCCGCTTCGATTCCGCGCGCGCGCAGGTCCGTCGCGATGCGCTCGGCGTCGAGATACGCAGTCACCTCACCGGTCGCAGAGTAGAGCGGCGCCGGCGGAACGATCGAGACCACCACGCGATCGGCGCCGGCGAGCGCGTCGGCGAAGTCCTGCTGGAACAGCGCACGCCGACTCGTGTTCGAGCGCGGTTCGAGAACCGCAACGAGGCGGCGGCCGGGGTAGCGCACGCGCATCGCGGCGACCGTCTCGCGCACCGCCGTCGGATGGTGCGCGAAATCGTCGAGCACGACGACGCCGCGCGCTTCGCCGCGCACCTCCTGGCGCCGGCGCACGCCGCGGAAGCGCGCCAGCGCGCTCGCCGCTTGCTGCACCGGAACCCCGAGCGCCACCGCGGTGGCGAGCGCGCCGAGCGCGTTGGCGACGTTGTGTCGGCCGTAGAGCGGCACGACCGCGCGTGCGACCTCGTTCTCATCGCGCAGCACGCGGAACGCGGTGCCGGCCGGCCCGGCGTCGAGATCGACCGCGCGAATGCCGTGTTCGCCGACACCGACGCCGTAGCCGAGCACTTTGCAGGGCGCGCCGTCGAGAACGTCGCAGACGTTTTCGTCGTCGAGCGCGGCGACGATCGAGCCTTGGGACGGCATCGCACGCACCAAGGTGCGGAACGCTTCCTTCACGTGGTCGAGGTCGCGGTAGATGTCTGCGTGGTCGAACTCGACGGATCCGACGAGCAGCGTCTGCGGGTGGTAGTGCCAGAACTTCGGCGTCTTGTCGAAGTAGGCGGTGTCGTACTCGTCGCCCTCGACGACGAAGTGTGGACCCTTGCCTTCGCGGAACGGGCCGTCGAAGTCGAGTGCGACGCCACCGACCAGCACCGACGGGTCGCGGCCGGTCTCGACCAGCAGCGCGCCGAGCAGGCTCGTCGTCGTGGTCTTGCCGTGGGTGCCCGAGACGACAACCGAGTGCCGACCTGCCATCGCCAGTTCGTAGAGCGCGTCGGGAAACGAGCGAACCGGAATGCCGGCTTCGAATACCGCCAGCGCTTCGGGGTTGTCGTCGCGCACCGCGTTGCCGATCACCACCAGATCGGGGCGTGGCGACGACACATTCGAAGCCGCGAAGCCGATCGCGACCGGAATGCCCCAGCGCGCGAGCGCGTCGCTCATCGGTGGATAGAGCGCGCGATCCGATCCGGTGACGCGCACACCGCGTGCGTGCAGCAAGCCGGCGAGCGCGCCCATACCACTGCCGCCGATTGCAACCAGGTGGACGTGCGCGAGTTTCTCCGGCAGCGCCACTACGCGCGCTCCGCGATCCGACGCATCAGCCAGCCGTAGACGCCGGGTCCCGTCGCGTCCGCTTCGGGGTGCCACTCGACGCCGAGGAACGCAGCCGACGCGATCGCCTCTACGACGCCGTCCGGCGCGGATGCGATCGCGCGAAAGCCGGGCGCCACGCGGTCGACGGCTTGGTGATGCCGCGAGCAGACCCGCGCCGCAGCGCCCAGCGCCTCGAAGAGCGGCGTTCCCGCGGCGATCGCGATGTCGTGCTCGCTCGCGCGCCCGCCGCCGCCGTGGTCGAGCGCGTCCGGAGCGTGCTGTCGGATGTCCGGGAGCAGCGTACCGCCGTAGTGCAGGTTCGCGAGCTGCATGCCGTAGCACACGCCGAGCACGGGGCGCGATGCCGTGTGCGCGAGATCGAGCAGCCGGCGATCCCACGCGACGCGCGTCGCATTCTCGTGTCCTTCGCGTGCAGCGCTCGCCGCATCGAAACTCGCCGGCAAATCGCCGCCGCCCGAGATCACGAAGCCATCGCACACGCGCAGCGCGTCGGCTGGTTCCGCGTCGGGCGGAACCAGCAGCGGTACACCGCCGGCAGCGCGCACTGCCTGCGCGTAGCTGCGCCGCACGTACAGGATCTCGGCGTCCGGTCGCAGTCGACCCGAAGCGTCGAGGCTCACGGTGATCCCGATGACAGGGCCCACGGCGTCACTCCCCTCGAGCGTCATTCGGCGAGGAACGACTCCATGACGAGATCGTGCACGATGGCGCGCAGCTCGAACTTGCTGCGCTTCGCGACCAGGTGCACGCGGTTGGTCAGCATCACCACGGCGGCCTCGCGTTCGAGGTCGATCCACAGCGAGGTACCCGTGAAACCGAGGTGGCCGACCGAAGTCGGTGAGAAGTGCTGGCCGGCCGAAGAGGCGCCTGGTGTCGGCGTGTCCCAGCCGAGCGCCCACGTGGTGTTCGCGGGCGCATCGTTCTTCGTGAGAAAACGCACCAGCCACTCGCGCGGGAACAGTTCGGTGCGCCCGTGCCAGGTGTCGATCACCGCCTGCGCGAAGCACATCACGTCGTCGGCCGTCGAGAACAGGCCCGCGTGGCCGGCGACGCCGCCCATCGCCCAGGCGTTCGGGTCGTGCACCTCGCCCCAGAGAACGCGACCGCGCCACGGGCAGTTTTCGGTAGCGGCGAAGCGACGTCGCAACGTGTCGGGCAACTCCGGAGCTCCGTCGCCGAGCCGCACGAAGCGCGTATCGTTCATGCCGAGCGGCGCGAAGATCCGCGACGCGGCGAAATCATCGAGCGAAAGCCCCGAAACGGCCTCGACGATCGCGCCGAGCAGGATGAAATCGAGATCGCCGTAGACGGCTGCTTCACCGGGCTCGTGCACGAGCGCTCCGCGGTAGATGCGTTCGAGTACGGCTTCCTTCGCGGCGGGCGTGCCGAGCAGCCGCTCGCCCTTCTTGCGCTCGCGTTCGAGCAGCGCTTCGTGAAACGGCCGCCACGGCTTCAAACCCGACGTGTGCGTGAGCAGGCTGCGGATCGTGACGGCTTCCTTGCCGCGCTCGCCGAACGGCGGCAGCACCTTCGCCACGGGATCGTCGAGGTCGACGCGCCCTTCGGCTGCGAGCAGCATCAGCGAGGTGGCGGTGACGATCGGTTTGGTGAGCGAAGCGAGATCGAAGATCGTGTCGCGCGCCATCGCGATGCGCTCGGGACGCAGCACGGCGTTGCCGCGCACCGACTCATGTTCCAGCCGCTCGCCCTCGCGCGGCATGCGCGCCAGCACGACGACGCCGGGCACCTGCGATTTCGTGATGGCGAGATCGAGGGCCTTGTCGACGCGTGCGAGCTTGCGACGGATCAGCGCGTGCTTCATCGGGACTCAGCGACCCCCCGTTCGAGAATGTGCAGCGTGGCGCAGGCGCCGTCGAGGCGCGCGCGCACGCCCATCGGCCAGACGAGATTCGGCGCGCCGTGACCGAACGGCAATCCGGAAACCCACGGGACGCCCGCGGCGTCGAGCCACTCGCGCAGGATCTGCGCGGAGGTGATCCCACCATCGGGTTCGTCACAGCGATCGAAGTGACCGAGGCCCACGCCGACCACGCCCTCGAGCACGCCCGCGCAGCGAAGCTGCTGGAGCAGACGATCGATCCGATAGGGACGCTCACCGACATCCTCGAGCATCAGGATCGCGCCGCGCGCATCGATTGCCCACGGCGTTCCGAGCGACGCAGCGAGGAGCGTGAGCGAGCCACCGACGAGCGGTCCCTCGACCGCCGCGCCGAAGCCATCCGTTCCGGCGCGCAGGACCGGCAGCCGTTGGGTGCCGGTGAGCATCTCCACGATCGCGCCGAATTCGTCGTCGGTGATGTCGCCGCCGCGCTCGAACATCGGACCGTGCACGCCGACGAGCCCGGCACAGCGATACTGCCAGAGCAACAGCGTCGTGATGTCGCTGTAGCCGACGAGCGGCTTCGCGGCCGCGCGCGCCGCCGCCGGATCGAGGCGGTCCATGATGCGGTGGCAGCCGTAGCCGCCGCGCGCGCAGAGGATCGCGTCGATGCGCGGGTCGGCCCAGAGTTCAGTGAGCTCGGTCGCGCGGCGCTCATCGCTGCCAGCGAGATAGCGGTCGCGCGCGCCGAGATCGTCGCGGCGCACCACCGTGAAGCCCGACTCGCGCCAGCGCTTCTCTGCGGCGTCGACCAGCTCGAGATCCACCGCGCTGGCAGGCGCAGCGACTGCGATCGTCCCGCCGCGGGGCAGCGCGCGCGGCTTGCGCAACTCGATTCCCGCATGGCGAGCCAAAGGCGAGCGGCGAGATTCATCAGACACTAGAAGACGTCGGATCCGCCGCCGAACTCGTCGTCCGGCGGAACGAAACCCGCGCCGCCGATCGGCGGCCCTACGCCGCTGTCGTCGGCGCTGACATCGTGGAACTTCGTGAAGCGCGACTGGAAGCCCAGCTTGATCGTACCGGTCGGCCCGTTGCGCTGCTTCGAGATGATCAGTTCCGCGACACCGCGCATGCTCTCGTCGTCGCGGTTGTAGACCTCCTCGCGGTAGATGAACGAGATCACGTCGGCGTCCTGTTCGATCGCGCCGGACTCGCGCAGGTCGGCGAGCATCGGACGCTTGTCCTTGCCCGGGCGACTCTCGGGGCCGCGGTTCAGCTGCGACAGCGCGAGCACCGGAATCGAGAGTTCCTTGGCGAGCGCCTTCAGGCCGCGGCTGATCTCGGAGATCTCCTGCTCGCGACGCTCGGTACGCAGATCGGCGTGAGCGAGTTGGAGGTAGTCGATCACCACCAGGTCGAGACCGCGTTCGGCCTTCATCCGGCGACACTTCGCGCGCATTTCGAGGACGGTGACGGAGCCCGAGTCATCGATCCAGATGTCCGCGTGCGACAGGCGGCCCGCGGCTTCCTGGAGTTTCCGGTATTCGTGGCTCGTGATGTAGCCGGTCCGGAACTTCGATTGATCGACCTCGGCTTCCGAGGAGAGCATGCGGATCACCAGTGCCTGCGACGTCATTTCGAGCGAGAACACCGCCACCTTCTTCTGGTGCAGGATCGCCGAATTGCGCGCGATGTTCATCGCGAGCGCGGTCTTTCCCATGCTGGGCCGCGCGGCCAGGATGATCAGTTCGCCGGGCTGCAGGCCACCGGTCATGTCGTCGAGTTGCTTGTAGCCGGTGGGAACGCCGGTGAGTTCACCGCCACGACCCATGATCGCGTCGACGTAGTCGAAGGTGCGCTGCATCTCGGCGTGCAGCGGGCGGAACGTGGCGCGCGCGTTCTGGCTCGAGATCTCGAAGATGCGTGACTCGGCCTGGTCGAGCAGCCGATCGGCGCGGTCGCCCTCGTCGAAGCCGAGTTCGACGATCTCGGTGGCGGTGGCGATCAGCCGGCGCTTGATCGACTTGTCGCGGATGATGCGCGCGTGGTGGAGCACGTTCGCCGACGTCGCTTCGTAGTCGGCGATCTCGGCGAGGAACACCGTGCCGCCGATCGCGTCGAGCTGCTTCTGGATCGTCAGCCAATCCGAGAGCGTGTGCAGATCGACCGGCTGGTTCTCTTGCGTGAGCGCGAGCATCGCGGCGTAGAGCTGGCGGTGAACCGGGTGGTAGAGGTCTTCCGGCTTCAGCTCGATGTAGACGGCATGGATCGCGGCGTTGTCGAGCAGCAGCGCCGACAGGACGGCCTTCTCGGCTTCGAGATCGTGCGGCGGAACGCGACCACTGAGATGCGAGGAATTCGCCACGCTCTCGCCTCGCGACCGCGACGGGTTGCGCGCCACAGTCCGGCCCTCTCGATGTTCGTTCTCGATGTCTGGGTACGAACCCAAGATATCAGAGACAGAGCGAGAAAGGACTCAGCTCGCGACGACGACTTTGACTTTGATGGTGGCGGTCAGCTGGCGGTGCAGCTTCACGACGACCGCATGCTCGCCGAGCGTCTTGATCGCCTCGGGGAGATCGATGCGACGGCGATCCACGGCGATCCCTTGTTCTGCAAGCTTCTCCGCGATCTGCAGCGTGGTGACCGAGCCAAAGAGCTTGCCCTCTTCGCCGGCCTGCGCGGTGATCTCGACGACGACGCCGTCGATCTTCTTGCGCTCGCCCTCGAGCACCTCGAGCTCGCGACGCACTTTCTCGCTGATCACGCGCCGCTGATGTTCCAGCTCGCGCTTGCTCGCCTCGGTGGCCGCGATCGCCTTCCCCTGCGGGATCAAGAAATTGAACGCGAAGCCAGGCTTCACGTTGACGAGTTCGCCGGCCTGGCCGAGCGACTGGACGTCCTCGCTGAGAATCACCTGGATGCTTCGCATGGCCGGCTAATCCCGACCGGACGACTTGTCGTCGTCGTCATCATCCGCGTCGTCGAGAAGGGGGCGCTGGTAGTCGTCCTCGTCGTCGTCATCATCGGAAGAGGATTCTTCGACCGACTCGCCAGCAAGGCGGGCCGCTTCGCGCTGCGAACGCTCTTCGGCTTCGCGCACCGCGCGCTCGGCGGCCTTCTCCTTGCGGATTCTCTCGAGATCGATCGAGCGAGCCTTGCGCGCCTCGATGTCGGTGATCGCGTCCTCGCGGCGCACGGTCAGCCAGCGCAGGACCGATTCGTCGAGCTTCATCGCGCGCTCGAGCTCGGCGACCGCCTGACCCTTGTCGAGGAAGAAGAGCGAAAGGTAGTGGCCCTTCTGGAACTTCTTGATCTCGAAGGCCAGTTTCTTCTTGCCCATGTCCTCGACTTCGAGCGGTACCGCACCGGTGCGCTCGAGGACGCCGCGAAGCTTCAGGATCAGGGCCTCACGGCCTTCCTCCGAAATCTCGGGCTGGACGATGAACGTCGTATCGAATTCCCGCATGGGGGTCCTCCTCACGGACAGGCCACTCAGGGCCCGGGCTCCCGGCCTTGTTGGAACGCTCAGCGGGTCTGAGCGCACCCAGCGGGAACCGAGGTGGTTCGCAAATGGGCCGCCGGTTTAGCACGCCCATCCTGGAGGAGAAAGGGGCGCAGGTCTCGCGCAGGTCACTTCGAGGACCGTCCCCGTCGTTCGCGCGTCGCCGTGGCGAGGTCGTCGAGGAGCGGCGCCGTGCGCTCCCAGCTCATGCAGGCGTCGGTGATGCTCTGCCCGTACACGAGGGGAGTCCCAGGACGGACGTCTTGTCGGCCCTCTACGATGAAGCTCTCGAGCATGACGCCAACGATGGTCTGAGCGCCAGCGGCGATCTGCGCCGCCACGGCTCGCCCCACATCGCCCTGCTTGGCGGGACTCTTGCTGCTGTTGGCGTGCGAACAATCGACGACGACGCGAGCGGGCAGCTCCGCAGCGACCAGCGCGGTCGCGACCTGCGCGATCGCGGCGGACTCGTAGTTCGTTCCG
>JANLTC010000331.1:0-3398 GCA_031362725.1 Deltaproteobacteria bacterium | reverse complement strand
CCGTGAAGTGGCAACCGTGATCGGTTGAGTCCTAGAGATTCTTGATGGATGGCGCCGCGCCGATCAGCGCGGCGCCATCTCATTTAACCGACCCCGCGACTCGCATCCGCGTCCTCCGCGTCGAACTTCCCTCGCTCGCGTAGCGCGCGCCACTCATGGCGCGGTCCACGATCGCACCAAGCGCCTTGCGACCGAGGGCTGAGCGACTTCAATGACGCCGACGCGATGCTGGCACAGCGTGCGCAGCCGGCGGTCCGCGTTGTCATGCGCCGAGATCGCGACCAGGTCGCGGCAACGCGCGAAGATGCGCGCCATCTCCGGTCCCGCCATCGCGTCGAACGCTTCGTACTCGAGGCGGAGCGCACGCTCCCCCCGATTGGTCGAGCGCGTCCAACCCGTGAACACGACCGCCGCGCCGCACTCGTCGGACTGCACGCGCGCTTGCACGCGCGCTTGCGCGCGCGCTGGATCCAGCGCGAAGATCCAGAGCCTGATCGGCGGTGCGAGCGGGCGCGCAACAACAGTGGGCGGCGTCGAACCGCTACGTCGAGCTTGCGCGACGTCCTCAAGCGCGCGCCGGTCGCGGCCGGCGACAACCTGGTGGCGCTCGAGCCCCGCGCGTGGCTCGCTTCACGCCAGCCGAGCGCAGCCGCGTCGCTTGCAACTGATCAGCCCGGGCAAACTGTCAACACGTCTGGCTCGTCGCGACACGGGATGGCCGACGCTGGGTGGCCATCACTTCTCCGCGGGAGGAAGCGGTGCCCATCACGGAGCTTCGTGAACCGTGAGCCACTCGATCTCGCGCTTGATTTCGAGACTCCGTTCCTCGGGCAGGGCCGGTCCCTTGCCGAGTCCACTTCTCGCGCTGGCATCCAGAAGCACACGGAGGGATTCCAGAGCCTCTCGTCGATCCTCGGCGGTCATCCATGCGTACTTCCGCTCGAAGACCAGGCTCCCCAGCTCGTCATCCGATTTCGTTTCGTCTCGCTCCTGGTGGATCGGAGCAATGGCGGCGCCGGGCGTTGCGCCACCCGGAGCATCCAGTTCGCCCTCGCGCACCGGCGAGGCGATCGCGGCGCGAGCCGGCTCCGATCGAGTCATCACTTGTGGGCCTGCGTCGTCCTCGGACAGATCGACAGAAGATCGGGAAGTGGCAGGCTCCACCTGAGAGTGCGGGCGCGGCGTGGGGGCTTCGGACGGCCGGCCCTTCCACCAGAGGAGCGAACCCAGCAAGAGAGCGGCGGCGGCGATCGAGGGGACCAGTCCGGTCTTCATGGGGGCAGGCTCAGCTTCCTCTGAGAAGGAGAGGCAGCGCCCCTACTTGGCCCTGATCATACCCCCTAGCTGAGGGGTGTTGTCGCGGATGCGCCTCAGACGAATCTTCTCCAGTACACTACATTACTCATTGCGGAAATCGGGCTCCGGGAGCACAACTAAAGACGTCGCGGCGCCAGCAACTTCGGGTGCGCCGTCGGCTCCCACCGGCTGTGACGGGATCACCGGTTGCGTCACACGGTTCGTTGGCGATCCGGATCCTTGCCCCCCCCGGAGCACTCAAATTGATCGCTCTCGGCCTCTATCGGACTCTCGGCTCGACTGGTCCGTTCACGGGCTTCCGTCCGTCCCGCTGGCCCCTTCGGGGTTTCAGTCAACGCCGGGCAGGACTCGCGCGCATTCTCTACCGAGCTCGCATGGCAGTTCGCGCGCCGGTGCTCGCACCTCGACCTCGCTTCCTCCCGAGCGCTGGAGCCGCGTCGCGACGTACCGGCTTCCTGGATCCATCCATTCGAAGCTCGCTTTCACACCCATCCACTCCCCTTCCAACTCAAGCAATCCGAACCACCACACCCACATGAGACTCAACGATTCACCGAACTCAGCACCGTGGTCGATCCAGGCTCTGAGGCATCCACGGTCCGCTTTCTCGCTGCTCGCAGCCATCGCTCTGTCAGCCACCGCGACAGCTCAAGCCGTCGGAACGGATCAAGGTCGCGAGAGCGAGCCGAACAACACAACCGCAACCGCCGACACGCTCTCGGGATCGGCGGGCAGGATCAAGGGCAGCCTGTTCAACGGTGTCGTTGGATCCCAAGGCGCTGACACGGACTTCTACAAGTTCACGGCAGCTGCGGGTTCCAAGATCCACGCCGCGATTATCAACACCCAAACCATCAGCGGCACGGACTCGGTCCTGGCGGTCATCGCCCCCGATGGCACGACCGTCCTGGAACTCGACGACCAGGACGGGTCCTTGGGGGGTAACTCCTCGGGTATCGCCGGAACGTTGCTCGCCGCGGGCGGCACCTACTATCTGCGGGTGACCAACTTCTCCCTGACCTCGCCGATGACGGTGTACAGCCTCTATTTCGCGGTGCAGGACCCCGCGACGCTGGTCGCGGAAACGGAAGTGAACAACAACGGCACGCCGCAGCCCCTGCCGGCTTCGGGATACGTCAGCGGCACGATCGACCCCGTGGCGGACAACGACACGTTCACGTTCGCCGCCACCGCGGGCGACACGCTGTATCTGAGTCTGGACTGGGATCCGGAGCGCAACGTCACGACGTTCGATGGCCGGCTCGCACTCGGAATCTTCGGAACACCGCCGAACTTCCTCCTGATCAACGACACCGGGACCTTCGATACGATCGACTCGGACACGCACTGCCTCACGGTGCAGACGACCGGGGTGTATCAGGTCTATGTCGATTCTGCGACGGCCACGGGTGGCCCGACCCAGACCTACAACTTCAGCCTCGTGAGAGTCCCGCCTCCTGCGGGGATCATTACGACGTACACGAATGCGGTTGCGACGCCGCTGCCCGATCTGGCGCTGACCTCCTCGACGATCACCATTCCCGACAGCAAGATCATTCGCAACCTAAGGGTCGTCGTCGATATCTCGCACACCCTCTACCCTGACCTCGATGTGCACCTGCGCTCTCCGTCGGTGAACGACAACGGCCTGTTCACGGACGTCACCCTCGCCACCGCCCCAGCACAGACCGGTCCGCAAGTCGTCAGCATGAACGCTGAGGACGCCCTGCCGTTCGGTGTGTTCACCATTTGGAACGGGGTCAATTGGCAAACCGAAGCTTCGTATCGCCTGCACTGGTTCAAGGGTGAGAACACCCTGGGCATTTGGACTCTCGACATCCGCGACGACTTGGCGGCCAACGTGGGGACTCTGAACAGCTGGAGCCTGGTGGTCGAAGAGGAACCCGCCCTGACCGGTTCTGTCCTCTACAACGAAGACTTCGAGGCGGGCAACGGCAGCTACGTCTCCTCCGGAACGGGGAGCGAATGGGAATGGGGAACCCCGGCGACGCTTGCTCAAACAGCCGTCACGCCGTTCATCGCTTCGTTCCTGACTGCCGCGAGCGGAGTGAGTTGCTGGA
>JANLTC010000324.1:0-11897 GCA_031362725.1 Deltaproteobacteria bacterium | reverse complement strand
GCTCATCGCGCTGGTGCTGCTGGTTGCGATCGTCGTATTCGCGCCCGCACCGGAGCGCGGCCCCGGCGTCATCGAAGGGGCGACACGCGCAGCACGGGCGCCGGCCGGCGAAACCGCCGCGTCGATCCTATTCGGCGATCTGCACGTCCACACCACCTACTCGATCGACGCGTTCCTCTACTCGCTCCCCGTCTTTGGCGGCACGGGCGCACATCCGCCAGCCGATGCGTGCGACTTCGCTCGACACTGCTCGCAGCTCGACTTCTTCTCGCTGAATGACCACGCCGAAGCGCTCACCCCGGAGCGCTGGCGCGAGAGCCTCGAGAGCGTGCGTGCCTGCAATGCGCGCGCGGGCGATCCGGCCGATCCCGATCTCGTCGCGTTCGCCGGCTGGGAGTGGACGCAGCAGGGTGCGACGCCGGAGACCCATTTCGGACACCGCAACGTGATCCTGCTCGGCCAGCGAGACGACGAAGTACCGCGGCGACCGATCACCGCGCTGCCGCAGGGAACGGCTGCCCGCGCGCGCGGCGGCGCCGCGCTCGACGCCATCGCGAAGCTGCGTCCGCTCGGCCTCGGCGCCTACGCGGAACTACCCTGGCTGATCGCGCAGATCGGCGCGCTCCCCGACTGCGATTCCGACACCGATGTGCGCGCGCTCCCGGACCGCTGTCGCGAGAATGCGGCGACGCCGGCGGCGCTGTTCGCGAAACTCCGCAATTGGGGCTTCCCAGCGCTGGTGATTCCGCATGGGCTCGCCTGGGGCGCGCATGCTTCGCCAGCGGCACGGCTCGACGCGTCGCTCGCGAATGGCAATCACGATCCCGAACTCGAGCGTCTGCTCGAGGTGTTCTCGGGTCACGGCAACAGCGAGGAGTACCGCGACGTCGCGGCGCCGCGCAGCGATGCGAGCGGCTTGCCGGTCTGCCCCGCCCCCACGCCCGGGTTCCTGCCCTGCTGCTGGCAAGCCGGGGAATTGGTCCGCGCACGCTGCGGCGATCTGCCCGTGGCCGAATGCGAGTCGCGGGTCGTGGAAGCGCGCCGGCTCGCGCAGGAGGCCGGCACCCATCCCGAGCGCGTGCTGCCCGGCGCGTCGCCCGAGGAATGGCTCGACTGCGATCAGTGTCGCGATTGCTTCAAGCCCGCGGAGCGCGAACGCGCCGCCCAGTCTGCCCAGTACGGCCTCGCGCTGCGCAACTTCACGTCCCGCGAAGGGGATCCCGAGCGCTTCCGCTTCGGCTTCGTCGCATCCTCCGACGACCACGCAGCGCGCGCGGGTACCGGCTACAAGCAGAGCCATCGCACGACCAACACCGATGCGCGCGGCTTCGCGTCGGCATCCGTCGAAGCGCTCGCAAAGCGCCTTGCGGGGACGACCGAGATCGACCCGCAGCGCGCCCAGCCCGCACCGCCCGCGACCGAGCGCAGCTTCGGCGAGCTCCTCGACGTCGAACGCGGAGCGAGTTTTTTCTACCCCGGTGGCCTCGTCGCGGTACACGCGCGCGGACGCAATCGCGAGGCGATCTGGGACGCACTCCAGCGCCGCGAGGTCTACGGCACCAGTGGCCCGCGTATCCTGTTGTGGTTCGACCTTGCAAACGCGCCCGGTGCCCTCGCGCCGATGGGCAGCGCGGTTGCGATGGATGCGGCGCCGCAGTTCACGGTGCGCGCGGCCGGTTCGTTCGTGCAGCGACCCGGCTGTCCGGCGGAGAGCCAGCGCGCGCTATCGCCCGCGCGGCTCGAGCGGCTGTGCGGCGGCGAGTGCTTCTTCCCGTCCGACGAGCGCATTGCGATTGCCGCGATCGAAGTGGTCCGCGTGCGCGCACAGCAAACACCCGGCGAGAACGTCGGCCCGTTGATCGAAGATCCGTGGCGGCGTTTCGCTTGCGCGCCCGATCCCGCCGGCTGCACGATCGACTTCGAGGACCCCGACTTCGTCTCTTCCGGGCGCGACACCGCCTACTACGTGCGCGCGCTGCAGCAACCCACACCTGCGATCAACGCGGCGAATCTGCGCACGGCGTTCGATGCGAATGGCAATGCGCTTCGCGTCGATCCCTGTTACGCGGGCTGGCGCGGAACGCCCGGCGACGACTGCCTTGCGCCCGCGCAGGAGCGCGCGTGGTCGTCGCCGATCTATGTGGACGCCGCTCCCCGCGAACGCTGAGCCGGCTTGCGCCCGGGTTTCGGCGCGTGCAGAACCCGCGTTCGGAACGCCTCGATGATCGGGATCCGGTCGAGCCACGGAGACGCGTCTGCGCGCGCATCGTCGAGTTCGCTCGTGGCGCCCGCCCAGCCTTCCGGTATCTGGCTGTAGAGCTCCGGCGGATCGTGGTTGGGATCGACGAAGTGGTACTCGTAGCCCGGCACGAACAGATCGTCGTCGGCGCGAACGTCGACGGTGCGCACGCCGTAGCTCGAGAGTTCCGTCGTGAGCGCTTGCGGCGGGATGATCCAGACGTGTCGCGGCGCGCCCATGAACAGGTACTGGATGCGCCGGTTGGTCGAGAGGATCCGAAAACAGCGAATCCGGCCACCGTAGAGGCTGCTGCTGATCTCGCTGGTCTCGAGGATCCCACGATCCAGATCGGGTTCGTAGCCCCGCGCGAAGCGCAACGAAGTCGGATCGTTCTTGCGCGAAAACCAGGCGACGCTGCGCCCGCCGTTCACGCGATTGCGCGGGTTGGCCTGCGCGCGGCGACGCGGCTCGGTGAAATCGCGATACGGCTCGATGCGTCCCTCCGGCGCGGTGCGCAGGATCAACTCCGCCGCGACGTCGTCGGTCGGGATCGCCTTCGCCTTCCGGCAGAGCGCTTCGAGCGCGGGCTGCAGCTCGATCGGAAGATCGGTGGTCGACTCGCGCGAGAACTCGTACTCCTCACCGTCATGCAGGACCGTCTCGACGTCGCCCTTGCCGATCCAGAAGTCGCCGCTCTGGCGGCCGATGTGCGAGGCCGAGCGCCAGTTCAGCGCGGCATCCTTGTAGAAGAGCCGCGGATGCGCGGCACGCACGACGCCGCGGGCATCCGGCTGGACGATGTACGCGACGAAGAAGCGCACATAGAAGTTCTGCCGGACGTCGGTCAGGAAGTAGGTGGTGTCGAAGAGTTCGATCGCGTGCGTCGGGGCATAGCCGAGCGTGAGCAGGCGACCCGGACGCTGTTTCGTCTTGCCGGTGGGACGGAGCGCGACGCCCCCGTCGAGCAGTTCGCGGAATTCGCGCTCGATCTGCCGCGGCGTGCGGTCCGCGAGGCGCGGGCTGGGAACGATCTCAGTCGGAATCTGGCTGGTCATGCGATTCCGCGACGATCCCTCGGACCGGGGCCGCGCGCAACGGGGCGACGAGACCCAGTGCTAGGGTCGCCGCGGGATGTGGATTCGAGTGCTGCTGTACGCGTGCATCCTGCCGCCGATCGGCGTGGGGCTGGGTCTGGGGCGGCGCTCCCATGCCGCAACCGGCATCGCGATCGGCGTCGCCGCGTGCGTCGTCGCCTCGCTGTGGCCGCGCGCGCGGCGTGCACTCGCCGCATGCCATGCCCGCAGTCGCGTGCTGCGCGTCGTCGATGCGTTGCTCTGGAACCTCAGCCTGGTGCTGCTCGTCGGTGAGGCGACCCTCGGCGCTGCTTCGCGCGTCTCGAACCATCCGCTGCTCGCCTCGCCGAGCGCGGGATCGCAGTCACGGATCGAAACGGAGCGACGGCAGCTGCGCGCCTTCTACGGCGCGGACGGCGTCAACGCGCGCTCGTACAACGACACCGATTGGAGTCTGGATCCAGGCGACGCGATCCGTATCGTCGCGCTCGGCGACAGCTTCGCGTTCGGCGTGGTCGGCTACGAACGCAACTTCTTGACGCTGCTGGAGAGCGCGTTGTCGCAGCGGCTCGGTCGTCCGGTCGAGGTCGCGAACCTCGGACTCCCGAGCATGCAGCCGCAGGAGTATCTGCAGATCCTGCTCGACGACGGTCTCGCCCTCCACCCCGATCTGATCCTGCTCTGTCTGTACACCGGCAACGACTTCCAGCCGGCCGCCAGCACCTCGATGCTCGATGCGCGCAACTGGCGCGTCGTCGGCTTCGCGGCGCGACTGGCTCGTTACGCGGCCGAACGCGAGTTCCGCACGACGACGGCGCCACCAGCGGGCGCGCCCACATCGGGCGCTTCGGCGCCCGCCTTCACCGAGGATGGCTACCTGCGCATCGCCGAGGCCTACGTCCCGCTGCTGCGCCGCGAGCGACCCGCGAAGTCGCAGCGCGGGCTGCGCGAAACGCTCGGCCTGGCCGACGAGATCGCGCTGCGCGCGCGTCCCACGCCGGTCGCGATCGCGGTGCTGCCGAGCGAGTTTCAAGTGAGCCCGCCGCTGCGCGCGCGCGTGCTGGCCCGCGTGCAGCTCGCAGAAGCGGATCTCGATCTCGAGGGCCCAGCGCGTGACACGCGGGCCTACTTCGAGCCGAAGGGAATCCCGGTGATCGACCTGCTGCCAGCGCTCGGTGTCGCGGAAGCCGAAGCATCGACGTACGCGCCGCGCAACAGCCACTGGAACGAGCGCGGCAACGCGGTCGCGGCGCGGCAGCTCGCCGACGCGCTCGCGCCGCTGCTGCGGGACCTGGCGCCCGTGGCGCCGCACTCGAATCCGGATCTTCGGGCCCGGTAGACGCGTCGCGGGCAGCGCTACTTTCGCGCGCCAACGAGACGGTCGCGCGCCCGCGCGTCGCATGGGGGGGAGGATCGATGAACAAGTCGCTGCTCGTGTGGTTGGTCTCGATGGGCCTCGCGGGACTCGCGATCCCTGCCTGTACGAAGACCTATTCCGAGTCCGAGTTGCGCGCCATGGAGCGCAAGCAAGACATGACCGCGGGCGCAGTCGAACGGCGCGACGCAGAACTTGCGACGGAGGGCGGCGCGAACGCGGCGGAGGACGAAGACAACGCCGAAGAGATCGACCGCGAGATCAACCAGTGAGTGTCGCAGCGGCAGCTTGATTTTCGCGCCGATCCGGGCCAGCCCGGAGTCGTCAAGCCCGCTAGATCGTGAGTTCGCCGGGCCTTACCTTGATCCGTCGCTTGGGACAATCAGGGAAAAATTCTTCCCGCCGATTGCAGCGATTCACCGCCAAGCCCGGATACGGGCGATGAAGCGAGCTCTCAAGGCCCGCCAGACGCGATTGGGTTCGGCCGAGCCGGCACGCGGTTTGCTCTATCACTCGCAGAGACATGGGAAGGGGACCACCTTGGAGGAGGTTCCTGATGACCAGTCTTGTCCGCGCCGTTGCTCTTTCGCTAGCAGCCGCACTGATCGCCGCCGCTCCGGCGAGTGCCCTATCGATCCAGCTCAACACCGAATTCGATGCCGGCACGGTCGGCAACCATCTCTCGTTGACCGTGACTGCGAACGCGGGCGCTCTCGACTTCGTGTTGAGCCTCGCGGGTACCGATCTCGGAGCCGGCGCGGACCTCCACGAGTTCTACTTCAATCTCGTCGGATCCCCGACGGGCGTTCAGATCTCCAATACCAACGCCCCGACCACGGCCTACGCGCTCTCCTCGAATCCGTCCGTTGCCGGCGGCGCGGGCTCGTCGTTCGAGTATGGCGTCAGCTTCGGCAACGGCGCCGGTGGACCGGGCAACGGGGTCCTCAAGACCGCGAGCTTCCGGATCGCTGCGAACCAGCCGCTCACGCTGGCGTCGCTGGCGCAGACCTCGTCCACGTCGAGCGGCATCGTCGTGAACTTCGCTGCGCACCTCCAGGGCACATCGTTCGTCGCCGGTTCGACATCGGAGACCGTGGGCGGCGTGATCCCCGAGCCTTCCACCGCGTTGCTCCTGACGGCAGGTCTGCTCGGCCTCGCCCATGCGGGCCGCAAGAGCCGAGCGGTGTCGCTTCAAGTCTGAGCCCGTGCCGTCCCAGTCGCGCGTCCCCTTCCGCCGTCGAATCGACCGAGGAAGGGGGCGTGCGCTCGGACGCAGGAACGGTCGTCCCACGAGACCGTTCGAGATGGAAGAGGGATGCGGAACGCGGTCGGTGCGACGCCGCCACCGGTCGCTCCCGGTGCGCCGCTGCTGCTCGGCGACTCGTTCGCGTTCTGTCACGGCGTCGAGTTCGAGGAGAACTTCGGCGGCCTGCTCGCCGCCGAGGGCTCGCTGCGTGTCGCGAACGCAGCGCTGCCGGGGTGGGGTCCGCTGCAGTACCGCCAGATGCTCGACTTCCAGCTCTCCGAGGGACGCGTGCCCGATCGGATCCTGCTGGCGATCTAGCTGGGCAACGACTTCCACGATTGCGTCTGGAGTCGCGACGTGTCGGTCCGCAACGGCATCCTCGGCGACCCGGGCGGACCGCGTTCGTTCGCGAAGCGTCACTCTCACCTGTATCGACTGGTGTCGAAAGCGCTCCACGCGCTGGCCCCGTCGGCAATCGACGATCGCTACGGCACGATGCAGCAGCTCGCGCGGCAGAGCGCGTGGGCAGAGCCGCCGCTCGCGGCCGCAGTGCCCGCGTTTCAGGAAGCCATCGAAGCGATCGCGGCGACGGCCGCGGGGCGCCACATCGATCTGCGCGCGCTGGTGATCCCCACGCGCGAAACCGTCGACGCGAGCGCGCGCGGTCTCGCCTCGCGTTCGGACTGGGATCCGGTCCTGCCGAACCGGAAGGCGGCAGCGATCCTCTCGGCCGCGGGAATTCCGTTCGTGGACGTCACCGACGTGCTGGCGAAGAGCGACGCGGGGCCCAACTACCTGCCCCTCGACGGTCACCTGACGCCGCTCGGCAACCGCATCGTCGCCGACGCGGTGCGCGCGTTGCTCGCCGACCCGGCCCCAGCGCGCGGCGCAGGCGCGCGCTAGCCGACGCTATTTGGTGATCGTTCCCAGATACGGGACGCGCGCCAACGCGTAGCGATGCAATGCGACCGGACCCACCACGCCCGCCGTGAGGAGTGCGGGAAAGAACAGCAGGAAGTTCGCGTGATCCCAGGGAACGAGCTTCAGCAGCACGCCCTTCGTGATCCCGATGAACAGCGTGTTCATCAGGTAGATCGAGAAGGTGTACTCGCCGAGCGTGAAGAGCGCTGCCCGGTCGCGATCGCTGCGGAACGACGTGACGAATGCGTACAGAGCCGGCAGCGAGCAGAGCCCGATGATCGTCTTCGAGCCGTCGCCCGGCCAGAGCAAGATCGACAGGAAGGAGAGCGCGAACAGTCCGTAGAAGAGCAGCACGCGATCGAGCACGAATGCAACGACGCTCTCGTAGTGCGCGATGAAGACGAACCCCAACGAGAAGAAGAGTGCGTACTCACAGAACCGGTCGATCGCAAACAGCTGGGTCATCGGGAACGCGATGGACACCACGTGAAGCGCGATCGCGAGCGCCAGCACCGCAAGCAGGCTGCGGCGGAATAGCGCCAACACGAGCGGGAAGACCATCTGGAACTCGAAGAGGACGTAGACGTACCAGAGCGAGCCGGCCACGCTGGTGGAAGGCTTCGCGACGATTCGCAGCAGCGCGTCGATCGCGTCCGACGGCACATTGTCGACGCGCAGAAAGAGAGCCCCCACCGTTTTGCCACACCAGATGATCAACGAGAACAGCAGGAATCCCGGGATCAGTCGCGCCGCTTTCTTCGCCAGATACCGCCGGTAGGCGGCGAAGCCAGCGAGGGGCGCGTAGGTCGCCTGGAATACCGATCCCGAGAGGAACATGAAGAACGGCATGTGGAACTTGTAGAGGAGCTGTTTCAGCTCGACGTACCACGCGTTGCCCGCGGGTGGCTCGCGGGCCACCAGATGGCCGAGTACCACCAGGAAGATCGCGAGCCCTTTGGCCATGTCGATGTCCGTGAATCGTCGTCTGGTCAAGGGATCATCCCGATTCGCATCGCCAACTCGCGATCCGCAGCGTCCGCGCCGAGCCCGATCGAGCCGCGACGGCGTCGCCCGGCTCGGCTTTGGATACCAGCGCCCGCGCCTTGGATACCAAAGATCGCCGCACCTGCCTTCGTGTGGGATTCCGACCGGCCCCGTCGCGCTGCGGGTCGCGATCGGGAGCGCGAGAAGGAGCTTCTGTGGCGCGCCGTATCAGCCGATGCAAGACGTTTGCGTACACAGTTTGCAGCCGTGACATCGACGGATGCGATGGATGCGTTACCGATCCCCGCTTCGATCTGCTAGGAGGCGCCCCATGCGCCGAAGCGTGACTCGCTCGGATCCTCGGCACGTGCAGCGGCGAGAGCACGCCTTTCGCAGCCGATCCGACGCGCGCCGCGTCGCGCGATCGCTGCGTGCGCCGTACGCGCGGCGGTGGGTCGCTGCAGCGCGGGAGACTCTCGCGGCGTAATGGGCGCGCTCCCCGTAGCGATGTTGGCGCTCCTCGCCTTCGTACCCTTGGCTGTGATCGCCTTCGGGCGACTGCCGCGTTCCACGGCCGCGGCGGGCGTCATCCTGGTCGGAATCGTGTTCCTCCCGGAAGGCGCCGCCTGGGACTTCCCGATCCTCCCGCCGCTCGGCAAGGAATACGTCACCTGCCTCGGCTTGCTGCTCGGCGCGCTGATCTATCGCTATCAGAGTCTCGTTCGGGCGCGGCTCGGCTTCGGGCCGGAGGCGCTGCTCGTGCTGATGTTCCTCGCGAACATCACCAGCGTCGCGACCAATCAGAACGCGATGTGGGACGAGGGCCGTCTCGAACCAGGCCGGGGGCTCTGGGCGTTGATTGCCCAGACCGGCGACGACATTCTCGGGATCGGCTTGCCGTTTTTCTTGGGCCGGGCGCTGTTCTCGACGCGGGAAGACCTGCGCGTGCTGATGCGCATGCTGGTCGCGGTCGGGCTCGCCTACACCGCACTGATCACAGTCGAAGTCGCGATGAGCATTCCGTTCAAGGTCTTTCAGATCAGCCGATTGATCTATGGCATCTCGATGCAGCCGCAGTGGCGCTGGGGTGTGATCCAGCCGGTCGTCTTCATGGACAACGGACTCGCGGTGGCGGCGTTCATGGCCGCGGCCCTGATCGCGGCCGCGGGACTGGCGAAGGCGCGACTCCCGGTGTTCCGCGTCGGCGCCAAGCGCTCGGTCGGAATCCTGTGGTTTGGGCTGCTGATGACGCGAAATGTCGCGGGCAACGTGTACGGAGCCGCACTGACGCTGGCGAGCATGATCCTCAGTTCGCGCATGGTGGCGACGATCGCGATTGCGCTCGTTTCTCTCGCGTGCACCTACCCGGCGCTGCGGATGGCGGATCTCTTTCCATACCGGGAGATCGTCGCGTTCGCGGCCTCGTTCGATGCAGAGCGCGCGCGGTCGCTCGGGGGTCGATTCGACGAGGAGGACCTCGTGCTCGAGCCGATCGATGATCGCCTCTGGTTCGGCTGGGGTACCTACGAACGCATTCCCGATGCGGAGACCTTCGGCGGAAAAGGTGGATCGGGACTCGACGGCTGGTGGATCATCCGACTCGGAACCAGCGGCATCGTGGGCGTCGAGCTGCAATACGCGATGTTCGCGTGGCCCGTGCTGCTGGCCGGACGACGGCTGCGGCGATTCGGGAAGCAAGACGCCGCACTGCTGGCCGCACTGATGGCGATCGTCTCGATGCGAGCGGTCGATCTGATCATCAATGGTTGGTGGGACAGCTTGCCCGTCTTCTACGCCGGCGCCCTCTATGGCCTCGCGGGGTCGCTGCCCGAACCAGAGAACCGCGAGAACGACGTCGCCGCTGACGAGCCGCCGAAGGAGATCGCGCCCCGCCTCAGCAACGCCCGGCTGCTCGGGCGGCGGTGATTCGAGGCCGCGCGACGGGCCCCCACGCGATCGGTGCTCGACCGCGCAGCTACTCCGGGCCTATTTCGGCGATCAGTCGTTGCGCGACGAACGCATATCCGGCCGCGTTGAAATGCGACATGCGGCGGTGCGGATACAGCGACAGCACGTCCGGATGCTTCGCGAGCTCCGGAAGCAGGTCGAGCCACCGGACGTCGTTGCGGTTCAACATCTCGACGATGCGACTCCGGTCGAAGTTCTCGGAGCCACCCACGAAGCGACTGTAGTCGGGCACGTAGACGAAGATGAAGTGCCCGCCCGCTCGCTCCACCGCCGTCTTCGCACGCACGATCACCTTGGCAAGAAGATCGATCCGGTGCTGGACTTCTCGCTTCGTGTCGCGATGCAGGCCGAGTCGCATCCGGATCCGGGGCAGCTTGAAGGAACGGAGGATTTCGGCGCGCGCCTGCCGTCCGGAATCGTCCTTCGGCTTCGCGGTCGCGAGGCCCTCGATCTCGGTTCGCTGAAGCAACTCGACCTGCTCGTCGACCGCGGCCTTGTTCGTGCTCAGCTTGTGCTCGTCGCTCGAGAGATACCGCGTCAGCTCAGGGTACTGGGACTCCTGCATCAAGTCGGCGAGATCGTTGCCTTCGTAGTACAGCCAGAACACGTACTCTGGATCGAGCGGGAGTCCGTACTCGATCAGATTCGCGAGCTCCCAGAACGGACCCGCCCCGCAGATTCCGAGGTTCACCGATGCGGGAACCACCGCGCGGACCCGGGCGCCGACATCCTCCTCGGTCGAGACACAGTCTCCCGCGGTAAAGGAGTCGCCCACCAACACCACCTTGGCGTGCTTGCCTTGCAGGCCCGGGGGATTCGTGAAGCCGTACTCGTCCGACGTGTAGACCTTGTAGCGGCCGTCCGAAAAGCACTCGACGATGCGCTGATTGGAGAGGTTGGAGGTCGGGAACACCCGTTCCCCCGCAACGCTCACGGTGCGGCTGGAAAGCTGGTAGATCCGCGGATAGAGCTTCGTCCCCTCGTTCCAGTGTGAGAGGAAGAACTGCGGGAAGCTGCGCGTGTCGTAGTCCTTCGCGGTCTGCTTGACTTCCTCGTTCGCAGCGGCGATCGCGGCCCTATTGGCCCACGCCCGATACGACTCGAGCGCGAGCAGCGTGAACTCGGCGACGAGCAGCGAGAAGACCGTCGAGGTGAGCGCCATGACGAGCCGCAGCTTGTGCTCGGCCGGCAGCCGGAGTGCGGCGAGCGCAGCCGCGCCGACGAGCACGGGTAGCAACAAGAAGAAGGCCATCTGCTTCGGTCCCGTCAGGAAGGTGGCCCTCTCGATCACGACGAAGCCGGCAACGCCCGCGCAGAAGATCGCAGCGGATCCGAGGACGACGGAACAAGCCGTCCCGATTCGCCGACCGGATTCTGATCGCGGCTGTGTCAACGCAGGATTCCTTCGGGGTGTGACATCGGCGGGATGGATAGGCGACTTGTGCCGGGCCGTCACGGCGGGCCGGAGACGTCCCGCGTGCACCTGCGAGCACGAGCGCGGAATCGTATGCAGGAACCGAGCGGGGCTTCCCGCGTCGACAGCTCGTGTCGAGACAATCCCCTCCGGTGTAGCTCTGCACGCCGCCCGCTCAGCGGGTCCCATCCGAATCTCGCGGTAGCGGCTCCGACTCTGGATGCAGCACCCGAGCGCGCGAGCGCCGAGGCGCTCGAACTGCTGGAGCGCGAGACCGGATTCGAAGCGGCGACTCTCACAGTGCCGATGTTGGACGCACGATGGTGTAGAGTCTCGCAATGAAACGCGATTCGGGAATGCGGGCAATGGACAGCTCGCGACCAGAGAGGACTCGGTGAACTAGAGGTCCCGCGACGGCGATCGCATCGACGACTAGATCCCTTCGTCGTGGCGCGATCCCCGTGGGCCACGCCCGCGCGGCGCCACGAGATGGCAAGGCGACCGACCGCACCCTTCCGCAGTCGTTGGCTCTCACGCTGAGCCCGCGAGTTGCCACAGGCCTCCGTGTCGGTCCCGGGATCTCCGCTCGTTCTTGCTGGGTTACCGACGAGGAGATCAGGACCGCTGCTGTCCAGTTCGGCAATGCTCTGTCCAGGCGGCCTCATCAGCGGAGACCC
>JANLTC010000319.1:0-2524 GCA_031362725.1 Deltaproteobacteria bacterium | reverse complement strand
GAAGAAATCACCCGCGACATCCCCAACGTCGGCGAGGAAGCGCTCCGTAACCTCGACGAAGCGGGCATCGTGGCGATCGGCGCCGAAGTGCTGGCCGGCGACATCCTCGTTGGCAAGGTGACGCCGAAGGGCGAAAGCCCGATGACGCCGGAGGAAAAGCTCCTGCGCGCCATCTTCGGTGAAAAGGCCTCCGACGTGCGCGACACGTCGCTGAAGCTGCCGCCGGGCGTGCAGGGAACGGTCGTCGAAGTGCGGGTGTTCAACCGGCACGGCGTCGACAAGGACCAGCGCGCTCTGCAGATCGAGCGTCAGTAAAACGAACGCCTCGCCAAGGACCGCTACGACGAGCTCTCCATCCTGGAGCGCAACATCTTCGCGCGTCTGAAGGAAATCATGCGCGGCAAGAACGCCGTGTCTGGACCCAAGGGCTTCAAGAAGGGCCCGGTGACGGACGCGACGTTTGAATCGAGCACCCGTGGCGCCTGGTGGCAGATCGGCTTGGACGACGACGCCGCCAACACGGAAATCGAAGGCCTGAAGAAGCAGTACGACGACGCCAAGAAGCGTCTCGACGACCGCTTCGCCGACAAGGTCGACAAGCTGCAGCGTGGTGACGAACTGCCGCCGGGCGTGATGAAGGTCGTCAAGGTGTTCGTCGCGGTGAAGCGCAAGCTGCAGCCGGGCGACAAGATGGCCGGCCGTCACGGCAACAAGGGCGTGATTTCCAAGATCGTGCCGGTCGAGGACATGCCGTTCTTGGTGGACGGCACGCATGCCGATGTCGTGCTCAACCCGCTCGGCGTGCCGAGCCGGATGAACGTGGGCCAGATTCTGGAAACCCACCTAGGCTGGGCCTGCGCGAACCTCGGCAAGCAGGTGACCGCGGCGCTGGAAATCTATCAGCGGGACGGCGAGCGCAAGCAGCTCGACGCCAAGCTGAAGGAAATCTACGGCAAGGACGCGGAGCTTCCGACGACGATCGAAGGCACGGTGGAACTGGCGGAAAACCTGGAGAAGGGCATTCCCATCGCGACGCCGGTGTTCGACGGCGCCAAGGACGCCGACATCCGCGCCATGCTGAAGCAGGCGGGTCTCGCCGAGAACGGCCAGGTGCAGCTCTATGACGGGCTCACCGGCGAACCGTTCACGCGGCAGGTCACCGTGGGCTACATCTACATGCTGAAGCTGCACCACCTCGTGGACGACAAGATCCACGCGCGCTCGATCGGTCCGTATTCGCTGGTCACCCAGCAACCGCTCGGCGGCAAGGCGCAGTTCGGCGGTCAGCGCTTCGGCGAAATGGAGGTGTGGGCGCTCGAAGCGTACGGCGCCGCCTACACGCTGCAGGAAATGCTGACCGTGAAGTCCGACGACGTGGCGGGTCGCACGAAGGTCTACGAGGCCATCGTTCGCGGCGACGACACGTTCGAAGCGGGCATTCCGGAAAGCTTCAACGTGCTCGTGAAGGAAATGCGCTCGCTCAGCCTCAACGTCGAACTCGCTGACGGACGCCTGAACAAGGCAGCGGAATAATTGGCTCCCCGGCGGAAACGCCGGGGCGTCCCTTTCAATACTGGCGCCGCGGGCCCGCACCCGTCGCGCCAGGGAGATGATCCCGCATGAACATGATGAACAACGATCTCGCCAACGTCTTCGCCGCACCGGCGCCGGCGCCCACTTTCGACCAGATCAAGATCGCGATCGCCAGCCCTGAGCAGATCCGGTCGTGGTCGTACGGCGAGATCAAGAAGCCCGAGACGATCAACTACCGCACGTTCAAGCCGGAACGTGACGGCCTCTTCTGCGCGCGCATCTTCGGACCGATCAAGGACTACGAGTGCCTGTGCGGCAAGTACAAGCGCATGAAGTTCAAGGGCGTCGTCTGCGAAAAGTGCGGCGTCGAAGTCACGCTGCAGCGCGTGCGCCGCGAGCGCATGGGCCACATCGAACTCGCCGCGCCCGTCGCGCACATCTGGTTTCTGAAGTCGCTGCCCAGCCGCATCGGTCTCATGCTCGACATGCCGCTCAAGGACATCGAACGGGTGCTCTACTTCGAGCAGTACATTGTCATCGAGCCGGGCCTGACGCCGCTCAAGGCCAAGGAACTGCTGACCGAGGAAGCCTACCAGAAGGCGCAGGACGACTACGGCGAAGACGGCTTCACCGCGCTCATCGGCGCGGAAGCCGTGCGCGAACTCCTGAACGCGCTCGACCTCGAAAAGGAAGCCGAGCAGCTCCGCAAGGAAATCGCCGAAGCGACCACCGAACTGAAGCCGAAGAAGCTCGCCAAGCGCCTGAAGCTGGTCGAGGCGTTCGTGCGGTCGGGCAATCTGCCGAGCTGGATGATCCTCACGGTCGTGCCGGTCATTCCGCCGGAACTGCGTCCGCTCGTGCCGCTGGATGGCGGCCGCTTCGCGACGTCCGACCTGAACGATCTCTACCGCCGCGTGATCAACCGCAACAACCGCCTGAAGCGGCTGATCGAACTGCGCGCCCCGGACATCATCATCCGCAACGAAAAGCG
>JANLTC010000310.1:0-2697 GCA_031362725.1 Deltaproteobacteria bacterium | reverse complement strand
AACTCCCACACCGCGCGGGCTCGATGGTCCTCCGCCAGCAGGCTCTCCAGATCCGTCGGTCGAAGCTCCAGCTGCGCTCGGTTCGGCCGCAGCACCCGTGCTGTGTCACTCATGTGTCACCCCCGCTCGTCATTCTCTCGTGTCAGAGAACGAGTCGGAAGATTTCTTCTCAGCCTCTCAGCCGGCATCAGCCCGCGTCTCGATCACCCGCTCGATGACGCGCACGCGATCCAGCTCCTCGCAGCTCATGCTCGCTGTCTCCATGGCCGCGGGGGTACCGCGGGCGATTGGAGAAAGCGGACATTTCCATCCTGGTACTGCAGGCATTTTCCCGAGAATGAATCTCGTGACAACTCTTGGCTGAGCGCGGGAGCCAGCGGGAGAGCCAACGGGCGCGCCCGCGCGCTGATCCAGACGGGTGTTCTCTCGCGAGCCGATCTCGACATGAGAGAAAACCAGCTGCGCGTCGCCGAGGCGGACATCGCGCAACTCGAAGCCGCGATCACGCGCGCCGAGGTCGATCTCGAAGACACCGTGATTCGCGCACCCACGTCCGGGGTGATCCTCGAGACGTTCAAGGACGTGGGCGAGATTGCGGTTCCCGGTGGCTTCGAGTGTTTGGGCGAGCTGATCCGGATGGCGAACCTGAAGGACATGCGCGCCGAGCTCGATGTGAACGAGGCTGACCTCGCTCGCATCAAGGCGGGTCAGCTCGCCGAGGTGAAGCCGGACGCGTACACGGATCGCAGCTACAACGCGCACGTGGTGAACTTGTGTCCGCAGATCAACAGCCAGAAGGGAACGCTGCAGGTCGAAGTGGGCATCGAGAGCCCCGACGCTTGGCTGCGCCCCGACATGAGCGTGCGAATTGCGTTCTTGGAAGAGGCGAAGCTGACGGCGGCGGGCGAGCAGGCGTCGCTCGTGCTCGCACCCCGCGAAGGGGTGCGTACGGAAGACGGCCGGCGAGCGTGGCGCGCAGGTCGTCGTCGCGAATGGCCTCGCTGGCGGCGAAGCGCTGACTACCAGTGGCGACGTCGAGGGCCTTCGCGAAGACCAACGGGTGGGACTCTCGGACGCAAGACCCGTCACCCCTGATCCGCTGTTCGACTCTCGCGCCCAGCCGGAGTTGCCTTAGATCGCATCCTCGGACGAAGGCCCGCTTGAACCTCCTATGCTCCGCTCATGCGCCGAGGTAAGACAAAAGAAAACTCCGCCGCACGGGGCATGCTGGTCGGCCCGATGGATGTCTGGTCGCTGGCCAACGATCGGAGATTCGTCTTCTTCTCGACGTGGCTCGTCTTGGCGCTGTACACGGTGTTTTTTGTTTACAGAGGGTGGGTTCCCCATGATGAGGGCCTTCTGGCACTGTCGGCCGAGAGAGTGCTCGGCGGCCAATTGCCCCAGGTCGATTTCGACGATCCATACACAGGAGGCCTGAGCTTTCTCCACGCGCTGTGCTTCCAGATCTTTGGAAGCAGGCTCGCATCGATGCGACTTCTGCTGTTCGTCGGCTTCTTGGGCTACGTGCCGGGTGTCTTCTTTCTCGCCGTGCGAGTGGCACCGCCGGTGATCGCGGCCGCGATCACTGCACTCTGCGTCGTTTGGACCCTGCCTAATTATTTCGCGGCGATGCCTTCGTGGTACAACCTGTTCCTCGCGGTGTTCGGAGCACTTGCGCTGCTGCGTCATCTCGACACAGGCGCACGGCGTTGGTTGTTCGCGGCCGGTATCTGCGGCGGCTTGTCGTTTCTCGTGAAGCTCACCGGCATCTACTTCATCGCGGCGGGTGCGCTCTGGCTGGTCTACCGCGAGCAGACCCACACGCTCGAGAACAGTCGGACGGAAGGTCGGGGCACGCGTGCCTTCGCACTCCTCTTGACCATCGTGATGGCGTCGGGCCTGTTAGTGCTGCTCCGACAGCTGCAGGCAAGTGATCTATCGGTCATGGCAGGCATCCACTTCGTCGTCCCCCCCAGCGCGATCTGCGCCTTCCTGTTGTGGAACGAGTGGCGCTACGGCGCCGGAGGCCTTGGCTCTCGCCTCTCGAGTACCCTCGCGCTGCAAGTGCCGTTCATCTGCGGCGCGGCGATACCCATTGCATTGTTTCTGACCCGCTACGCCGCGGTCGACGGCGGACTGTCCAGCTTCTACCGGGGGGTGTTCGTCCTTCCGAGCCTTCGGCTCACGTTCGCCAGCTTCTCACTGCCGAAACCTTGGACACTGCTTCCCGCACTCCCGTTCGCGCTCGCCTTGTGTGCAGTATTCGTCCGGAAGACGCCGGTTTCACGCGTTCTAGTTGCCCTCGTCGGGGGGGCACTCGCGCTCGTCCTCATCCTGGGATTCGAGCCCTCGGTGTATCAGTCGGTGTGGTTTTCGCTCCGTCCCATGGTCCCCTGCGTGGTCGTACTGGGCTGCCTGCTTCTCAATCGCGGAACCGCGACGGCTACCGTGGCGCCCGCCAGGCGCCAGCAACTCTTCCTGATGCTCGCGTTGACGGCGTTTCTCAGCCTGACGCAGTACCCGTATCCGTTCGGAATCTACTTCTGCTATTTCTGCCCTTTTCTGGTGCTGGCCGTTCTCTCCTTCCTCAGCGCTCGACGCACCCCGCTCTACCCGGTGCACTTGTGTTTCCTGGCCTTCTTCTTTCTCTTCGCCCTTGCCTGGACCAACACCGGCAACATCCGTACGATGGACGTG
>JANLTC010000289.1:0-8567 GCA_031362725.1 Deltaproteobacteria bacterium | reverse complement strand
GGTGGTGGTGTCACACGGCGACCAATTGCGACTGGAACAAATGCTGCCCTGAGTGAAGGGCGCGGAGAAGGAGGGAAACCATGCCCCGAGTCAAACGAGGCGTCACCAAGAAGCGGCGCCATCGGCGAATCCTGAAAGAGGCCGAGGGTTATTTCGGATCTCGACACCGGCTGGTGCGCGTTGCGCGCGAGGCCGTCGAGCGCGCCTGGCGCTACGCCTATCGCGACCGCCGCCAACGCAAGCGCGATTTCCGCAGCCTGTGGATCGTTCGCATCAATGCCGCCGCGCGTCTGCACGAGCTGTCCTACAGCCAGCTGATCAACGGGCTCACCAAAGCGGGCATCGAAATCGACCGCAAGAACCTGGCCGACCTGGCTTCTGCGGACCCGCAGGCGTTCGGCGAACTGGTGGCGCGCGCCAAAGCGCAGCTCGCGTAGCGGGCTGGGAGTTCCGGTGGCGGGGGAGGGGCCGAGCCTCGCGGCGATCGAGGAAGAAGCGCGCCTGGCAATCGCCGCGGCGAGCAGCCTTCCCGCGCTCGCCGAGTTGCGCGCGCGCTACCTCGGCAAGAAGGGCTCCGTCGGTGTCGTGCTGCGCGGGGTCGGTGCGCTCGCACCGGAGGAACGCGCACGCGTCGGCGAGGCCGCGAACCTCGCGAAGGATCGCATCGAAGCGTTCGTCGCCGCGCGCCGCGGGGAACTCGAAGGCGCCGCACGCGATCACACGCTGGCCGCGCAACGCCTCGACGTGTCGCTTCCGGGTGTGGGCGCCACGCGCGGTCATCTGCATCCGATCTCGCAGATCGAGCGCGAGATCGTCGCCTTCTTCACCGGCCTCGGCTTTGCGGTCGAAGAGGGCCCCGAAGTCGAGACCCAGTGGTACAACTTCGAGGCGCTGAACATTCCGTCCGATCATCCCGCTCGCGACATGCAGGCCACCTTCTTCGTCGAGGGCGGCCACGTGTTGCGGACGCACACCTCGCCGGTACAGATCCGCGCGATGACGGGACGCACGCCTCCGTTCCGCTTCATCGTGCCAGGCCGTGTCTACCGCAACGATCGCTCGCCGCGGCACTCACCGATGTTCCACCAGGTGGAGGCGTTCATGGTCGACGAGCGCGTCTCGTTCGCCGACCTGAAGGGCGTCCTCTACGCATTCCAGCGCCACATCATGGGCGCCGACGTCGAGCTTCGCTTCCGCGCTTCGTACTTCCCGTTCACCGAGCCGTCGGCCGAACTCGACTACCGGTGTCTGTTGTGCGCAGGCGCGGGCTGCGCCACCTGTTCGCAATCCGGATGGATCGAAGCGGGCGGCTGCGGAATGATCCACCCCGTCGTGCTCGCGAACTGCGGGCTCGATCCCGAGCGATACCAGGGCTTCGCCTTCGGCATGACGCTCGACCGCGCGGCGATGTTGCGTTTCGGCCTCTCGAACATCCACCTGCTGTTCGACGGCGATCTGCGCGTGCTGGGACAACTCTGATGCGCGTGCCGCTGCGCTGGCTGTCGGAGTTCGTCGATGCGCCGGCGGTCGACGCGATCGCCGCGGCGCTGACGAAGGGCGGGCTCGAGGTCGAAGAGATCGTCCGCATCGGGCCCGATCTCTCGGGCGTGCGTGTCGGGCAGGTCGTCGAGCGGGGGCCGCATCCAAACGCCGATCGGCTCTCGCTCTGTCGCGTGGATCTCGGAACCGGCGAGCCCGCCGAGATCGTCTGTGGCGCGCCGAACGTCGCAGCCGGTCAAAAGGTCGCCGTGGTGTCGCCCGGTTCGAAGCTTCCCGACGGCAAGAAGCTCGAGAAAGCGAAGATCCGTGGCGTCGTCTCGCACGGCATGATCTGCTCCGCGAAGGAACTCGGTCTTGCGGGCGAGAGCGAGGGCATCCTGGTGCTCGACGCGAGTGCGAGGATCGGCGCTTCGCTCGACGAGGTGATCGCGACGGGTGACACGGTGTTCGAGATTGCGCTAACACCGAATCGCGGCGACTGCGCCTCGCTGCTCGGGATCGCGCGCGAGGTGCGCGCGCATTTCGGCGGAGAACTCCGGTTGCCGCCCCTCGTGCCCGAGGAGGAGGGGGCGCCGACCGCGGCGAGCGTAGAGGTCGAGATCGAGGATCGCGACGGCTGCCCGCGCTACTGCGCACGACTCGTGCGCGGTGTCGCGGTGGGACCGAGCCCCGCGTGGCTCGTGGCAAAGCTCGAGGCTTCGGGCATGCGCGCGATCAACGTCGTGGTGGACGTGACCAACCTCGTGTTGCTCGAGTTCGGGCAGCCGCTGCACGCCTTCGACGCGGCGACGCTGCGCGGCGGCGCGATCTACGTGCGGAGCGCACGTACCGACGAGAAGATCGCCACGCTCGATGGCGCGACGCGCGCACTCCACGCCGAAGATCTGGTGATCGCCGACGCCGAACGCGCGATCGCGATCGCCGGTGTGATGGGCGGGGCCGAAACCGAAGTCGGCGCGCGCACCACCGACGTGCTGCTGGAGAGCGCACACTTCGATGCGGTGCGCGTTCGGCGGACCGCGCGTCGCCTCGGCATCAACAGCGAGGCGTCGTACCGCTTCGAGCGCGAGATCGATCGCGAAGGGCTGCGGCGCGCGATCGACCGCGCCGCGCGGCTGTTGTCGGAGCTCGCGGGGGGCCGTGTCGCGCCCGGCGTCGTGGAGGCGGTTGGCCGCGCGCCGTCGGCGGTGAGCGAGATCATGCTCGCTCCCGAGCGCGTGAATCGATTGCTCGGCGCGCACTTCGATCGTGCGGCGATCGCGGCGCTGCTCGCGCGCATCGACGTCGTCTGCACCGACGCCGGCTCCGGTCCGCTCCGCTGTCGCGTGCCGTCGCATCGCAACGACCTGCGGCGTGACGTCGATCTGGTGGAGGAGGTCGCGCGCATCCACGGCTATGACCATCTGCCGACGACGCTTCCGATCGAGCAGTTGCACCCGGTCGCCGTTTCGCGCGCGCGCAGCGTCATCGAGGGCGCGCGGGACGCGTTGCGGAGTGTGGGCTACATCGAGTGCATGACGCTGCCGTTTGCGAGCGCCTCGGATCTCGATCGCATCGGGCTCGCCGAGAACGACCCGCGGCGGCGTGCGGTGCGGCTGCGCAATCCGCTGACGGACGACGAGTCACAGCTCCGCACGACGCTCGTGCCGTCACTGCTGACGGTCGTGCGCACGAATCGCAGCCGGCAGGTCGATGCCGTGCGCGCCTTCGAAGTGGGACGCGTCTTCGCACCGCTCGGTGGCACCGAGCTGCCCCGCGAAACCCGCATCGTCGCGGGCGTCGTGCTGCGCGGGGAACGCGATCTGTGGGCCGCGCCGACGCTGCCCCCGCTCTTTTTCGAGGTGAAGGGAGCCGTCGAGCAGCTGCTCGACGCCCTCGGTGTTGCGGCCACCTTCTCGGCCGATGCGAGCGAACCGTTTCTGCATCCCGGCGCGAGTGCAGCGATCGTGCTCGGCACCGAGCAGATCGGCGTGATCGGCGAGCTCCACCCCGAAACCGCCGCGCGCTTCGAGATCGACGCGCCGTGTGCGCTCTTCGCGCTCGACCTCGACGCGATCGCCGCGATGCCGGCCGTGCCGGCCCGCTTCCGAGAGGTGTCGCGCCAGCCGAGCGTGCGGCGCGATCTCGCCGTTCTGCTGCCGCAGCAGGAACCGGCGCGGACCGTACTCGACGCGATCCGCGCGACGGCCGGGCCGCACCTCGTCGCGGCCGAGATCTTCGATCGCTATGAAGGAACTGGTGTCCCGGAAGGCCGCGTGAGCATCGCCTTCCGTCTCGTGTTCCAGCGCCCCGACCGGACCCTGCTCGACGCCGAGGTCGCACGCGCGACCGAACGCGTCGTACGCATGCTCGCCGACCGCTTCGGCGGCGAGTTGCGGCAGGGTTCCGGCGAGGCCAACTAGTTGGGGGGTGATCGCGTGGGAGGTCGCACGATGACCAAGGCCGAGATCGTCGAGCAGATCTACGAGCGCGTGGGCTTCTCGAAAAAGGAGTCGGCGGACCTGGTGGAGAAGGTCTTCGAGATCATCAAGGAAACGCTCGAAGCCGGGGAGAAGGTAAAGATCTCCGGCTTCGGCAACTTCGTGGTGCGCGGCAAGAACGCGCGCAAGGGCCGCAATCCCCAGACCGGCAAAGAAATCGTTCTCGAGGCGCGAAGAGTGCTCACGTTCAAGCCGTCGCTCGTGCTAAAGAACCTGCTGAACGACGAGCAGGAGACAGGCCCCGAGTTCGACGACGAGTCGGACGACTAGACGCCAATCCGCGTCGACCGGTGTCGATCGGTGCCGAGCTGTGCGCAGCGGCGTGACCCGTCGCCGCCGCTTCCGGGAGGGGTTCGGTGACGCAGGAATCTGTGCATCCTTCGCCGGCCGTGGGTGCGGGTGGCGACACCGCGTCGAACCCTACGAAGCGGTACTACCGGATCGGGGAGGTCTCCCGGCTGACCGGCGTGAAGGCCCACGTGCTGCGCTACTGGGAATCCGAGTTCCGCTGGATGGCGCCGGCGAAGTCCCGCTCGCAGCAGCGCCTGTACCGCCATCGCGACATCGAAGTGATCCTGCTGCTGAAGCGCCTGTTGCACGAGGAGCGCTTCACGATCGCCGGCGCCCGCAAGCGCCTGCGCGAACTCGGCGTCGCCCACGCGCTCGAAGTCCCGCAAGTCGACCTCGGCCTCGAGATCGACCACGCGGCGCGCTATCGCCGCATCCGCGAAGAGCTGCTCGCGATCAAGGCGTTGCTCTAGCGGATCGGTCGACAGGGGCCGTGGTTCCGCGCTAACCAACGCCCCGTCGGGCCGTAGCGCAGCTTGGTAGCGCGCCTGAATGGGGTTCAGGAGGTCGCGGGTTCGAATCCCGCCGGCCCGACCAGTCCGTCGGCGCAGGGCTAGCGCGCCGAGCGCGAGTCCGGCTGCGGTGGCAGCGAGATCGGCGTCCGGCTCGGGAACCTCATCCGCGCCGATGTCGACGCGGCCGTTGGCGACGCGCGACGCGTCGTCGAGATCGCGCTCACCTTCTGCCGCGACGAACGCGGGGTCGCCGCGATCCACGGCCGGCGAGTCGGCGCGCAGGTGGAAGTCGGCGGCTTCGGGATCCGCGAGTCGCGGATCGGCCGCAAGTCCGCTCGGGTCTTGCGCACCTCCGCGCTGCCAATCCGCGATGCCGACGAAGTCTCCGCCGTTCCGCTCGAAGGCCATGCTCGCCGCTGCTGGGCTCCACCAGAGGTTGTGGTCGAAGCGGTCGTCGAGGCTCGATCCCGGGCCGGCACTGGCGACCATCACGTTCTCCGGACCGGCCAACACCAGGTTGTTTTCGACCGTGTTGTTCTGGCCGTACTGGACGAGGATTTCGCCGATCCCGCCGCCGACGAAATACCGACCTGCGCCGCTGGCGCCGACGGTGTCGTTCAGCGCGAGGGTGTTGCCGCGAAAGACGTTGGCGCTGGCGCGACCTGCCGATGCGTCATAGCCGCCGAAGAGCAGACCGGCGCGCTCATTGCGGTACAGCAGGTTGTTACGGACGATGATGCCGGTGGCGACCACGCCGGCGTTCTCCGCGCCCACCTCGATCCCGATGTCCGACTCGGTGACGACATTGTTTTCGACGACGATGTCACGGCCGCCGTCGACGTAGATTCCCGCCCCGAAGCCGCCTCCGTAGCTCGCGTTCGAGCGGGTGACGCGATTGCCGCGGCACACGCCCTCGCGGGCCACGAGCCCGGCGCCCGGGTTGATGTCCGCCTCGCCGCCGATCATGTCGATGCCGATGTTGTCGTTGTCGCGCAGCTCGTTGTCGGTGATCGCGAAGTCGCGCACGTTGCCGTTCACCACGAGCGCCTCACTCGGCGCCGGTTCGTTGTCGGTGATCTCGTTGTGATCGATCACGACCTCGGTGAGCGGTGCCGGATCGGTGCCATACACGGCGATGCCACCCGCGTCGTCGCCGCGCAGGTCGTGGATGCGGTTGTCGCGCAGCTCGATCCGGGTGCCGGAGCCGCTGACGAAGATCCCATAGGCGTCCCGGAAGTTGCGGATCTCGAAGCCGACGACGCGCACGAAGCTCCGGCTCGGGATCTCGATCGCGGGCGCGCCGCTGGCGAGTCCGCTCCCGTCTAGGATCGGACGCGTTCCCGGAGCCGCTTCGAGCGACAGGAAACCGGCGATCGCGTCGCCACCGTCCGGGAACACGAGCCGCTCGCCGTAGACGCCCGCGGCGACACGCACTACGTCGCCGGGACCTGCGGCGTCAAGGGCGCTCTGGATCGTCGCGAAGTCTCCGCCGCCTGCTACCGAGAGCACCGTGGCACCGGCACGCGCGGCCGCGCCGAGAAGCACTAGGGCGAACGCGGATCGCAAGCGCGCGATCGGTTCTTGGTTCGGGGCGGGCAAGCGTACGTTGGAGTCGCCGCGAATCGGCCGACGCGCGCCGGGCTACTCGTTCGCCTCGTGCGTCGGCATCGAGCCGACGTAGTCCGTCTTGCCGAGCTGCACTCCGTTGTGTCGAAGAATGGCGTAGGCCATCGTGGCGTGGAAGAAGAAGTTCGGCACGGCCACGTGCGCGAGGTAGTCGCCGCCGCGGAGCCACTGTCCACCGAGCCACGACGGAGCCACCTTCCGCTCTTCGGCGCCGGCGGCGTCCTCTTCCGTCACGGTCGCGAGGAAGGCGGTGCACTTCTGGATCCGCTCCCGCAGCTCGGCAAAAGTCTTCTCGGTGTCGGGATGGGAAGGCGGCGGTTTGTTCCCGAAGTAGGCGGCCGCGTACTTTGCCTGGTCGCAGCCCGCCTGCACCTGCTGGGCAAACGAGAACTGATCCGGCGCGAGGCGCGCCGCTGCGAGTACATCCACGTCGAAGGAGCGCTCCTTCGCGTAGTCGGTGGCCTTGTCCATCCACTTCTCGAGGTTGTCGAGGGTTTTCGTGAACAGCTGTATGGCGTCGTGAGGGGTCATGGATTCTCCTTCGGTGGGCGTGCGCACGCAGAGCCTGGACCAGACTCCGTCGCGACGCACCTGGCCAGTGCTCATTTTCGCGAATGCCATGAGCGAAACTGGTGCGTTCCCAGGCGACCGTCAGCGGCGGGATCTACGCCCCGGAGCCCGGTGCGTCGCAGCTCGACCTCGGTGCGCCCGACTCACCCGTGCGGTCGGCGCAACAGCTCCTCGATTCGCAGCAGCCGCGCATCCCTCGCTTCGAGGATCCGGCGTAGCCACAACAGTGCGTAGCCACCGTCGAAGTCCGCGCCGAGCGCGTAGACCATCTCCTCGATGTCGCTCCAGTCTTTCGTGCGGTCGAAGATCACCTTGAAGATGGCAAGGTCCTCGGCAGACAGGATCGAGAGCGTGACGTCGTCGCCGAAAGGCACGTGTCGCGCACGCTCGGCGCAGCGGTCGTGCAGCGGGTCGTGCGAGAAGAACAGGTCGAGCGGAGTGTGATCCCAGTGCACGCGAACCTGGCCGCGGTCGTGCACCTGACGCAGCGTGGCGGCTCCCGTCGCGGCGACGCCGAGCTCCGCGAGCGTCGCGAGCACGCGTTCGCTCCGCGCGGCGGACACGAAGATGTTGAGATCGATGTCGTGAGTGCCGCGCGGAGCGGCGTAGTAGGCGAGGGCGAGCGCGCCGCCGAATGCGTGCGGGATCTTTGCGGCGGTCAGCGCGTGGGCGAGCGCTGCCACTTTCTCATCGAGCGCGAGCGGCATCGAGGCGGCGTGGCTTGCGGCGCGACGAGAAGTGCGGAAACTCGATCTTCGGCTTGGAGCGCACCGCGCCGCGCGCGCGCACGATGCGATCCGAGAGGCGCAGCAGGTCGCGGACCGCGGCGCCGCGACGCTCGATCGGCGCGCCGACCCATTCGGCGACTTCGGCGAGCCGCTCCGGAACCGGCGCAGCGGGCGCGCGCGCGAGTGCGTCGCGCAACAGTGTGACCAGCACCGGGTCGATCGCCGCGCCGGCGCCGAGCAGCGCGAGCACTTCGCGCGCGGCGCGATCTTCGCGGCGCTCGGTCGTCGCGACGCCGAGCTGTGCGGCCCGCACGAGAATCGCGGCGCGATCGAAGGGGCGGGTGGCACGCAGCGCGGCGCGCTCCAGCACCTCGGGCGTCAGCGGCGCCCGGAACGTCGCGAGCGTGCGCGAGCGGGGCCCGGCGCGCGTCGCGATCGCCTCGCGCAGGTCGAAGCGGCTTCCGTCTCGGGCCACTAGGTATGCCACCGGTGCTCCTCTCGACTCGATCGGGATCCAGCATAGTGGCCTTTAGACACTATTGCGAAAGGGAGGCTGTAACTGGCCGGCCAGGGGAGCGCGGCGCAGTCCCCAGAGGCGCGGACCGCCGCCGGCGACGCGCGCCTCGCCGACCACCTCGAAACCGCGCGCAGCGTAGAAGTCGAGGTTGGTCTCGGTGGCCGTTTCCAAGTGTGCCGGCAACCCGGCGGCGTCGCAGCGCGCCAGGATCGGCACCAGCAGGCTCGACGCGAGCCCGTGGCGCTGTGCGTCCGGGTCGGTCCCGAGCATCGCGAGGTACCAGTGCGGCTCCTCGCGGTGCAGGCTCTCGAGCGCCGTTCCGACCCGCGCGCCGCGCGCGAGT
>JANLTC010000246.1:0-1683 GCA_031362725.1 Deltaproteobacteria bacterium | reverse complement strand
GCCGCGGCCGGCACCGCGGTCGGCATCGCCTCGGGCGCCGACATGGAATCGCTGCCGGCGAACAGACGATTCGCGTGCCGGGTCAGATACCAGCGCAACATCCGGTCGGCGAACGACTTGCCCTGCCCGCCCGCGTCCTCGTACCACGTCCGGATCAGCGGCTCGTCGTACAGCAGGTCGACCGGGCACTCGACGAACACCGGTCCCGGCACGCCTTCGGCGGCCAACCGCAGCGCCCGCGCGACCGCGACGTCAAGGTCGCGGACGCGCTTGACCCGGAACACGCGCTTGACGTGCGGCGCGACCAGCGGCCGCTGGTCGATGTCCTGCAACGCTCCGCGGCCTTGTAGCGCGGTCGGCGCCGCACCGCCGATCAGTAGCAGCGGGCTTTGCGCCAGCTGCGCGTTCTTGAGCGCGGTGATCGTGTTCGCGATCCCGGGCCCCGCGGTGACCGCCGCCACTCCGGGCGCGCCGGTCAGCCGGGCCACCGCGTCGGCGGCGAAGACCGCGGTCGCTTCGTCGCGGGTGTCGACGACGCGGATGCCGCGCGCCTTGGCCGCGGCCAGAATCGGCGAGATGTGGCCGCCACACAGGGTAAAGAGGAACGGCACGCGATGTGCGCGCAACACGTCGGCGATACGTTCGCCGCCGTTCACTGCGCCGCCCTCGCACGATGTTCGGCCAGCAGCACTTTGAAGTCGATCTTGCCGACGCGCGTCCTGGGCAATTCGCGACGAAACTCGATCTCGCGCGGACACGACCACTTGATCAGCCGCTCGCGACAATGATCGATCAACACCTGCGCGAGAGCGTCGGTCCCCAGCGCCGGGTCGTTCAGCACGACCACCGCCTTGACGCGTTCGACCTGGGTCTCGTCCGGAACGCCGATCACACAGGCCTCTTCGACCAGGGGATGCCGATGCAAGACGTCTTCGACTTGCGCCGGGTAGACGTTGAAGCCGGAGGATTTGATCATCCGCTTCGCGCGCACCGTGAAGTAGAAGAATCCGTCGTCGTCGCGCCGGCCGAGATCGCCGGTGTGCAGCCAGGTGCGGCCGTCGGCGTGCGCTCGCAGCGCCTCGGCGGTGGCCTGCGGATCGTCGAGATACCCGAGCATCACCGCCGGGCCGGCGACGCAGATCTCGCCCTCTTCGCCGGGGGGAAGCTCTTCGATCGTGCCCATGCGGCAGATTGTGACATCCATGTCGGGAAACGGGATGCCGATCGACCCTTCGCGATACTCCGAGAGAGGCATCGCCATGATCGCGGTCACCGCCTCGGTGAGACCGTAACCCTCCAGGAGCTTGACGTGGCCGCCCTGGCTCGCGACCCGGCTCTCAAAGCGCTCCTTGACCGACCGCGGCAGCGTATCCGCTCCGGAGAAGCACGCGCGCAGGCAGGACAGATCCGTCCTGGCCAGCGACGGATCCCGCGACAACGCGTCGAACAGCGTCGGCACGCCCACCAGCAGATTCGGCCGGGTGGTGCGCAGCAGTTTCGCGACGACCTCGGCGGAGAATTGCGGCACCAGGATCGACGTGCCGCCGGCGATGAACGCCGCGTTGACGCACACGCCGAGACCGAAGCCGTGGAAGATCGGCAGGATGGCCAGGATCGAATCGCCGTCGGTCATGCCGGCCCAAGCTGCCGCCTGCATCCCTTCGGCGATCAGATTCCGGTGCG
>JANLTC010000025.1:0-1732 GCA_031362725.1 Deltaproteobacteria bacterium | reverse complement strand
CGCGGGCTCGCGGCGACCGTCGACGAATGGCTGCACGCCGCCGAGTACCTCGCCGCCGGCGGCTGCGAGCAAGTGATCCTGTGCGAGCGCGGAATCCGCACGTTCGAAAAGGCGACGCGCAACACGCTCGATCTCACCGTGCTGCCGCTGATGCGCGAGTGGACACACCTGCCGATCGTCGTCGACCCCGCTCACGCCGCGGGCATCGCGCGCATCATCCCGCCGCTCTCGCGCGCGTCGATCGCGGCGGGCGCGGATGGCGTCGCGGTCGAAGTGCACCTCCATCCCGAGGAAGCGCGCAGCGACGGGCCGCAGGCGCTCCTTCCGGCCGAGCTCTGCACCATCGTTTCCGACGCCCGGATCCAGGCGGCGGTGACGGGGCGGAGGCTGCACGCCAGCAGCGTCCTGGCGCCGCCCGCGCTTCTGCATTGAGTCTCGCCGAAGATCCCCCGCGCGCAGGCCGTCCCTGGATTTCCTGCGCCAACTGCGGGGCGAACGACGACATCGGGGCGAGTTCGTCGGAATCGGCGTCAACTCCCCGCGCCCCACCGGTCGATAGCGTCGCGAGTCGAGGCTGGCGTTCCCCACGGCCAGTGCGACCCATCCATGCTCAACTGGCTCCGTCGTTTGTTTGGTCTCTCAGCTCCCGAGCTGACGAGAATTCCCCGGCGGGGAGCTCCCGCCGCACACGGCACACCGACGCAGTCAGTGCCGGCTCCGCACGCCGCGAGCTCGTCTCCACCGGGCGACTCCGGCGCGCCTAGAGCTGCGCTCCCGAGCGCGCCGACGTCTGCCGCGGGCGGCGAGTCGTCCGCCAGCCCAGGTTCGTCGGCAAGCTCGGCGTCGTCCGGAAGCACCGAGCCGACGATCACGATGCCGGCCGTCGTGATGCAAGACGCGAACATCGACAAGCACGCGCGGCACGACACGCACTTGCACGACCGCGAGGCGAGGATCCTCGAGAACATCGATCAACGGATCCAAAAGGGCCGCTTCGAGCTCCCCCACCTGCCGTCGACGAGCATGATGGTGATCGAGATGTCGTCGAAGCCGGCGGTCGAGATCGGCAAGCTCGTCGAGTCGATCGCGACGGACCCGGTGCTCTCGAGCGAGCTCCTGAAGACCGCCAACTCGGTCGTCTACGCCGGCGCCGAGCCCGTCGATTCCCTGCAGATGGCGGTGATGCGCATCGGACTGCGCACGCTGCGCTCGCTGCTCTTCACGCTGTCCGTGCGCGGCGCGATCATGCACGAGAAGACGATCGCGCACTTCGCCGAGGAAGTGTGGCGCCAGTCGTACTCGATGGGCTCGATCGCACGCGCGATCGCACCGTTCGCGCGCATGGATCCCGAGCGCGCGTTCTTGATCGGACTCTTGCACGACATCGGCAAGGTGCCGCTGCTCGCGATGCTGGGACGCGAGATCAAGAAGGAAGGCGAGCTGACGCGCGCGCTCGTCGGCAAGGTGTTCTATCTCCACCACGAGGCCGTCGGCGCGGCGGTCGCGAAAGCGTGGAACCTGCGCGAGGAAATCGTCTCGGCGGCGGGCTGCCACCACCACTTCGAGCAGAACACGGAGCACACCAAAGCCGCCGCGCTGGCGCGCCTCGTGCACCAGCTCGACTTGCAGCTCTCGCTCGAGAGCGAGCAAGAGCTGCGCGCACTGATCCACTCGCCGGAGCTCGATGCGCTCGAGATCCATCCGGACAATCGCTGGCAGGTGATCGAAGCGG
>JANLTC010000207.1:0-12317 GCA_031362725.1 Deltaproteobacteria bacterium | reverse complement strand
CGCAGCGAACGCATCCGCACCTACAACTTCGCGCAGTCGCGTGTCACCGATCATCGCGCCGGCGTCACGCTGTACAAGCTGCCCACGATTCTCGACGGTGCGCTGGACGAATTGCTCGACGGCGTGCACGTCGCGCTCGCCGAGATCGTGGAGGGTCGCGCAGCGCCGCCCGCGGAGTTGGACGAATGAGTTCCGCCGCCGCGGCCGCATCCCGAACCTGGACGGTGCTCGAACTGTTGCGCTGGACGACGCAACACTTCAGCGAGCGCGGCATCGAGACCCCGCGCCTCGACGCCGAGTGCCTGCTCGCGTTCGCGCTCGGCTGCGATCGGCTGCGCCTCTACGTCGACTACGAGAAGCCGGTGGACGAGAGCGAGCGCGCGCGCTTCCGTGACCTCGTGCGCGAGCGCGCCAGCGAGCGCGTGCCGGTGGCGCTGCTGACCGGCCGTCGCGAGTTCTGGTCGCTGTCGCTGCGCGTTTCGCGCGATGTACTGGTGCCGCGCCCGGATACCGAGACCCTCGTCGCTGCCGCACTCGATTGTGTCGCCGATCGCGACGCCGAAGTCGCGGTGCTGGACGTCGGTACCGGTTCGGGTGCAATCGCATTGGCGATCGCGAGCGAGCGTGCGAAGGCGCGTGTCACCGCAACGGACATCTCGGCCGCGGCGCTCGCGGTGGCGCGCGAGAACGCGGCGGCGCTGGGCCTCTCGGATCGCGTGCGCTTGCTCGAAGGCTCGCTCTTCGAGCCTTTCTCGACGACCGGAGGGCTTCGCTCGACGACCGGAGACCTTTGCGGCGGGGAGACCTTCGACCTCGTCGTGTCGAATCCGCCCTACGTCGCGGAACGTGATCGCGCGGCGCTGCCGCCGGAGCTGCGTCACGAGCCGGCGTCCGCGTTGTTCGCGGGACCGGACGGCACCGACATGCTGCGCGCGATCGCGGCGCAGGTGGGCGCGATGCTGGCGCCGGGCGGCTCGGTGCTGGTCGAACTCGATCCGCGCCAGGCGGACGCGGTGTGCGACTGGTTTCGCGCGGCCGGGCTCGTCGCGATCGCGGTCCACCGCGACGCCGCGGGCCGACAGCGCGTTGTTTCTGCTCGCCGGGACGGCTAGGAGAAGGCATGGATCGCATCGTCGTGCGCGGGGGTCGGCGGCTCGAAGGCGAAGTCTGGGCATCGGGTTCGAAGAACGCGACGCTCGCGTTGATGGCCGCGTCGCTGCTGACCGACGGCGAGACCGTGCTGCGCAACGTCCCGCGCGTGCGCGACGTGCTGACGATGATGAAGATCCTCGAAGCGCTCGGCGTGCGCTGCGAGTGGGACGCCGGAGACGATCACGTGCTGCGCGTTCCCAGCGGCGCCGTCTCGCATCCGGAAGCGCCCTACGACCTGGTGCGCCAGATGCGCGCGTCGTTCCTCGTGCTCGGTCCACTCGTCGCGCGGCTCGGCCATGGTCGCGTCTCCGAGCCGGGTGGCTGCGCGATCGGCGTGCGCCCGGTCGATCAGCACCTGAAGGGACTCGAAGCGCTCGGCGCGAAGATCCGCCTCGATCATGGCTACGTCGAAGCGTCGGCCACGCGGCTGCGCGGCGCGCACATCGCGTTCGACATGTCGACCGTCAACGGCACGCAGAACGTGATGATGGCCGCGGTGCTGGCGGAAGGTCGCACCGTGATCGAGAACACCGCGCGCGAGCCGGAGGTGGCCGAGCTCGCGCAGCTGCTCGTCGCGATGGGCGCACGCGTGCACGGCGCCGGCACGGATCGCATCGAGATCGAAGGCGTCGCGAAACTGGGTGGCGTCGATCACGTGGTGTGGGGCGACCGCATCGAGATCGGCACGCTGCTCGCCGCCGGCATGATCACGCGCGGCGTGGTGTGCGTTCGCGGCGCCGACGCCGCGCTGCTCGACGCGACGCTCGAGAAGCTGCGCGACGCAGGCGCCGACATCACCGTTGCGGGCGACGCGATCACGTTGCGTATGGACGAGCCGCCGCGCGGGATCCGCGTCGTCACGGCGCCGTATCCCGGATTCCCCACCGACATGCAGGCGCAGCTGATGGCAGCGCTGACGCTCGCGGAAGGCTCGTCGGTGGTGACCGAGACCGTTTTCGAGAATCGCTACATGCACGTCCCGGAACTGGTGCGGATGGGCGCCGACATCGAAGTGACCGGCCGCGCCGCGCATGTGCGCGGCGTCCGGCAGCTCTCCGGCGCGCCGGTGATGGCAACCGATCTGCGCGCGTCGGCGGGATTGATACTCGCGGGCCTCGCGGCCGAGGGGGAGACGGTGGTGAATCGCGTCTATCACATCGATCGCGGCTACGAACGCATCGAAGACAAACTCCGGCGCCTCGGCGCCGAGATTCGCCGGGAGGAGGGGTGAGCATGGCTGCTCGGTCCGCCGCGAAGACCGCGAAGGTGAAGGTGTCGCTCGACATCATGGCGAGCAGCGACGCCGGTTTCGCGCGCGCCTTCGACAAGCTCGTGAACCGCCGCAACGTCGGTCGCGAGGATGTCGAGAAGGCGGCCCGCAAGATCGTCGAGAGCGTGCGAGATGGGGGCGACACCGAACTGCTCGCCGCGATCCGCAAGTACGACGGCGCCAAGGTTTCCGTCATCGAGGTGACGAAAGCGGAGTGGGACCAGGGCGTCGCGGAAGTCGATCCCGCCGATCGCGCGGCGCTCGGCAAGGCGTCGATGCGCATTCGCGAGTTCCATCGCAAGCGCATTCCGTCGAGTTGGGAAATGAAGGAGGAGGGCGGCGCGTTCATGGGCGTGCGCGTGCGACCACTCGCTCGTGTCGGGCTCTACTCGCCGGGTGGCAAGGCCGTCTATCCGTCGACGGTGATCATGAGCGCGGTGCCGGCTTCGGTGGTCGAGGTGCCCGAGATCTGTCTCGCGTCGCCGCCGCGCGAAGACGGCACGCTGCCGCCCGAGATCCTGATGGCCGCGCGGCTCGCGGGCGTACACCGGGTCTTCAAGATGGGCGGCGCGCAGGCGATTGCTGCATTCGCGTACGGCACCGAGTCGGTTCCGCGGGTCGACAAGATCGTCGGACCTGGCAATGTGTGGGTTGCGGCGGCGAAGCGCATCGTGTTCGGCGAAGTGGCGATCGATGCCGAAGCGGGACCGACCGAAGTCCTCGTCGTTGCGGATCGCAGCGCGCAGCCCGCGTGGGTTGCGGCCGATCTGATCTCGCAGGCCGAACACGACGAAGACGCGCAGGCGATCCTGATCACGCCCTTGCGCGCGCTCGCGGTGAAGGTGCAGGAGCAGATCCAAAAGCAGCTCGCGGTGTTGCCGCGCGCGGCGATCGCAAGGGCGTCGCTGGCGAAGCGCGGCGCAGCGATCGTCACGCGCACCCTCGACGAGGCGATCGAGCTGTCCAATCGCTACGCGCCCGAGCACCTGATCCTGGCGGTGGACGATGCCGACACCGCATTCAAGAAGGTCACGAACGCCGGGGCGGTGTTCCTCGGTCACTACACGCCGGTCGCGGTGGGCGACTACATGGCTGGGCCGAACCACGTGTTGCCGACCGGCGGCACCGCGCGCTTCTTCTCGCCGCTCGGTGTCGAGGACTTCCTGAAGCGGATGACCTTCGCACGCTTCGAGCCGCCGAAGCTGCGCGAGCTGGGACTCGAAGTGATGCGGCTGGCGCAACTCGAAGGGCTGTCGGGGCACGGCGTTTCGGTCGATCTGCGCCTCGCCCGCATCCGGCGCGCCCGGCGCGAGCGCGAGGCCGCCCGCGAGGCGGGAGTCGAGGAGGACGAATAGATGGGCGAGCGACGCGCAACGCTTTCGCGCAAGACGCGCGAAACCGACATCCAGTTGGAACTGAACCTCGACGGCACGGGCGTCTACGAAGTCTCGACCGGGATTCCGTTCTTCGATCACATGCTCGAGTCGCTCACCAAGCACGCCGCGTTCGACCTGCGCCTGCGCGCGAAGGGCGATCTCGACGTCGATTGGCACCACAGCGTCGAGGACGTCGGCATCGCACTCGGCGCGGCGCTGCGCCAGGCGCTCGGCGAGGCGCGTGGCATCCGCCGCTACGGCTTCTTCGTGCTGCCGATGGCCGAGAGTCGCGTCGACGTGTCGCTCGACGTCTCGAATCGCGCGTATCTGGTCTACAAGGTCGAGGTCGCGAACGACCGCGTGCGCGACTTCGACGTCTCGCTGGTCGAGGATTTCCTGTACGCGTTCTCGCAGAACGCCGGCATCGATCTGCACGTCGAGCTCCGCTATGGCAAGAGTCCCCATCACATCGTCGAGGCGATCTTCAAGGGACTCGCCCGCGCGCTGCGCGTGGCGGTCGAGCTCGATCCCCGTATCGCGGACGTGCCGTCGGTGAAGGGAGTTCTCTGAACGCGTCCCCCCAGGTGGCGCTCGTCGACTACGGCGCGGGCAATCTGCGCTCGGTCGCGAAAGCGCTCGAACGCTCGGGGCTCGTCGTCGACGTGACGAGCGACCCGTCGGCGCTGCGCCGCGCCGACGCCGTGGTGCTGCCGGGTGTCGGCGCGTTCCGCGATGCGCGCGCGAGTCTCGCCGCGAAGGGGCTCGACGACGCCGTGCTCGCGTCGATCGCAGCGGGCCGCCCGTACCTCGGTCTCTGCCTCGGCCTGCAATTGCTCTACGACGAGGCGGACGAGCACGGTGCGACGCCGGGCTTCGGCCTGCTCGCCGGTCGCGTCGAGCGCTTTCCCGCAACCGGCCCCGACGGCAAGCGATTGCTGGTGCCGCACATCGGTTGGAACGAAGTGCGTTGGTCGCATACAAGTTCGACGCATCCGATGCTCGCAGCGCTGCCGGAGCGCGATCACTACTACTTCGTGCACTCCTATCGCCCGCTGCCGACGGATATGGCGACGGTCGTGGGGGTTGCCGAATATGGCGGTGACTTCGCCGCGGCTGTCGCCATGCAGCGGATCTTCGCGGTGCAGTTCCATCCTGAGAAGAGTCAGGCTGCCGGCAAGCGGCTGCTCGATGCGTTTGCAAAGTGGGTGGCCTCGTGCCGATGAGGGGAGTGAAGATGCGGAGTTTCGTCGGATTGGGGATCGCGATCGTCGCGCTGACGCTGGTGGGCTGCGCGCAGAATCTCGTGCAGGTGCGCGACACCGGCCCGGGGACGGGCGATCCGCTCGTACTCTCGCGCGTCGCGATCGCGCCGTTTCGCGCCGCACCGCGCACGGGCGCCGCGGCGCTTCCCACCGACGCGACGTCGCTGGTCGCGAGCTACGTGGCCGAGGGCTTCGGCACGCGCGGCCTCGATGTGATCCCGTCCTCGGACGTCGCGTCGGCGCTCGGCAGCGACGAGATGGGTGCGAACCCGGGTCCCGCGCTCGCGGTTGCGCGCGACAAGTTCGGCGCCGATGCGCTCGTCGCTGGCGCCGTCTACCGCTTCCGCAATCGCGACGGCGAGGCGATGGGAAGCATCAATCCGTCGAGCGTCGGCTTCGAGGTGAAGATCTACCGTACGGCCGACAGCAAGTTGCTCTGGTCCGGTGTCTTCGATCACACGCAGGTGGCGCTCGGCGTGAACGCACTGACCGCCGCGCAGTATCCCGGCGGCGGCACGCGCTGGCTGACCTCGGAAGAACTGGCGCGCTGGGGCGCGCTGAAGCTCGTCGGCGAAGTTCCGCTCGCAGCGAAGTAGATCTCCAACGGTTGATTTCCGCACCACGGCCGGACGGCCGCGCGCCAACACGGGTCAGGTGACGTTCTTGCTTGAAGTGATTCCTGCGATCGACCTGCTCGGGGGACGCTGCGTGCGGCTTTCGCAGGGTGACTACGACCGTGTCTCGGTGTATGGCGACGATCCCGGTGCGGTCGCGGATGGGTTCGTGCGCGCGGGAGCGGCGCGCTTGCACTGCGTCGACCTCGACGGCGCACGTGCCGGGACGCCGCACAATCGCGACGCGGTGCGGGCGATCGTCGCCGCCGCGAAGGACGTGCCGGTGCAGCTCGGCGGCGGCATGCGCGCGCTCGCCGCGATCGGGGCGGCGCTCGATCTCGGTGTCGAGCGCGCGATTCTCGGCACCGCGGCGCTGCGGGATCCCGCGCTGGTGCGCGCGGCGGCAAAGCGCTGGCCGGGTCGCATCGCGGTGGGCATCGACGCGCGTGGCGGACGCGTCGCCGTCGCGGGTTGGCTCGAGACCAGCGACACCACGGCGGTCGACGTCGCGCGCTGTTTCGAAGACGCGGGCGTCGCCGCGTTGATCTACACCGAGATCGCGAGTGATGGCATGGGCAGCGGGCCCGATCTCGAGGGCGCCGCAGCGCTCGCGTGCGCGGTCGCGATCCCGGTGATCGCATCCGGCGGCGTCGGTTCGGAAGAACACGTGCGCAAAGCCGCCCAGACCCCGGGCGTAGCGGGGTTGATCATCGGCAAGGCGCTCTACACGGGCAGCGTCGATCTCGCGCGCGCGCTCGAGATCGCGCGGAGCGCCTGACAGCATGCTGTGCAAGCGCATCATCCCGTGCCTCGACGTCGATGGCGGCCGTGTCGTGAAGGGCGTCAAGTACGTCGATCACGTCGACGCGGGCGATCCCGTCGAAGTCGCGCGTCTCTATGATGCGCAAGAAGCCGACGAGATCACCTTCCTCGACATCACCGCCAGCCACGAGCGCCGGCGCATCCTGTTCGACATCGTCGAGCGCACCGCCGCGAGCGTCTTCATGCCGCTCACGGTCGGCGGCGGCGTGCGAACACTGCAAGACGTGCGCGACCTCTTGAACGCCGGCGCCGACAAGGTGTCGATCATGACCGCCGCGGTCGAGAATCCCGATCTCGTCGGCGAGTGCGCCGTGAAGATCGGCTCCGCGAACCTGGTGCTCGCAATCGACGCGCGCAGAGCAACGGGCCCGTTGCGGAGCGAACCCCCGCGCGACGACGTCCTACGCCGCGTCCCGAGTCCCGAGGCGCAGCCTGATGGCGACATCCTGCGCCGCGTCCCGCGTCCCGAGGCGCAGCCTGATGGCGACATCCTGCGCCGCGTCCCGCGTAGCGAGGCAAAGCCGAGCGGCGAGATCATCAGGTGGGAGGTCTACACGCACGGCGGACGGCGACCCACGGGCATCGACGCGGTCCAGTGGGCGTGCCGGATGGCAGATGCGGGTGCCGGCGAGATCTTGCTGACCAGCATGGACCAGGACGGGACGCGTTCCGGCTACGACCTCGCGATGGTCCGTGCGGTCGCGGACGCGGTGTCGATCCCGGTGATTGCGTCCGGCGGCGGCGGCAGCGCCGACGATCTGGCCTCGGCGCTGGGCGACGGGCCGGGCGGCGGCCACGCACAGGCCGCGCTCGCGGCATCGATCTTCCACTTCGGCCAGACGACGGTCGGGGCGGTCAAGGCGCGACTGCGCGAACTGGGCATCGTGGTGCGAATCCCGTCCCATCTCGGATGAGCGTTCCATTGCTCGCCCAAAGGCGCTTCGCTAGGGTGGCCCTTCGCTCTGGAAACTGAATCGAGTCGAGCGCCCGCGCTGCTCTGTTGCCGCACTCGGGAGCGCGCAGAACGGCCGCACGGCTCCGATACCAGGACGAAAAACCATGCGGAGACGGGAAGGTAGACCTGTCCTCGAGCCGCTCTTGCCGACCCCATGGTCGACACGGTCGTTGACACGGCTGCGCTCCGCAGGCCACTTATCCTCTGAGGCCAGTCATCAAGGATGGCGGGCACCCGAGGATCGTTGAAAGTCTTTGGGGGTCCCCGAGTTGCCGCTGGTCAAAATCAAGGACAACGAGTCCTTCGAGCAAGCGCTGCGGCGCTTCAAGAAGCAGGTCGAGAAGGCCGGGGTTCTGACGGAGCTGCGCCGTCGCGAGGCCTACGACAAGCCGAGCGTCCGCAAGAAGAAGAAGGAAGCGGCCGCGCGCAAGCGGGCGCTGAAGAAGCTGAAGAAGATGGCGCGCTGACCGACGGCCGGTCGGGGCACGAACCGGATCGGATCCGGGAGCCCGTCGAGAGGACTGGTCGCGGGCGGAGGGCTTGTCGTGGGCCGGATCCCCGAGGAGACGATCGAAGCGATCCGAAATCGCACCGACATCGTCGATCTGGTCGGCCGTTACGTCTCTCTCCGCCAGGCTGGCCGCAGCTTCAGGGGCCTCTGCCCGTTCCACCAGGAAAAGACCCCGTCCTTCCACGTCCATCCCGAGCGGCAGATCTTCCACTGCTTCGGATGCGGCGAGGGTGGCAACGGCTTCGTCTTCCTGATGAAGCACGAAAACCTGAGCTTCCCAGAAGCCGCTCGATCGCTCGCGTCGCTGTGCGGCATCGAGATTCCCGAGACCGAGTCGGAGCCGGGTGAAGCAGGCCTGTTGCGTCGCTTACGCGAAGCGACCGCCGCCGCGCAGAGCCATTACCGGACGATGTTGGTGGGCGCCGCGGGGCAGATCGCGCGCGATTACCTGACGGAGCGCGGCATCGATCTCGCCACCGCGCAGCGCTTCGGACTCGGTTTCGCGCCCGATTCCTGGGATGCGCTGGTGCGCGCGCTCGGCGCCGCGCAGATCCCCGCAGAGTTGGGCGAGCGCGCGGGATTGCTCGCGGAGCGAAAGAACGGCGGTCACTACGACCGACTGCGCGGTCGCGTGACATTTCCGATCCAGGACGTGCGCGGCGATGTCATCGCGTTCGGTGGTCGCGTGCTTCCGAATGCCGCGCCGAAGCCCGACGGCGACGAGGGACCGAAGTACTTGAACACGCCCGAGAGCGCGCTCTTTCGCAAGCGCGAGGCGTTCTACGGACTGCCCGAGGCGCTCGAAGCGATCCGCCGCAGCGAGCGCGCGATCATCGTCGAGGGCTATTTCGATCGCATCGCGCTGGCCCGCGCCGGCATGCCCGAGTCGCTCGCGACGTGCGGGACCGCGCTGACACCCGAGCACGCGCGCCAGCTCCGCCGCCGCGCGCGCGAAGTGGTGCTGCTCTTCGACGGCGACGAAGCCGGCCAGCGCGCCATCGAGCGCAGTCTCGCGATCCTATTGCCGGAAGGCATCCGCGTTCGCGCAGCGGCGCTCCCGCCGCAGGACGATCCCGACAGCGTGCTCGCGCGCGAAGGCGCCGAGGCACTGCGTGCCGTCGTCGATGCGGCGCTGCCGGCGGTCGAATCGGTGATCCGCCGGGTTTCGGCGCGCGCCCATGCGACGCCCTGGGAGAAGTCCGACGCCGTCGCGACCGTCGCGCCGCTGCTGGCGCTGGTCGCCGATCCGGTCGAGCGCGGCGAGCACGAACGCCAGCTCGCGCTCGCGGTCGGCGTCCGACCCGAAGATGTGAAGGCGCTCGTGCGACGCGAGCAAACGCAAAGAAGTGGCGCTGCACCCGCGCGCGACGAGCTACCGCCCCCGGATGCGCCGATGCTCATCGCGGTCGAGCCGGCAGGTCCCGAACAGCGCTGGCTGCGGGATGCGGCGCGCCTGCTGATCCAGTCGCCGGCGCTGGCGCGCAGCGCCGACGCCGCCGCGCTGGTGGAACTGCTGCCCGATTCCCGCTGGCGACGGCTGCTCGCTGCGCTCGCCGAGATGGCGGATGCAGACGGTGCGATCGACGTCGATGCGCTGGCCGAGCGGCTCGACGCGCCCGCCGCCGAGCAGTTACGCGCGCTGGCGGTCGAGGATCGCGATCCGATCGAGCCCGCGCTCGCGGAGTCCGCGCTGCGCGACATCGAGCGATCGCTGCGCAAGCGCGCGCGCCGCGAACAGGGTCGCGAGCTTCGGCAGCGCATCGCCAGCGGCGACGCGGCGCTTCAAGACTTCGTTCCGCTGCATGAGCAGCGAAGAGCCGAGCAAGGTCTTTCCTCCACTCCCGCCGAACGCCAGCCCGTCGAGTCTGCGACATGAGCTCCCAAGGAGACCCCCCGATGTCCTCGAGCGCCCCCCACGGATCCCGGCAGCCCCGCCGTCGCGACAAGGCCCGAAGCGCCCCGCCGCGACCCGAAGCGAAGCCGCCCGAAGCGGAAGCCGATGAGAGCGCGCCGATCTCCGCCGCAGAATTGCGCGGCGTCGAGCGGCTGCTCGACGAAGGGCGTCGCAAGGGATTCCTGACCGTCGACCAGGTGAACGGCGCGCTCCCTGAGATGGTGTCGTCCGACCAGATCGATGAGGTGCTCACGCTTTTTGGCGACAACGACATCGAGGTCGTCGAGGCGGTGCGCCCGCGCCCGCGCCCCGCTCCGGCCGCGCGCTACACCACCCGCGAAGACGAGGATGCGGGATCGAGCAACGATCCCGTACGCGTCTACCTGCGCGAGATGGGACAGGTGTCGTTGCTGACGCGCGAAGGCGAGGTCACGATCGCGCAGCGCATCGAGCTGGGTATCGAAGAGCAGATTCGCGCCGTGCTCGCGACGCCCTTCGGCCTCGCCGAGGTGTTGCGTCTTGGTGACGAACACCGCAAGGGTCATCTCGCGCTCGAGGACATCCTCGACGGACTCGTCGGACTCGACGGAATCGACGAGGAAGAAGCGGCGCCGGGCGCCGTGCCGGTAGAGGAGCGCGCGCGGTCACTCGCGAGCGCGCTCGGTCAGCTCCGTCGCATCGATGCCGAGGTCGGCAAGCGACTCGGCACGATGGCCAACTCGCGCACCGGCGAAGCGGCGCGCGGGCGTCTGCGTGGCGAGATCGATGAACTGTTGCGCCCGGCCGTCGCGCTGTTGCGCGAGACCCGTTTCGCCAAGGCCCGCATCGAGGAGATCACCGAGCGGTTGCGCAAGCTCGCGTGCGAGTTCGATCGACTCGACGCGGCAGCGTTCCAGATCAGCACGCGTTTTGGCATGCCGCCCGTCGAGTTTCGCACCGAAGCGGTGCTGTCGACGCGGCGCAGCCGTCCTGGCAAGACCGCGCTGATGCGCCTCGGCAACAACGCGGATCGCATCGCCGCGGCGCGCGTCGATCTCGATGCGATCCAGTCCGAGCGCGAGCACCGCGAGGTCGAAGCGCGGATGTCACGCGACGACGTGCGCACCGCGCTCGATCAGCTCGCCGACGCCAGCACGCGCACCCATCGGGCGAAGTGCGAGATGATCGAGGCGAACCTGCGCCTCGTGGTTTCGATCGCCAAGAAGTACACGAACCGCGGCTTGCAGTTCCTCGACCTGATCCAGGAAGGCAACATCGGCCTGATGAAGGCGGTCGACAAGTTCGAGTGGCGGCGCGGCTACAAGTTCTCCACGTACGCCACCTGGTGGATCCGCCAGGCGATCACGCGCGCGATCGCCGACCAGGCGCGCACGATCCGCATCCCGGTGCACATGATCGAGACGATCAACAAGCTGGTGCGCACCACGCGCTACCTGGTGCAATTGCTCGGTCGTGAGCCGTCGCCCGAAGAGCTGGCCGAGAAGATGGAGATGCCGCTCGACAAGGTGCGCATGGTGCTGAAGATCGCGAAGGAACCGATCAGCCTCGAGACGCCGGTCGGCGAGGAAGTGGACTCACACCTCGGCGACTTCATCGAGGACAAATCTTCGGTGAACCCGCAGGAAGCGGTGATCCACGGCGACCTCGAGGAGCAGACGCGCAGCGTGCTCGCGACGCTCGCGCCGCGCGAGGAGCGCGTGCTGAAGATGCGCTTCGGCATCGGCGAGAAGCTCAACCACACGCTCGAGGAGGTCGGGCAGGACTTCGATGTCACGCGGGAGCGGATTCGGCAGATCGAGGCAAAGGCGCTCCGCAAGCTGAGGCATCCCAGTCGCTCCCGGTTGCTCAAGTCCTTCATTGAGAACTAGGCGACCTTCGGCGGAAGCGGCACCGTAGCGTCGATGGAGCGGACGGGCGCTGCGCGCCTGCCGCTCATCGTCCAGCGCGACGCTACGCGCAGTCGGATCGGCCGCGGTGAATCGCGAGTTTCTGCATCCGGCTGCGCAGTGTGCTGGGGCGCAGGCCGAGTGCGGCTGCGGCGCCGCGGTCCCCTTCGATCTTCCAGCCCGTTCGCTCGAGTGCCGCGAGGATGTGTCCGCGTTCGGCGTCGCGGAGCGATCCGGTGCGCGTCGCCGCGATCGCTGCGATCCCGGGTGCGGCACGGCGCGACACCGGTTGCGCGTCCGTGAACGCCCCCGCGCTCGCGGGGAGCAGCTCGGGCGCGACTTCGAGTATCGCGCCGCGCGACAGGATCAGCGCGCGTTCGATCACGTTCTCGAGTTCGCGCACGTTGCCGGGCCACGGATACGCGCGCAGCCGTTCGAGTGTCGCTTCGGACGCGCGCTGCACCGGGCGCCCGATCTTCGCGGCGTAGCGGTCGATGAACGCCTCGACGAGAAGCGGGATGTCTTCGCGGCGCTCGCGCAGCGGCGGTACCTGTACCGGAAACGCGGCGAGCCGG
>JANLTC010000185.1:0-6737 GCA_031362725.1 Deltaproteobacteria bacterium | reverse complement strand
CGAATCGCAGGACCAGGGTCTCGATCACGTCATCGACGTGGAACTGCTCGAGGCGGCGAGGCCCGCCCTCGAGCACGGCGAGAAGATCGAGCTGCACCGGCGGATCCGGAACACCGATCGCACCGTCGGTACGATTCTCGGCTCGGAGTTGTCGCTGCGACATGGCGAGGAGGGCTTGCCCGAGGACAGCATCACGATCCACTTCACCGGATCGGCGGGGCAGAGCTTCGGCGCCTTCGTTCCGCGCGGGATGACGTTGTGGGTGCACGGCGAGACCAACGACTACTGCGGCAAGGGCCTCTCGGGCGGCAAGATCGTAGTTCGTGCGCCGGAGGGTGCGAGCTACGACCCCGCCGAGAACATCATCACCGGCAACGTCGCACTCTACGGTGCAACGGCTGGCGAGGCGTACTTCCAGGGCATCGCCGGGGAGCGCTTCTGTGTGCGCAACAGCGGCGCACAGGCGGTCGTGGAAGGCGTCGGCGACCACGGCTGCGAGTACATGACCGGGGGTCGTGTCGTGGTGCTCGGTCCGACCGGTCGCAACTTCGCCGCCGGCATGAGCGGCGGCTTCGCCTACGTGCTCGATCTCGACGGTTCCTTCCCGACGCGCGTCAACGCGGAGCGCGTCGATCTGGAACGCCTCAGCGCCGAGGATGAAGAGATCCTGCAGCGTCTCGTGCGACGCCATTACGAGTACACCCGCAGCGAGCGCGCGGACGAGGTGCTGCGCAAGTGGAACAGCTACGCGCCGAGGTTCGTGAAGGTGTTTCCGAAGGACCTGAAGCTCGCGCTCGATGCGCGCATCAACGCGGGGACGGGCAATGGCTAAGGTGACGGGATTCATCGAGTACGGCCGCGAGAACACGCCGCACCGGCCGGCCGCCGAACGCATGCGCGACTGGCACGAAGTGCAGCTCGATCCCTCGCCCGAGGCGGTGAAGAAGCAGGCGGCGCGCTGCATGGATTGCGGCATTCCGTTCTGCAACAACGGCTGCCCGCTCGGCAACATCATTCCCGACTGGAACGACCTCGCCTACCGCGACAAGTGGCAGGACGCGCTCGTGCGGCTGCACTCGACCAACAACTTCCCCGAGTTCACTGGGCTCGTGTGTCCTGCTCCGTGTGAAGCGGCCTGCGTGCTGGGTATCAACCAGGATCCGGTGACGATCAAGCAAGTGGAGTGGGAGATCATCCGGCGTGGCTGGGAAGAGGGCTTCGTCGTGCCGCTCCGGCCTGAGCGACGCAGCGGACGGTCGGTGGCGGTGGTGGGTTCCGGTCCCGCCGGCCTCGCGGCGGCGCAGCAGCTGAGTCGCGCCGGGCATAGTGTGACCGTGTTCGAGAAGAGCGACCGAATCGGCGGCTTGCTCCGCTACGGCATTCCCGATTTCAAGCTCGAGAAATGGATCATCGACCGCCGTCTCGACCAGATGCGGGAGGAAGGCGTCGTGTTCCAGGCTGGCGTGCAGGTCGGGGTCGACTTGTCGACCGCCGAGCTGCGTCGCCATTTCGACGCGGTGCTGCTCTGCATCGGATCCGAGCAGTCGCGTGATCTGCCCGTGCCGGGGCGTGAACTCGCGGGCGTTCATTTCGCGATGGAGTTCCTCACGCAGAACAACAAGCGTGTGGCCGGCGATCCGATCTCGGACGAGGAGGCGCTCGTCGCAACGGGAAAGCACGTGATCGTGCTGGGCGGCGGCGACACCGGTTCCGACTGCGTCGGAACCTCGCACCGCCAGGGTGCGAAGTCCGTGACGTCGATCGAGTTGCTCGAGCGCCCGCCGGATCAGCGCGACCGCTCGACGCCGTGGCCCAACTGGCCGCTGATGTTCCGTTCTTCGAGTTCGCATGACGAGGGCGGGACGCGCGACTTCGCGGTGATGACGAAACGCCTACTCGGCGAGGACGGACGCGTCACCAGACTGCAGGCGGTGCGCCTGCGCCACTTGCCGCCCGATCCCAGCACGGGGCGTCGCGACCTCGAGGAGATTGTGGGTAGCGAGTTCGAGATCCCCGCTGACCTCGTGCTGCTCGCGATGGGTTTCGTCCATCCGGTGGAGACGGGTCTGGTGCACGAACTCGGTGTGAAACTCGATGCACGCGGGAACGTGGCAGCCGAGCCCAAGAGCTTCGCGACGAGCGAGCCCGGTGTGTTCGCCGCGGGAGACTGCCGGCGCGGGCAGTCGCTCGTGGTGTGGGCGCTCGCCGAGGGCCGCGAGGCCGCGCGAGCGGTGGACGCCCATCTCGCCGGGCGCTCACGGCTTCAGTCCCGCGACGCGCACGTCTGAAGCCGGAAAAGCGACTTGACGCATTTCCCGTCGCGTCTGTAGGATCGCCACGATCCGAGCCACGCGGGGAGAACTGCGATTCCCACCGACCAGCGCGCACCCGAGTTCGCCGATGCAGCGAACGCAGGGAAGGACATGGACATCGATCGCCTCGAGCGAGCGGTGCAGGCGCTCGCCGAGCGCTACGCCGGCCTGCGCGACGAGAACGCGAAGCTTGCCCGCGACGTCGCGGAGCGCGATCAGCGCATCGCGGAGCTGGCAGGCGAAGCGCGACGCCAGAATCAGCGGCGACGCGACGCAGCGCAGCGCATCGACGATCTGGTCGGCCAGATCGACAAGATCGAGGGTCGACTCGTAACGGGAACCGAGTAGCGCGATGGCGGCAAAGCGATCGGTTTCTGTTCGGATCCTGGGCCATGAATACAGGATCCGCACGGATGCCGATCCGGCCGGGCTCGCGCGCGTCGCGGAGCTGGTGGATGAGACGATGAGCCGTCTACGGGAGCGCACCGGCGTGATCGACAGCCTCGATCTCGCGATCATGGCGGCGCTCAATCTCGCGCGCGATCTCGTCGCCGAGCGCGCGGTCGGTTCGGGAAGCGCCGCGCAAGACGAGCGCGTCCGCGCGCTCAGCGAGCGTGTCGAGGGCCTGCTGCGCGGCGCGGGACCGCCAGGCTGAGTTCGCCGCCGCCGTCGGACGCAGGCGAACTCGACACCGCGAAGCGCCGCCTACGGGCCGCGATGAAGGCGAAGCGGCGTGCGCTGTCGCGCGCGGATCGCGAGTCCGCAGGCGCAGCGGTCGCGCAGATCGTTTGCGCTGCGCCAGAATTCCAGCGGGCGAGTCGGGTCGCGGCCTACGTCGCGCTCGAGGATGAGATGCCGACGCACGCGATCCTCGATGCGGTGTTGGCGAGCGGTCGCGTCCTCTTGTTGCCACGACTCGTCGAAGCGGGAATGCAGTTCGCAGTGGTCGAAGCGTTGGCGTCGCTGCGAGCGGGAAGCTTCGGCGTGCTCGAGCCGCCCGCTGCATCCGCCGCGTCGGAGCTAGCCCCGAGCGATCTCGTCGTCGTTCCGGGCGTGGCCTTCGATCGAAGCGGCGGCCGGCTCGGGCGTGGAGGCGGTCACTACGACCGCTCGTTTCCTCCCGCGCTTGCCGGGCCATGGCTGATCGGGCTGGCCTTCTCGCTGCAACTCGTCGAGAGCGTCCCGATGGGGCCGACCGACCGTCGCGTCGAATGCGTCGTCAGCGAGACCGGCATCGTCCGCATTGCTTCTTCGCCTCGGGACCCGTCGAACGATTCGGGCTAGGCTGCCGCGTCCATGGCGACGCTCCCGTTCCTCTCCGAGATCGCGTGGCGCGGACTGCTCCACCAGCGCACCGCCGAGCAGGCGCTCGAGGATCACCTCGCAACGCCAGGTCGCGTCGGCTACTGCGGATTCGACCCGACGGCTGACTCGCTCACGATCGGGAACCTCGTCGCGATCCAGCTGCTGGTGCACTGGCAACGAGCGGGCCATTGCCCCGTCGTGTTGGTCGGTGGTGGCACCGGGATGATCGGCGACCCGTCTGGAAAAGATCGCGAGCGCCCGTTGCTCACACGTGAGCAGGTCGATGCGAACGTCGCCGGGCAGCGTCGCATCTTCGAGAGACTGCTCGACTTCGATCGTACGCGCCCCAATGCCGCGCGACTCGTGAACAATGCAACCTGGCTGACGGAACTCGGATTCCTCGAGTTCCTGCGCGACATCGGAAAGCATTTCTCGGTGAACACGATGGTGCAGAAGGAGTCGGTTCGCGAGCGTCTCCACAATCGCGATCAGGGCATCAGCTACACCGAGTTCTCCTACATGCTTCTCCAGGCGTACGACTTCTTCCATCTGCATCGCGCGGAGCGGTGCACGGTGCAGATGGCTGGCTCGGATCAGTACGGCAATATCGTCGCGGGTGTCGACTTGATTCACCGAAGCCTAGGGCACGCGGCCGAGGCATTCGGTGTCACGTCCCCGCTCATTACGCACGCGGATGGCAGGAAGATCGGCAAGAGCGAGGGTGCCGCAATCTGGCTGACCGCTGATCGCACGAGCCCGTACGCGTTCTACCAGTACTGGATCAACGTACCGGATGGCGAAATCGAAGCCTTCCTGCGGTTCTTCTCGGTGTTGGGGCGCGATGAGCTCGAGGCCGTCGCGGATGCGCAGCGCGCGGCGTCGCACGAGAGGTCGGCGCAACGCTGCCTTGCTCGACACATGACAGATCGGCTTCATGGCGAGTCGGAACGACACCGAGTCGAGGCAGCAGCCGAAGCGCTGTTCGGCCGCGGCGATGTCCGAGCACTCGATGCGGCGACGCTGGCGGAGGTTGCGGCCGAGATCCCGCATACGCAGCATGACTTTGCGGAACTCGCAGATCCCGGGATCTCGCTGGTCGACTTGCTGCCCGAGACGACACTCGCCGAATCGCGGCGCGAGGCACGCGAATTCCTCGCAGCCGGCGCCGTGTTCGTGAATGGTCAGCGTGCCGGTGCGGATTGTCGGTTGACGCACGACGACCTGCTCCCGGGCGCTCTCGTGCTGTTGCGCCGGGGCAAGCGCCGGTGGCACGCATCGCGATGGTCCGCCTATCCCCGCTCTCCGAAGCCCGCCTGATCGCGCCGCAGTGCGGCAAATCTATTGACGACGAGGAGCCTGCTTCGTATAGTGCGCGTCCCGCTTGGGACTTCTGGTCGCGAGCGCTTCCAGTTCCAACGGTTTCGTCGCTTGAACGCAGGCGTGAACCCGATGCTTCGCGAGTCCTAGACAGACTCTCCCGGGGCTTTGATCGATCTTTGAAAACCGAATAGCGTGCGGTCCGTCGAGCGTGGGGACGTTCGTCGGACGGCAAGAGCACTATCCCCATTGAGACCCGACGCGATGACGGTTTAGCCCCGTCTCGTGTCGGTGCGATAGAACGCGTTGCGGCAGGCTTAACTGTCTGTCGTGACGTGACACAAGGTTCAAACTGGAGAGTTTGATCCTGGCTCAGAACGAACGCTGGCGGCGTGCCTAAGACATGCAAGTCGAGCGAGAAAAGGACTTCGGTCCTTAGTAAAGCGGCGCACGGGTGAGTAACGCGTGGGTAACCTACCTCGAAGTCTGGAATAACCCGGGGAAACCTGAGCTAATACCGGATAAGCCTACGAGGCCCTCGGGTCATGTGGGAAAAGATGGCCTCTGCTTGCAAGCTATCGCTACGAGATGAGCCCGCGTCCCATTAGCTAGTTGGCGAGGTAACGGCTCACCAAGGCGACGATGGGTAGCTGGTCTGAGAGGACGATCAGCCACACTGGAACTGAGACACGGTCCAGACTCCTACGGGAGGCAGCAGTCGGGAATATTGGGCAATGGGCGCAAGCCTGACCCAGCGACGCCGCGTGAGGGATGAAGGCCTTCGGGTCGTAAACCTCTGTCGGGAGGGAAGAATGGCGGTGAGGCAAATAGTTTCGCTGTCTGACGGTACCTCCAAAGGAAGCGCCGGCTAACTCCGTGCCAGCAGCCGCGGTAATACGGAGGGCGCAAGCGTTGTTCGGAATCACTGGGCGTAAAGCGCGTGTAGGCGGCCGGGTAAGTCGGATGTGAAATCCCGAGGCTCAACCTCGGAACTGCATTCGAAACTGCTCGGCTCGAGTCCCGGAGAGGATGGCGGAATTCCCGGTGTAGGGGTGAAATCCGTAGATATCGGGAGGAACACCAGTGGCGAAGGCGGCCATCTGGACGGTGACTGACGCTGAGACGCGAAAGCGTGGGGAGCAAACAGGATTAGATACCCTGGTAGTCCACGCCGTAAACGGTGAGTGCTAGACGTCGCGGGTATTGACCCCCGCGGTGTCGAAGCTAACGCGTTAAGCACTCCGCCTGGGGAGTACGGCCGCAAGGCTAAAACTCAAAGGAATTGACGGGGGCCCGCACAAGCGGTGGAGCATGTGGTTCAATTCGAAGCAACGCGAAGAACCTTACCTGGGCTTGACATGGTTGAGAACCCTCTCGAAAGAGAGGGGTGCCCGCAAGGGAGCTCTTTCACAGGTGCTGCATGGCTGTCGTCAGCTCGTGTCGTGAGGTGTTGGGTTAAGTCCCGCAACGAGCGCAACCCCTATGGTTAGTTGCCAGCGGATAAAGCCGGGCACTCTAATCAGACTGCCGGTGTTAAGCCGGAGGAAGGTGGGGACGACGTCAAGTCCTCATGGCCCTTATGTCCAGGGCTACTCACGTGCTACAATGGTCGGTACAGAGGGCCGCTAACCCGCGAGGGGGAGCAAATCCCAAAAAGCCGACCTCAGTTCGGATTGGAGTCTGCAATTCGACTCCATGAAGGCGGAATCGCTAGTAATCGCGGATCAGCATGCCGCGGTGAATACGTTCCCGGGCCTTGTACACACCGCCCGTCACACCACGAAAGCCGGTGGAACCAGAAGT
>JANLTC010000021.1:0-24394 GCA_031362725.1 Deltaproteobacteria bacterium | reverse complement strand
CGGGTGTTGAGTTATGGCGTGATCGAAGACGATCCCGCCCTCACATGGGTCGGGCTCACCAACGACTACGATGCAGTGTATCGGGCACTCGATCGCGTGGCCGCGCCCGCGGCCGACGGGTTGACGCACATGGCTGCGGGCGTCGACCAGGCCACGCGCGAACTCATGGGGTCGCCCGGAGCCTTGTCGCGTGCGGATCCCGCGAGTCGGAGAATCGCCGTTCTTCTTGCTGACGGATGGCCCACCCTACCCGTTTTGGGCGACCCCTTCGCCAACACGGACTTCGTGATCGGCGCCGGGAAGCGCGCTGCACAGGCGGGCGTGAGAGTGTTCACCTTCGGTGTCGGCGAGACCGCGCTGAGGTTTCCCCTGGCGCTGGTCGAGCTCGCCAGGGTCACCGGCGGAGTCTTTACGCCGATGCGCGACCCGGCGATTCTCTCCGATGTCTTCGGCCAGGTGAACCTGTCGGATGTCGAAGACCTCTCGATCCGCAACGCGACGCTCGGCGAAGCAGCGCAAGTCGTCGATGTCGGCGCCGACGGAAGCTTCGGCGCGTTCGTCCCGCTCCGCACGGGACGCAACGTCATCGAGGTCACCGCGCGCGCGTCCGGCGGTCGCAGCACGACCGAGCGCGTCACGGTGCATTTCGCACCGGGCGCGCCAGCGGTCGCAACGCCGGCGGGGCTACTGCCGATCCAGAACAAGCTGCTCGAGTTGCGGCTCACCCGACTTCGGCGCGAGCGCATTGCGGGCGAGCAGCAGCGTGACGACCAGACACGCAAGGAGCTCGCACTCGAGATCGAGCGCGAGCGCAGCAAGGCGGAGGAACGCGCCGCGCAGCAGCGCAAGGAACTCAAACTGGAGATCGAGCGGCAGCCGTCGAGTGGTCCCGGATCGAAGGATGGTTCCGAGCGCGCGCCCGCGAAGCCCTAGGTAGCGGGAACCTGGTCGAGGTATTCGGAGAGCCCATAGCCGATGCGGCCCTCGCAGCTCCACTCGGTCATGCCTTCGCTGATGCGCGTCGCCTTGCCATTCTTGCGGTTGCGCAGCGGGATCAGCGACAGCACGCGGCCGGTGACTTCGAGCTTCTGACCGTCGCTGCACGTGAGTGTCGCGCGAATACGGTCGTGGAACTTCTCTTTACCGCACCACTCGGTGTCGATCTGGATGTCGCGCACGAGCGTCAACCTGCGACCGCGATGAACGAAGCCGCCGCGCGACTCGCCTCCATCCGGGCGCACGACGAGACTGCCCATGAAACCGAAATCGTCCCCGAAGTTCGCAGTGAGCCAGCGGTAGTGGGCCGGCGCTTGCCACGAGCGCGGACCCCACGAGTGATCGCGCAGCCCGAGGCCGTCGATTGCGAAACGCGTGCCGTCGATCGCGACCTCGCCGCGCGCGCGATGGTGCTGCTCATAGTGCCCGCGCGCGAACTCCATGTCGTCCGGGCGGTGCTCGGTCGGCTCGCCGCCGAACATCGGACCGACACCGGTGATCGCCAGGTCGAGTTCGACCGGCACGAACGGATTTTCCTTGAAAGCCCGACCGGGGTCGTTCATCGCGCGCGGCTGCGCGAGCTGGCACGCCTTGCCGCGGTAGCTGGCGGAGAGTCGCTCGAAGGGCGTCTCGACGGCGAAGCGCATGCCACCCGCTTCGAAGCGGGAGTTGTCGGTGATCTCGGCCCGCTTGAAGTTGAAGAGCACCGAGCCGTCGGGTTCGTACAGGCAGATCGTCGTTTCGGCATAGCGCTCGTTCGGGCGATTGCCGATGCGCACGAACCCGCCCCGCTTCTGTGCCGCGTCGAAGAAATTGAAATACATCGACTCGTTGAAGTTCGACTCGCCGGTGTTCTCGTGCAGGTACTCGTCGCGCGTCTCGAGCCGGATCCGGGTGCTCATGGGTGGCACCTCCCGGAGGCAGCGTAGCCGCGATCGCGGGAGATCAGCGCGCGCTGAGGCGGATGCGTTCGGACGCGGCGGTCGCGCGTTCGAGGCCGGGGCCGCGGACCGTGAACTCTTCGGTTTCCGAGAAGAGCTTGATTGGTACCCAGTCGGGTACCTCGGAAATTCGCGGCATGCCGGTGATCATCGCCCCGGTCGGATCGATCACCCAGGGATCGCCTGGTTGCTCGAACCAAAGCGTGACCATGTGGTGCTGCCCGTCGGAAGGTCGCAGCACGATCGCACGAAACACTTCGTCCGCGGCGAAGCCGGCATCGCGCAGGAAGTGGTAGGTGAGCAGTTCGAGGCCATCGCAGTCATCGCCGTTGTGCGCGAGCGTCTCTTCGAGCGTCGCCCAATGATCGTAGGCGCCGTCAGGCAGGTAGTGGCGCTTGGCCTGGTCCTGCACCCACGCGGCCATCTCACGCGCAGCCGTTCGCTTGTGATCGGCGCGGAATGCGAAGTACGACTGACGTAGATCGTCGCCACGCTTTGCGGATGGCGTGATCGGACCGCTCGCCACCGTCGAGAGATCAGGCGCGAGTTGATCCGCGTCACCGAGCGCGAGTTCACGTACCTGCCAACGTGCGATCTTGCGCGACCACGGATCGTCCGCCGCAGGCTTCTCGAAGAATCGATAGGAGGTCTGCTTGGGCGTCAGCGTCACGCAACCGAACAGCACGCCGACGCCGAGGAGGCAGATCAGGAGCGATCGTTTGGCGTGGGGCGCGCTCTTCGTCATCTCCTCGCGAATCGGCGCGAGGGGCGCGGTCGTTGAGCACTAAACGCGCGCCGTGACGAGCGAAACTACGTGATCGGCGGGGTCGAGACGGGGTACTGCAGGTGATTGCCGGCGCGAGAAGCGGAAACGACTGCGTAGCCAGTACGCAGCCGCCGCCGATCGATCAGCCGGGCAATCCGCAAAAGCGCACGCCGATCAAGAAGAACAACGCGAGGAACCCGACGATCGCCGGGATGCCACCTACGATGTAGAGCACCGCGGAGGCGTCAACCTTGCCTCGTTTCCACTCTTTCGATTCCGCTAGATCCGCCATCCGCGCCCCCCATGGATTGCCGCACGCCCGCTTACTGGGGCGCGCGCACGGTAGCGGGCACCGATGAGACCGTCGACGGCCGGATCGACGCCGAAGTGCCCGAATCCGCCACCCCCCGATGAAGCGGATCCGGGCGGATCGGCCCAAGCACGCTCCCCCCCCACTGCGCTCGCGCCCGTCGGCTGTTGATGCGGTCCACGCGCCCGGTCCGATCTTCCGCCTTCCCACCCCTAGGTCGGCGGCCGGACCCCTGCCCGACGTCGCGCTCTGGCTTCTCCTCAGCGATCCCTCAGCGACGAAACAGAGCAAGCGCGATGCCAGCTGCCGCGGCGATCGCAGCGAGCGCGCACCTCCCAGGACCAAGGCTGGCTGAGAGCAAGCGACGACAAGGGTTCCGCGCTGGCGGCTCGACTACGGCGACGAGACAGACCCAGTCACGGAATCGTCACCCGAGCGCGCCTCCGTACTCGGATCGCGCCACTCTTCAGCGACACCCGCGAGATTCGCCTCGACCTCGAGTTCGCGCAGTCGCGCCTTCGAGCGGTCGACCTCGCCGCGCTGTCGCTTCACTTCCTGCCGCAGCTGGACGCTCGAGCCGCTGTCGGTGCTCGCCTCGGCAGGCAGACCCGGTGGGGTGAACTGCCAGTCGTCCTTGCTACCGGCAACCTCGGCGAGTTCATCCTGCGCCTTCTTCAGTGCGACTTCAGCAGCCTTCGCCGCGGTGCGCGCATCATGAAAACGCTGGCGCCACTCGTTGCGCGTCGCACCGCCCTTCTTCTCGGCCGAGAACTCGACCGACCTGGGCAGCCTCAAGAGCTGCTCGAGGTCCGGAGCGCCGGGATCGCTCGCACCGGGATCCGCAGGCCGCGCGAGCTGCGGATCCGCGCCAATGGCCAACAGGACCAGTAGCAGAACCGATCTCGGCAACGACGCAAGCCTACCCGTGGAAGGGCGCGAAGATCCGAATCGCACAGGGCCCCCTTGTTGGGGTAGATGGCGTCCCCGCCGCAGAGCCGTAGAAGTATAACCGAGGGTTGCAGCGCGATGAGCCTGGATTGCGGTCAAGACCCGGTGCGAATCGCCGATACGCAACGACGGACCCGTAAGAGTGCAGTTCGGGATCATCCGCGGAGGACAGCGCCCATGGATCGGGACAAGCTGCACCGCCTGCTGCGCCTCGGAATCGAGAAGGGCGCATCCGACATCCATTTCCAGGTCGGGTATCTCCCGCTCTATCGTTTCAACGGCGACCTGGTCGAACTTCGTTACAAGGTGCTGACTCCGAGTGACACCGAGGCCATCGCCCGGATGCTGCTCGAGACCGACCCGCGCCAGGAAGCGCTCGAGTGGAACGAACTCGACCTCGCTTACGAGCTGCCCGGGGAAGGACGCTTCCGCATCAACATCTCGCGGCAGCGTCGTTTCTACAACGTCGTGCTGCGCGTGATTCCACCGCAGGTTCGTTCCTTCGACGACCTGAACCTGCCGGGCGTGCTGCGCGACATCGCCCAGCTCAAGCGCGGCTTCGTGCTCGTGACCGGCGCGACGGGCCAGGGCAAGTCCACGACGCTCGCGACGATGATCCAGGAAGTGAATTGCACTCGGAAAGCAAAGATCGTGACGGTGGAAGACCCGATCGAGTTCGTCTTCACGCACGACAAGAGCATCATCACCCAGCGCGAGGTCGGGACGGACACCAAATCGTTCCCCGAAGCGCTAAGAGCGGCCCTTCGCCAGGACCCGGATGTAATCATGGTCGGCGAGATGCGCGATCTCGAGACCGTGGATACCTCGCTCAAGGCCGCCGAAACCGGGCACCTCGTCTTCTCGACGATCCACACCAACGACGTCATCTCCACCGTGAACCGTCTGGTCTCGTTCTTCCCGACCGAGGAGCAGCTTCAGGTGCGCGCTCGCCTCGCGGAGAACCTGAAGGCGGTTGTCTCGCTGCGCCTGCTGGTCAACAAGAAGGAGAGCGGTCGGGTCCCGGCGATCGAGGTGATGCGCACCACGCGCAGCATCCAGGAATGCATCAAGGATCCCACGCGAACCGGGGAACTCATCGACTTCATGGGGCGCGGCCGCAGCGAGCGCATGCAGACCTTCGATCAGCACCTCTTCGATCTCGTGCGCGCCAACAAGATCTCCGTCGAGACGGCGCTCGCCGCTGCGTCGAATGCCACAGATTTCCAGACCCGGCTCTCGCTCGAGGGCGCTGTAGACGTCGGCGGATCGCCCATGGAAGAGCAACCGATCGGACGGCTCGAGATCGAGCCGGACGAACGGTTCTAGGGGGGATTGGTGGCAACCGCGGCGATGGACGGCTCGGCGCTTGGCGCGCCTGCGCGGCTGGACCTTCCGGCGTTGCTACGCACGACCGCCACCCGAATCGCGACCATCGCGGACGGCGCCGTACTCGCGTTCGCGCGCGACGGCGACGAGGGTCCGCTGCGGCTGCGAACAGCGGCTGGAATTGCATCGCCCGAAGTCGCACGAGCGGCGGCCGGCCAGCTCTCCGAAGCCTTGGACGACGTCGCGGCTTCGCGCGAGACGCAGCGCGTCGCACCCCTCGCTTCCTTCGGCACGCGTGGCGCGGGCGGCATTACGCTCGTTGCGATTGCCGGGGCGGAACGGGTCTACGGGGCCTTCGCGGTCGCGACACCGGTACCTCTCGCGGGCTCCGCGTTCGAGGCGCTCGAACTCGCCGCCGAGTCGATCGCGGCGCGCATCGAGCAGTCCGCAACTGCCGCGGAGAACGAGATTCTGCGCAGCCGACTCGCGGCGATCGATCGCGCGGCGGACGAGAAGAACGACGAGGTTCTGAAGCTCTCCGAGGCCCTCTTCGCGCAAGACATCGAGTTGCTGCGCAGCCAAGAGCGTCTCGGTCAAGTCGAGAAGCTGAAAAACGACTTCATCGAGAAGATGTCGCGCGAGTTGCGAACGCCGCTCAACGGCATCATCGAGTCGATCATCGCCGTCCTCGCGGGCGAGAACGAAGTGCTGTCCGAAACCGCGCAGCAATGCCTGCGACGGGCGCTCGACGATGGCACTGCGTTCCTCCGAACGCTGCAGAACATCCTCGACCTGTGGCGCATCAAGCAGGGCGAGATGCCCGTCGAGGTGCAGGACGTCAACTTCCGGGAAGTGGTCGAAGAGGCGATCTTCAGCGTGCAGGACACGATCGGGAACAATCCGGTCACGATCGAGAAGCACTTCGAAGAGCCGTTGCCGAAGATCCGGACGGACCTCGCGAAGGTCAATCAGATCCTGTTCCTGCTGCTCGACAACTCGGCGAAGTTCACGCGGGAAGGCCGCATCGAGATCACTGCGCGCGTCGCGGGTGGAGCGCTGGTCTGCGACGTCAGGGACTCGGGGATCGGGATCTGCCCGGACGACCAGCAGTTCATTTTCGACGAGTTCTACCAAGTCGACGAACTGGCATCGACGAAGTATCGCGGCTCGGGACTCGGCCTCGCGCTGGTCCGCGATCTACTGCGATTGCTCGATGGCGGGATCACACTGTCGAGCGAAGTCGGAGGCGGCACGTGCTTCACGTTCCGCGTGCCCGTACAGGTCCTCGGCTAGCTCTTCGGCGTCTCTTCCGGATAGTCCGGCTGGATGAAGCCCGCCGCGATCTCGCGCAATGCCGTCACGACTTCCTTGTTTTCGCCAGCCGGGATCATGGATCGCGAACCACGCTTGATCTGCTTCGCCCGGATCGCTGCCATCTGCACGAGATGGAAGCGATTGGGAACCCGCTCGATGCAGTCCTCGACGGTGATGCGTGCCATCGATGCTTGGCCCCCTACTCCGGCTTGCGAGTGTTCTTGCGTGGTTGCTGTGACAGATGATGCCGTCTTCGATGCGATCGAAGCGCGAGCATCCTAGGGTACGACGCCAAACGAAGAAACCCCGGCCGGGAGTACCGGCCGGGGTCCCAGACCTTCCATGAAGAAGGCCTCGGAGTCTACGGTCTCGGCTAGGCCGATTTCCGTCGGCTCGCCTTCTTGCGGCCGGCCTTCTTGGTAGCGGCCTTCTTCTTGCCACCGGCCTTCTTGCGACCGGCCTTCTTCGCTGCCTTCTTCTTAGCTGCCATGATTGGGTTACCCCCCTGTTATGGTTCCGCGCCGCGGCGGTTCGAACTTTCCAATGAAGCGGCGTTCGCCGCGTCTCCAGTTCGAACGAGCAGGTCGCATCCTGCGACCTACTTGTGCCTCGTCGCTCTTCCGGTCTCCCGCAGGGACCTCGAGAGGCCCTATCGGATGCAGGAAGCGGCGACTTGAAGGCAACTTGTCGGAAGCTGTCCCCCGTTATGGCCTCATTCCGCGGAGCTAGAGCCACTCTTGCGGGTCAGGCTTTACACCGTTCCAAAAGTCGAGTCAAGGAAGAACAGCAAAAAAATCAAGCCGATGAGTGTCGAAGCTGCGGGAGATCAGAGCACTTTCGCCCTAAACGCGGCGGCGACTGCGAGGCGAAAGTGGCGGCAACGCGGCCCCATGCGCATCGAACGCGATCCCTGCCCCAAAGAGCCGGAATCGCGTTCGGTGCGCACATGGATCCCGCGGCTACTTGATGAGGAGCCTGGAGATGATGATGAGGTCGAGAATGAAAGCGGCGGAAACAGACCCGCTTACTTGCGCTTGTGGCGCTCGCGCTTCAGAAGCTTGCGCTTCTTGTGCTTGCGCATCTTCTTCCGGCGCCACTTGACCACGCTACCCACGGGTTACTCCCAGTTGAGACGGGCGGCATGGGTACCGGTTCGGTCCTCGCAAGTCAACGTAGACTGGTGGCTCACCCTGCTTCGGCAACCAGTTCCGACCCTCGCGGGATGAAGTCGCGCACCACCAGGCGGCGCATCCGGCCGAGGAAGCGATTGACCAGGTGCCGTCGCGGCAGGAAGGGAAGCACGGGCCGGCGACGCACGCCGAGACGGCGCCACTCGAGCAGCAACGTGGCATCGCGCGGGTCGGCCATCAGCCCGCGCTTCAAGTACCGAAGGCCCTCCGCCTTTCGTCCGCCGGCCATCAGCACACGCGAAAGGTTGAGATAGATGTCTGCACTGCTCCCGTCCGCCCGCAGAGCTTCGCGGCACAGGCCGAGTCCGCGCTCGAAGCGATGCTCGATCGTGGCGACTGCCCAGCCGTAGTGCGAGCGCAGCCTCGCATCGTCGGACTTTGCCCGATGCGCGTTGGCAAAGTGCTCGAGCGCCGCCATCTCGAGACCTGCCCGCAAGAGCTCCTGACCGCGCCGCAGCGATTCATTCGGACTCAAGATCCCAGTCATTCCTGCCCCCCGAGGTATTGCGCCGGCTTCTACTGTCGACGCCGGCGACCCTCCACCAAGAGCAAGGTGTGTGCCGGCGCACTGCAACCGGCAGCCGCCGGGGGCAACCACGCAGGGATCCATGCGCGACGCAAATGAAGGGCGTCGTTGCGGCGACGCCGCGGGTGACGAGGCTGTAATTGGCGCTGCCGAAACGGTAACCGGGGTTGCGATCTACTCGCGCTCGAGGATCCGGAGCCGCTCCGCCGCGGCGAAGCGCGTACGCAGCAACTCATACTCGGCAGCGAGCAACGGCTTGAAGCACGTGTCGCCGCGCTCGCGCCAATAGAGCGCCGCATCGTTGAGCCGACGGCGGTTGAAATGGTCGGCTTTCAGATTGCGCACCAGGATCTTCTGGGTCTGCGTGAACTCGAACTCGTCGACGATGCGCACGAAGTCAGGAAACCACTTGCGATCCATCCCGCCGTGGCTGACCTGCCGCTCGCAATAGTCGAAGAAAGTCTGCGGGTCGAAGGTCGCGCCTGGCCGCATCTTGAGCGCCGTCATGACCAGCTCGTCGGACACGACGCACGGAACGCCGTACGCCGCCGCCAGCGCGACGTCAGGGCCCTCCTGTAGCAGGCGTCCCACCTGCGCTGCCGAAAAGTTCTCCCCGTCCTTGCGGATCCAGTCGTCGGTGCGCCCATCGAAATACAGGAACCGACTTTGCTCGCGCACGACCATGTGGCCGAGGTCGCCGGAGTGGTAGACGCCGTCGCGGAACTTCGACGCGCTCGCGTCGGGATTCCCGTAGTACCCCTGGAAGAGTCCGCTGTCGGTGGCGACCCGGCAGATCTCGCCGACTGCGTCTTCGTAGTTGAGGATCTTGCCGTCGGCAGCGATGTTGGCGGGAGGACACTCGCGGCCGGCCGCATCGAGGATCCGGACGTTCGCGTCGATGACTTCGCCGACGCTTCCGCGTGGATCCCCCTTCTTTCGGAACGTACTGATCGCCGCCTCGGTGGATCCGTAGAGCTCGAACATGTCGTCGAGCCCGAGCCAGCGGGTGAAACGATCGATGTCCGGCGGTGCCGCTCCGTTGCCCACCGCGTGACGCAGCCTGTTGCTTGGGTTGCGCGCGATCTCGTCGAGGATCCGCTCTTCGTCGCCGTCGTACTGCTTCTCGATCGCGCCGAGCACGTAATGCACCGGTTCACCGACGTAGTTCCAATACGTGACGCCGTGCTGAAGCACGTCGGTCACGAAGCTGCTCGCGCTGAAGCGCTCGCGCAGGGCCATGCTGGCGCAGACTTCGAGGGCGGGATGGAAACCCAGAAACATCGCGTTGGAGTGGAATAGCGGCATGCAGGCGTAGCCGCGGTCATCGGGGCCGAGGCCGAGGTTTCCGGACACGGCCTTGCCGATCAGGAAGAACTTGAGGTGATTGTTGAGGATGCCCTTCGGCAGGCCGGTCGTACCGGAGGTGTAGATCGTCATCAGGTTGCGATTCGGGTCGACCTTCAAGTCGGGCGCATCCAGCGACTTGCCGGGTTGCGCGACTTCGCTCGCCAGGCATCCCACGAAGTCGCTCGTGCCCAGCGTCAGCTCGCCGGTCGTGCGCAGCACCAGCACGTTTTCCGGCGCCACGTTTGCGAGGCGACTGCCCACGCGATCCACCTCGGGGAAAAGCCGCTCGTCGACGATCAGGATCCGGGCCTCGGACTGATTCAAGACGCCGGCGAGCGTGTCGCCGCGCAGGCCGGTGTTCACGCCGAACAGCGACAGGCCCGCATACGCGCAACCGCCGTACAGCGCCAGCAGCTCGAGGTGGTTCTCGAGCAACATCGCGACATGACCCGGCCGCCGATCGTCGATCGGTCCGAGACGCCGCAGCAGGAAGTGCGCGATGCGTACACATTCGTCGCGATACTGCCGGAAGGTCCACGCGCGTTCGTGTTGGACCAGGAAGACTCGATCGGCAACGTCCGGATGCACGGCGCGCGCTTCGATCTGCGCACCGATCGTCGGGAGAGCCGTGATCGTGGGAGCCTTGGGCGCTGTACCAGCCACGTTGCAATCCTCCGTGGTTTCGGGGATCGCATCCTATCACATGGCTACGCGCGCTCGACCGCAGCCGAGCGCTGCGCGATCTGGGCGTTCAGTACTCGATGATCTCGAGGATGTAGCGTTTCTTTTCTTTGCCACTGGCGGCCGCCATCAGCGTGCGGATCGCCGATGCATGCGCCCCGCCCTTCCCGATCACCTTGCCCAGGACCTCTTTCGCGACGGAGAGTTCGAGCACGTGCGCGTGATCGCCGATGACTTCCTTGATCTGCACCTGCTCGGGCCGGTCCACGAGAGCCTGCACGATTGCCGTGATGAGCTGCTTCACAACTGCCCCTCCCCGTCGCCCGCGGAACTGGTCAGATGGTGGGCCATTGCGCCTTCACACAACCTTCCCCCCCGGGCCTGGGCGCGAGCATGCTCCCACCGTTGCTGGCGCGCAATCAAAAAAGACAACGATTCGAGCGATGCCTCCGGCGACTACGCAATTCGGTCGCAAGATACCGGGCGTTCACCTGAGTCCCGAGACGGCGCGCAACGTGACGATCTGCCAAGGCCCGAGGGCGATCGGCCCCGCGTTCGCAGCGTCGGGTGAGAACGAAGTCGTCTTGCCCTCTCGACCGGCGAGATCGACGATTCGCATTGACCGCGCAGGCGCGCCCCAACCAATTCGAAACGACCTCGCGTCGCCACTCGCATTCACCAGACGCAGCTCGGCGTCGCCGCCCGCACAGGCTTCGACGGCAGAAACGAGCACCAGCGGGTCGTCGACTGCGACCAATCTCGCGCCATCGGTGAGCGCAGCATTGCCGTCCTCGACGCCCGCAATCGCAAGCGGCGGGAACGCGAAACCGTGTGCCTCCGCGATCCGGCGTACGTCGCCCTGCGGGTGGAGCCGCAGCGAGATCTCGATCCGATGCGGGCCCGGCACCTGCGCGCCCGGCGTGGCCAGACCCGGCCCTGCTGGTCCGGGTCGAAGCCGCAGATCCGCGCGCGACAGCCAGCCGACGGCACGCAGCACCGTCAATGCCAACGCGCCCTGCTCGTTCGGCCCCGGAAGCGCCTCGACCTCGGTGACACCCCGATTCGCAACGGTCAGCGCCAGCCCGCTCGCACCCACCAGCGTCGCGAAGCTCCGCTGCGGAACGGCGCCGATCGGAAACTCCGACGGGCGCGGCGATCCGAACGAATCGGGCGCCGGCGCAATCGGACGCTCGACGACCTCGAAGGCCGACTCCACCTCGAAGCGCTGCGGCGCAAACGGTGCCCGGCAATGCAGCCGCAGTCGCTGATCCCGCACCGTGTTGTCGACCTCGAGCGCGACGTCGATGCGATCGAGACCCGCGCTGAGGCGCAACTCGAGCGTGACCGGGAGCGTCACGCACCGCTCGCTGCGCGCGGCGCGCGACGGCGCGAGTTCGAGCGGCACCCGGTACGTCGCATCGACGCGCAACGTCGCTTCCGCGGCACTGCGCCGGATGCTCCGCACCCGCACGCGCTCCGGGCGATCGACCACGACGCCGCCCAGCAGCGGGTCAAAGTTGTACTCGTCGCCGCGATCGCCCTCCGAGACGACGACGAGCGCGTCTTCGATTCGCAAGCCGTGCGCCTTCGATGCGAGCGTGACGCGGCCGCAACCATCGACCTCGACGCGCCAGGCGGCGTTCTCGATGCAAGCGCCGCCCTCCGCAAGCCGCGTTGCGACGGCGCTGTCGGCGGATTCGGCGGCGCCCGCGGCGATGCGATAGGCGCGCAGTCCGTGCCCCGGAAGCGCGTCGACGAAGCGCAGCCGCATCCGCGGCGGCTGCCAGGTCTCTACCGCAACGTCGCGGATCGACTCGTCTGCGAGCAGGGCCTGGAGCGCGCGGCGCTCGGTCTCGAGATCGAAATGCGAATCGGGCGTGTCGCCGAGACGGATGCGAGCATGCACGCGCGCGCCGCGACGTTCCACTTCGATTCCGTTGGCGTAGAGCCCGTCGAACTCGCGGCGCAGACCCGGGAGCAGCGCGAGCACGCCGCGGCGCTCGAAGACACCCGCGTGCCGCGCACCGACCGGCCGCAGCACTTCCGCCGCGACGGGAATGTGCGTGCCATCGGCGCGCCGCAGATGGAACGGTCGCGGCGCGCCGCTCTTCGACAGCGGCACCAGCGCGTCGATCTCCGCGCAGATGCCCGCAACGCCCGCTCCGTTCGGATTCCAGACGAGAAGCGGTGCGCCCGCGCCATCGCCGTAGCCGGCGCGCGGCACCGCGACGTGACGGGCGAGCGCCGCCGTCACGCGTTCGAGCTGCGCGCCAGCAATCTCGGCGACGCGGTCGTAGCGCGTCTCCATCTGCGCATGGACCGCATCGATGGAGCAACCACACACGGAGTCGTGTGGATGGTTCTCGAGCGCGACGCGCCAGGCAAATGCGATCGTCTCCGGATCGGCGTCCCCGCCCAGCGCACCGAGCCAGGCTGCGAGCGGCTCGAGATAGCGCGTCAGCAGGCGATCGTTGGCGAACTCGCGCAGCTTCTGGCTCGCCCGTGCGGAGGCGCACCCGGGCAGCAGCGGTGAGCGCAATCCGGAACGCAGCTCGCCGCGGTGGCGCGGCAGCGCCACGGGGGCTTCTGCGAGCGCCCTTGCAACGAACTCCGCGAGCGATCCGATCCCGATGTCGATGCCTTCGAGGTGTTGCGCACGCACGGCTTCGAGCGCATGCGGTAGCGCGGGCGTCGGTCGCTCGTGATCGCTGCCATTCATGAACAGCAGCGTCGAAATGTCGGAGCGCTTGGCAAGGGACGCGGCTTCGCCCTCGATCCGCGCCGCAAGCGCCGCGGGCTCGGTGGGCAGATTCACCGCGTTCCCGTAGCCGTGCATCAGGTACACGACCGGGATCCGCGTGCCGTCCGGGCCTTCCCACGAGAACAGTGTGCGATCGACGTCCGCACCAACGCCCCGCCACAGCACCGCGGCGGGAAAGCCGAAGCTCGCAAAGAGCTGCGGCAACTGGCCGACGTGGCCGAACTGGTCGGGCACATAGCCGATGCGCATCGCGCCGCCGAGCGCCTCGCCCTTCGCGAGCCCGAGCCGCAGATTGCGGATCAACGCTTCGCCCGAGACCAACCATTCGTCCGGCAGCACGTGCCACGGCCCCACCGCGAGTCGGCCCTCGCGCACCAGCTTCCCGATGCGCGCGCGCGCGTGCGGACGCACTTCCAGATAGTCGTCGATGGCGATCGTCTGCCCGTCCAGCATGAAGTGGCGAAACGCAGGATCGCGCTCGAGCAGGTCGAGCACTTCGTCGACCAGCGCGACGAGGCGGACGCGGAACTGTTCGTGCGTCCGGTACCACTCGCGGTCCCAGTGCGTGTGCGGAACGACGACGATGTGGAGTGCGCGCGGATCCATCGCGCGATTCTAACCATGGGGTCGCGGCGCGGCGCGAGATTCTGCGTCGTCCCCCTCAGGACGGGCGGCTCGCCAGCCGATCCATGCAGCGATGCATCGGTAGCAGCGGCCGGGCGGCTAGGTTAATAATGCGCGGCCGAAGATGGGAACGACGCAATTGACGACCGAGCGACCCGAGTCGCACGCTACGCAGGCCGAAGCGCCGCTCGAACCTCCCCAAGGTTCGGTGGGTCGGCCAGAGCGCGGCGAGCGCCTCGCGCCGCAGCCAACGAGTGGATCGGTGACGCGGTCCGTCTGAGCGCACGGCTCGGACGCGCCGGTGGATCCGATCACGGGATCCGATCCGGGCGAGCCGAGGCGCGCGATGGCCACTCCCGAACTGACGACCCGCATCCTGCGCCGCTTGCTGGCGAGCGGACTCACGACCCGCGCGGAGCGGCTGATCGCGCGCGTCCACGCGGCGGACCTCGGCCCACTGCTCGCGAATCTCAGCCAGGACGAGACCAGCTCCGTCGTCGACCTGCTATTCCAACAGCGCCGCGCCGCGAGCACGATCTCCGAGCTACCGCCCGACATCTTCCGTCAGGTGGCCTCGGCCGTCGGCGACGAACGGCTTGCCGATGTGCTCGGCCGCCTCGAAGTCGACGACATCGTGCACCTCGTCGACGAACTACCCGAGGAACGCCGCCCCGCCGTGGTGGCGCTGCTCCCCGCAGATCGTCGCGCCGACCTGCGCAAGGCCGAGCTGTACCCCGAGCACAGCGCCGGCCGCGTGATGACCACCGACTTCGTCGCGCTCGACGCGAAGATGACCGCGCAGGAGGCGATCGACCACATCCGCGCGCGCGGCAGCCGCGGCGACAACGATGCAATCCTCTATCTGTACGTGGTCGACGACGAAGGCCACCTGCAAGGCGTCGTACCGATCCGCCGCCTCGTCACCTCGCCGCCCGACCGCCCGTGCGGCGAACTGATGATCCGCGAACCGGCCAGCGTCCGCGCCGACACCGATCAGGAAGAAGTCGCGCGCATCGTCGCCCGCTACAACCTGCTCGCGGTTCCGGTCGTCGATGCCGGCGGCCTGATGGTCGGGATCATCACCGTCGACGACGTCATCGATGTGATCCAGGAGGAAGCCACCGAGGACATCTACAACCTCGCCGGCCTCGACGAGGAAGAGCGCGTCTTCTCGACCGTTGGTCTCTCGGTGCGCAAGCGCCTGCCGTGGATGGTGGTGAACCTCGCGACCGCGTTCCTGGCCGCGTCGGTGGTGGGCCTGTTCCGTCACACCATCGAGCAGGTCGTGCTTCTCGCCGTATTCATGCCGGTCGTCGCGGGCATGGCGGGCAACGCCGGCGTGCAGGCATTGACCGTCGTCGCGCGCGGCATCGCCCTCGGCGAGACCGAGTTCTCGAGCGGCATGCGCGCAGTCGGCAAGCAGTTCATGGTTGGCATCATCGTCGGCGCCGTCACCGGCTGCCTCGGCGCCGCCGTCGGGTACTACTGGAACGGCTCGCCGATCTTCGGTCTCGTCGTCTTCACCGCGATGTTGGTGAGCATGGCCGTCGCCGGACTCGCGGGCGCCGCGGTGCCGCTGATGCTGAAGGCGCTGAAGCAGGATCCGGCGCTCGGCTCGGGCGTGCTGGTGACCACCTTTACCGACGCGGTCGGCTTCTTCACGTTCCTTGGAATCGCGACGCTGTTCCTCGATCGATTGTCTTGACGGGCTGCTGACCCGGACGCTCCTCGACGTCGGCCTGATTGCCGTGGATCGCCTGCGCGATGACGCGCTTGGTGATCGATTCGAGGTGCTCGCGCAGCATCGCGTTCAGCTGCTGGTACTCGGGCCACAGCACTTCGTCCGCGAAGGTTCGCGTGACGCGCGCCATCACCGTGGTGCGTCGCTGACCGGCATAGCGATACGGCTCGATGCCGTAGCGCCGCAGCAGCGCGATGAACAGCGACTTCGACCATGTGTCGGGAACCGAGAAGCGATACTCGACGGCGCGCTCGGATCGCTCGAGTTGCAGCAGGCGCTGCCGAATGCGATCGCTGGCATTCTCGGCGGCGACGCGCTCACCAGTGCTGGTGGCGCGCGCGAAGAGCGCTTCGATCTTGCGAAGCTTGTCGACGAGCCGCCGCTCTTCGTCTTCCTGCTCGGCCACGACTACGAGGCGCCGTAGGTCGCCTGCAGGTATCGCACGATGTCGTCTGACTCGAAGAGCTCGACCTGCGTGTTCGGATCCGCGAGGAACGGGACCTGCATCTTGCCGGAGCGCTCCACGAATGCGTCGCGACCCGGGCTGTTCTTGCCGACGTTGTGCAGTCGATACGGAATCTCGAGGCTGCACAGCGCTTCGCGCGCGATGCGGCAGTACGGCGACGCTTCGAAGCTCCACAGCTCGAGCGGCTGCTCCGGCGCCTTCGATGCCGCCACCTGCACGCCGGCGCCGAGCCGCCAGGCGCTCGCGAGACTCGACGTGGCGTCGAATACGACACCGCCAGCGTATTGCCACGGCACCGAGCCGGTTCCGTACTCCGCGCAGAGGTAGCGAATGATGTCGCTCGACTCGTACATCGCCTTGCCGTTGTTCGGGTCGACGAGATACGGAAACTGCTCCTTGCCGCCCCGCTCGCGCACGACGCTCCGGAATCTCGTGCCGCCCTTCGGACACGGGTAGATGACGGCTTCGAGATCGAGCGCGGTCAGCACTTCGCGCACCTTGCGGCAGTAGGGGCAGCCCTCGAACTCGTAGATTTCGAGCGGCTTGCTGGGCCGCGCGCCGAGTTTTTCGACGCGCAGTCCACCTCCCAGACGAGCGAGCGTTGCGAACAGCGACGTGGCGACGTCGAGCGTGCGATTCACGATTGTCTCCCTCGGTGCCGCGGCGTCCGCAGCTTCGTTCAATTCGGGGCGAATTGGTCGACGATCGAGGCGACCGCCGTGTCGATCTGCAGATTGCGCTCTTCCGGTGTCTGCTTCGGATCGAAGACGCGACGCCCCGCGCCGCGCCAGACGAGTTTGCCGGTCTTCGGGTCGAGCACGTCGATCACCAGCGTGCCGCGCGCGTAGGCGGTCACCGGTTCATCGACCCGCGGCACGCCCGCCGCATAGGTGATCGACTGCGCGGCGATCGGCTTTTCGAGCGCCGCGTAATACGTGACCAGGAAGTCCGGGCGCTCGTTCTCGACCTTGCGTAGGCCCCGCGCACCCAGTTCGCGCTCGACGGCCGGTCGCACGCGCAGATCGACCGCGCCGAACTCCGCCTCGCCCCGCGCGACCGGCGGCCGTTGCAACCAGGTCCACTTCTTCAGCGCCGGGCTCCGCGAGATCGCATCCGTTTCCACGTTGACCGCAACCCCGCACGCGGTCGCCCACACCAGCAACGCGGCAAGCGCGACGCGCGTCGTCATCGTCGGTTCTCCGCCGCTGGGCCATGGATGCGTTCGAGATATTTCTGCACGTACTTCCCGAGTACGTCGGCTTCGAGATTCACGCGGTCGCCCGGCTTGCGATCGGCGAGGTTCGTCGCGCTGAGCGTGTGCGGAATCAGCGCGACGTCGAAACCGGCGTCCTCGACCTGCACCAGTGTCAGCGAAACGCCGTCGATCGCGATCGATCCCTTCGCCACCAGCAGCGCGGCGAACTCCGGCTCACAGTCGACCGCGAAGCGCACGTCGTCACCGCGACGTTCGATCGCGCGCAGGCGCCCCGTGCCATCGACATGACCCTGCACGATGTGACCATCGAGGCGACCGTCGGCGCGCATCGCGCGCTCGAGGTTCACACGGGACCCCGTGCGCAGATCGCCGAGTGACGACCGGTCGAGTGTCTCGCGCACCGCCTCGAACACGATCTGGCCGCCCGCGACGGCGACCACCGTCAGACAGGTGCCATTCACCGCGACGCTTGCGCCGATCGGCAGCGCGTCGGTGACGGCCGGCGCATCGATCGAAAGGCGCGTCTTCTCGCCCTCTTCATCGATCGCGGCAACGCGCCCGACCGTCTCGATGATCCCGGTGAACATTCTCTAATTCCCGAAGCGCCGCTCGATCTGCTTCAGCATCTCGTCGCGCACGGTCTCGTAGCGGGCCGGGAGTTCGATCGGCGGGTTCGGGATCTCGGGGATGATGTCCTCGAGCGTCATGGAGTGGTACTTCACCTTGAAGTCGACGAACTTGAGTCCATGCGCGGTGGAGATCACCACCACGCGGTCGCTCTTCCGGATCTCGCCACGCTTCACGAGCTTCGCGGTGGCGGCGAGCGCGACACCGGTGTGCGGGCAGTTGAAGAGGCCGGTTCGATCGGCGTGAGCGCAGGCTTCGGCGAGCTCCGTCTCGGTCGCCTGTTCGACGATGCCCTCGTAACGCGCGATCGCGTCGATCGCCTTCTCGATCGAGACCGGATTGCCGATCTGGATCGCCGACGCCAGCGTCGGTCGCGCTGCGATCGGCTCGAATACCTGGAAGTCGCGCAGGTAGGACAGGTAGAGCGGGTTCGCCGACTCGGCCTGCGCGCAGACGATGCGCGGCTTGCGCGTGATGAGGCCCAGCTCGAGCAGCATGTCGAGACCCTTCGCGAGCGCCGACACATTGCCGAGATTGCCACCCGGGATCACGATCCAGTCGGGCACTTCCCAATCGAACTGCTGCACGATCTCGATCCCGACCGTCTTCTGGCCCTCGATGCGCAGACTGTTCATCGAGTTCGCCAGGTAGATGCCGTCCTTCTCGGCGACCTTTCTGACGATCGCCATGCAGCCATCGAAGTCGGTGTCGAGCGCGAATACGATCGCGCCGTTGGCGACCGGCTGGATCAGCTGCGCCACCGAGATCTTGCCACGCGGCAGGAACACGACCGCGGGGATGCCGGCCGCCGCGGCGTACGCGGAGAGCGCGGCGGAGGTGTCGCCGGTGGAGGCGCTCGCGACCGCCGGGCTCGACTTCCCGCGCGCGATCATCTCCTTCACCATCGACACCAGCACGGTCATGCCGAGGTCCTTGAACGAACCGGTGTGCGAGTTGCCGCACTGCTTGATCCACAGATCGTCGACGCCGATCTCGCGGCCATAGCGCTCGGCCCAGAACAGGTTCGAGTGGCCTTCGTACATCGATACGACGTTCTCGTTGTCGATCTCCGGGCAGACCCACTCCTTCATGCCCCAGACGCCCGAACCAAAGGGCCACTCGTTCTTGTGGGAACGCTCTTCGAAGCGCTGCTTCCACTGGTCGCCGGACGTCTTGCGCAGCTCGTTCATGTCGTGGACCACCTGCAGCAGCCCACCGTCGCGCGCGGTGTAGACCACCTCGTCGAGGCGGTAGCGTTCGGACGCGTCGTGCAGCGATTCGAACCACGCCCGGTACAGGGGTTTTTCGGTCACAGCTCCTCCTCGATGCGAATCAGGCGGGTGCGGGCCGTGACCTCGGGAAGTTGATCGATCGAATCGAGCGCGGTGCGCACGGCCGACTCGAACGCGGGGTGTGTGAAAACGACGATCGGGACCGAACCGCGTGCGCCCTGCGGATCGTTCGGCGACATGTGTCCGCGACCCTTCTGGCTCATCGACTCGATCGAGATGCCGTGGGCGCCGAGCACGCCCGTGATCGCCGACAGCACGCCGGGTCGATCCTGCACCGTGAAGCGCAGGTACGAGCGCCCGAAGAGTTCGCCGAGCGGCACGATCGGCATCGGCACGAGCGCCTCGGGTAGCGTCGAGAGCGGCGCGACGCGACCGGCACTCCCCCGCCGCACCTCGCGCGCGAGCTCGACCAGGTCCGCGACCACCGCGCTCGCGGTCGGCATCTCGCCAGCACCAGCGCCGTAGAACAGCGTCGGGCCCACCGCGTCACCGTGCACCGCGATCGCGTTCATCGCACCGTCCACCTTCGCGAGCAGCGACTCGGCAGGGATCATCGTCGGGTGTACGCGAACCTCGATACGCTCGCCACCGGCCCGAGCACCCCCGACGGCTTCGCGGCCCCGCCGCAGCTTGGTGATGCCGAGCAGCTTCACGCGGTAGCCGAAATCGCGCGCGCTCTCGAGGTCGAGCTGCGTCACGTCGCGGATCCCTTCGGTCGGGACATCCTTGAACGTCAACTCCGCGCCGAAGGCCATCGACGCCAGCAACGTGATCTTGTGGGCCGCATCGATGCCATCGATGTCGAAGCTCGGGTCGAGTTCGGCGTAGCCCAGCTGCTGCGCGCGCGCGAGCACCGCATCGAACGCCGCCCCACCCTTCTCCATCTCGGTGAGCACGTAGTTGGTGGTGCCGTTGATGATGCCGTGCACCGATTCGATGCGATTCGCGGCGAGTCCTTCGCGCAGTGCGCGCAGGATCGGGATGCCGCCGCCGACGCTCGCCTCGAACGCGACGTCGGCGCTTCCGCGCCGCGCCGCCTCGAAGATCTCCTTGCCATGCAGCGCAAGCAGCGCCTTGTTGGCGGTGACCACAGGCTTGCCGCGCTCGAGCGCGCGCAGGATCAGCCGGCGCGCAGCGTCATAGCCGCCGATCAGTTCGATCACGAGCTGTACCTTCGGATCGTCGATCAGCGCGTTCGCATCGGAGTCGAACACGACGCCCGTCAGGTCGACACCGCGGTCGCGCGTCAAATCGAGATCGGCGATGCGCACGAGTCGAAGCGGAACGCCGAGGCGCGCCGTGATCACGTCGGCGTTGCGCGCGAGCACCTTCGCGACGCCCGCGCCGATCGTGCCGAAGCCGATCAACCCGACGCCAACAGCCTTCTGCTTCATGAGCGCCGCTCGCATACGGCTCGCCGCGCGCACGCTTCGCGCACCTGCGGGCTCAAACGCCACCCTCCCGCAGGAAGCGGCGGATGCCGCGCACGGCCTGCCGGATGCGGTGGCGGTTCTCGACCAGCGCGAAGCGCACGAAGCCCTCGCCCGCCTCGCCGAAACCGATTCCCGGAGACACGGCGACCTTCGCCTGGATCATCAGGCGCTTGGCGAACTCGAGCGAGCCGAGTTGGCGCATCGGCTCCGGGATCGGCGCCCAGACGAACATCGTCGCGAGCGGCTTCTCGATCTTCCACTGCCCTTCGCCCGGCGCTCCGAGTCCCTCGATCAGCGCGTCGCGGCGATCGCGGTACGTCAGCGCCGCCTCGGTGACGCAATCCTGCGGACCGCGCAGCGCGACGATCGCACCGACCTGGATCGGCGTCGGCATCCCGTAGTCGAGATAGCTCTTGATGCGACCGAGCGCGTGGATCATGTCGGGATTGCCGGCCGCAAAGCCGACGCGCCAGCCCGCCATCGAGTGTGACTTCGAGAGCGAGCCGAACTCGATCGCGATGTCCCGCGCGCCCGGCACCTCGAGGATGCTCGGCGCCTGGTAGCCGTCGAAGCAGATCTCGGCGTACGCGAAGTCGTGTACGACCATCAGATCGTTGTCACGGGCGAATTCGATCACGCGCTCGAAGAACGCGCGGTCCACCACCTGGCCGGTCGGGTTGGCCGGGAACGACAGGATCAGCAGCTTCGGCTTCGGCCAGGTGCGCTTCATCGCCGCTTCGAGATTCTCGATGAAGTCGGAGTCGGGCGTCAGCGGAACGGTGCGCAGATCACCACCCGAGATGATCACGGAATACTGGTGGATCGGATACGCCGGATCGGGGCACAGCACGACGTCGCCGGGCCCGATCGTCATCAGGATGAAGTGGGCGAGGCCCTCCTTCGAACCGATCACGGCGATCGCCTCGCGGTCGGGATCGATCGTGACGGCGTGACGGCGCTGGTACCACTCGCTGATCGCGCTGCGCAGGTTCGGTAGCCCGCGGCTCGCGGAGTAGCGGTGGTTGCGCGGGTTGCGCGCGGCCTCGCAGATCTTGTCGACCACGTGCGTGGGCGTCGGCAGATCGGGGTTGCCCATGCCGAGGTCGATCACGTCCTCACCGCGCCGCCGGGCAGCGGCCATCAGCGCGATCACCTCCGCGAACAGGTACGGCGGAAGCCGGTTGAGCTTGTGGAAATCGTGGCGAACGGTCATGGCGATGGTTCCGGGGGGAGGCTTCGCCCCAACCTATGGGAACAGGGCGAGTCGAGCAAGCGAAAGGGGCGGATCGGCGCCCCCCATGTCGCTCGGCTCCCCTGTCGCTCGTGGGCGCTACCGTGGGCTGCGATGTCGATTCGACTCTTCGCGCTTCCCTGCGGCTGGCTGGAGGCGGATCTCGGGCTCTTTCTCGAGGGAGCAACCGGCAAGATCCGCGTCCCCGTACCCAGCTGGCTGGTGCTGCATCCGGCTGGCGCGCTGGTCTTCGACACCGGCCTGCACCTCGACACCCAGACCGACGCCGAAGCACGACTCGGCTTTCTGGCGCGGCTCTACCGCATCCACTTCGAGCGCGGCCAGGAACTCGGTGCGCGCCTGCGCGCACTGGACGTCGACCCCGCGCGCGTCACCTGGTTGGTGAATTCGCACCTGCACTTCGATCACGTCGGCGGCAACGCGCAAGTTCCGAATGCGACGCTGGTCGTGCAGCGCCGCGAGTGGGAAGCCGCCGCCGACGCCGACCTGCGCGCAAAGAACCACTACGACCCGCGCGACTACGACCTCGGCCACGCGCGGAGGCTCATCGATGGGGAACACGACGTATTCGGCGACGGCGCGGTCAGCTGCGTGCCGACGCCTGGCCACACACCCGGCCACCAATCGCTGCGCGTGCGGCTTCCGGGTGGCGACGTCGTGCTGACCGCCGATGCCTGCTACCTGCGCCGCGCGCTCGATGCGATGCAGCTGCCGCCGGTCGTTCACGACCGCGACGAGATGCTCGCGTCGTATCGCCGGCTGCGCGCGCTCGAAGCGGCCGGGGCGCGGCTCTACTTCGGCCACGACCCGGCGCCGTGGGAGCAGGACCCGCAGACAGCACTCGAGATCGGCTGAGGCGATCGATGCCCGAGCAAGCGGTCGTTGCCACGGACACCGCGCCCGGCACGCGGTCGCGTGCCTCTGCGGTCGGCCTCGCGTGCGCGCTCGGCGGCTTCCTGCTGATCGGTGTCGCGCTCGCGCCGGCACTCGTCGGGCACACGGCCTTCCTGCCGGCGGACTACTGGATGACCTCGGTTCCATTCGCGCTCTCGGCGCCGCGCGCCGCGCACGATTTTCCGTCGAACTCGCTGCTTGGCGATCCGGCGCTGCTCTACCCACCGCAGCTCTGGGTGCTGCGCGAGGCGCTCCGCGGCGGCGCGTTTCCGCTGTGGAACCGCTTTGCGCGGGGCGGCGAATCGATGCTCGCGACCGGTCAATCCGGACCGTTTGCGCCCACCACCTGGCCGATCCTCGCGCTGCCCTGGCCACTCGGCTTCGCGTGGGCAGCGGCGCTGCGCTTCGGCTTGCTGTGGCTCGGCGCGTACCTGTACGGCCGTGCGATGAACCTCGAGCGCGCGTGGTGCGTCGCGGTCGCGCTCGGATTCTGTGCGGCGCCGCTCTTCGCGGTGCACTTCCAGCAGCTGCCGCGCGCCACTGCGCATCTCGCGCTGCCGTGGCTGTTGCTCGGCGTCGAGCGCATGGCGGCCGCGATGCCACGCGACGCACGCGCGATGACGCGGGCGGCGCTTCCGCTCGCCGCCTGCCACTGTTTCGCGTTGATCGCCGGCTATCCACCCGCCGCGCTGACGGTGAGCTTCGGCGCGTCGATCTATCTCGCGTTGCGCTTGCCGTGGCGTCCGCGTCGTGCCGCGCTGGCCGCGCGCGCAATCGGATTCGCGGCCCTCGCGCTCGGCGCGCTGCTCGCTGCGCCGGTGCTGCTTCCGTTCGCCGAAGCGCTGCGCGATTCGGCGACGCTCGCCGACCGCAGCGACGGCGGGCAATGGACGCTCGCGACGGCGACGCTGCGTCTGTTCTGGAACCCCTACGCATTCGGATCGCCACTACTTGGCGCCGCGCACGCCTGGAACGGACCGGAGAACTTCGAGGAAGCGCAGCAGTACATCGGGCTCGTGCCGTGGGTGTTCCTGCTCGGCTGCGCGCCCTTGCTGCTGCGCGTGCGTGGCGACGACCGTCTGCGCGCGCTCGCGCTGGCCGCGATCGCCGGATTCGCGGCGTCGCTCGGCTTCGGCTGGTGGCCGCTGCATCCGCTGCTGACGAAGCTGCCGCCGCTCTCGGTGAACGCGAACCCGCGACTGCTGTTTCTCGCGCAGGTCGCGATCCCGGTCCTCGCAGCGCTCGCTGCGCGCAGGTGGCTCGCGGCGCGAGACGTTTCCGACATGCGCGCTCGCGGCTTCGCGCCCCTCGCGAGCGCCGCAACGATCGGCGCCGCGTTGCTGGTGGCTCTGGCGCTCGCGGACCACTGGGAGCTGCGCGCGTGGATCGCGCTCGCTTCGGCGGCGGCGCTGGTGGCGGCGGGCTTCTGCGCTGCCACCCCCACGCAGCGCCATCTCGCGATCGCAATGGTGCCGCTCTTGTGGCTCGCCGACGTCGCGCCCGTCTACCGCGGCATCCATCCGCAGGTGCCGATCGGCTGGGCCGATCCAGCCCGCGCGGTGGCGATGCTACCGGGCGCGATCCGCAACGATCGGCACGCGCGCGTCGCGTTCGAGCGGACGACGCTGCCGATCGTTGCGGATCGCGCCCGGTAGCAGCGCCACCGCGCGGGCTGGATCGGCCCAGCCGACCGGCACCTGCGGATGGATGCCGCGGTAGACGGGCGCAACGTCGGCGAGCCAC
>JANLTC010000141.1:0-6025 GCA_031362725.1 Deltaproteobacteria bacterium | reverse complement strand
GGACGGACTACTTCGCCAGCCGGAAGAACGGGACGGAGGCGGTCTCGGTTACGGAGACCATCTCGACTTCGACCGGCATGTCGAGTTGCAGCGCATCGGGCGCTACATCGCGTAGGCCTGCTGCCATGCGGACGCCTTCGTCGAGTTCGATCACGGCGACTACATATGGTGTCGCGAGGCCGGGGTACGGCGCCTGGTGCGTGACGGTCCACGAGAAGACGCGGCCGCGGCCGGACGAGGGGGACCATTCCCAGTCGGGCGAAGCGCAGGCGGCGCAGCCGTGTCTCGGGAGATGGCGCCAGGTGTTGCAGGACTTGCAGCGCTGGAAGCAGAGTTTGCCTTTCGCGCATTCGGCGTAGAACTCGACGGCGAGGTCGTCCATGTCGGGCGAGAGGTAGGGCTTTGCGGCGGCGGTCATCTCGGTGCCTCTAGTCGCGACGCAGAATCGCGATCGAGCCGTCGCCGAGGTCGCCCCAGCCGGTGACGAGGCCCAGTTCGGCGCCGATGACTTGCGCGGGGCCGGCGTCGTGGCGGAGCTGGCGGACGGCTTCGACGATGTGGTTGATGCCCCAGACGTGGGCTTGCGAGAGCAGGCCGCCGTGGGTGTTGATCGGGAGCGCGCCGCCGAGTCCGATGCGGCCGCCCTTCACGAACTCACCGGCTTCGCCGCGGGCGCAGAGGCCGAGCGCTTCGAGTTGGAGCAGCACGACGTAGCTGAAGCAGTCGTTGATTTCGGCGAAGTCGACATCCTGCGGCGTCACGCCGGCCATCGCGAACGCGCGCGGCGCCGCGTCGCAGAGGCCGACGTGGAACGGGTCGCGGCGGCTCGGGATGTCGTCGGCGGGGTAGGGGTGGCCCTCGGCGGCGGCGAGGATGCGCACCGGGCGGTGTCGAAGGTCGCGGGCGCGTTCGGCGCTGGTCACGACGACCGCGGCGGCGCCGTCCGTTTCGAGACAGCAGTCGAAGAGCCGGAAGGGTTCGGAGATCCAGCGCGATGCCATGTAGTCTGCGAGCGAGAGTGGTTTGCCGCGCATCGCGGCGCGCGGGTTGAGTTGCGCGTGCTGGCGACAGGCCACCGCGACGGCGCCCATCGACTCGGCGGTGACGCCGTAGAGTTTCATGTGACGCATCGCGAGCCAGGCGTACATCTGCACGGGCCGCACGGCGCCGTAGGGCAGGTAGAAGTCGCGGATCGTGTGGGTCATCGGATTCGCGCCGAGGCCCGCGCCGCGCCGCTTGCCCGGGCGGAAATCGGAGTAGCCGTTCCAGCCGAGCACGATCAGCACGTTGTTCGCGACGCCCGCCGAGATCGCCATCGCGGCGCTCTGGAGCGCGGCGGTGGGACTCGCACCGCCCATCGTCACCGTGGTGGCGTAGTTCATCCGCTCGATGCCGAGATTCACCGCGAGTTCTTCGGCGAAGGTGTGGATCGGCGGTGGGATCACGCCGTCGATCTCGCTCGGCGCGAGGCCCGCGTCGGCGATCGCCGCGTGTGCTGCTTCGATCATCAACTCGACTGCGCTCTTGCCGGAACCGCGCACGTAGTCCGTCTCGCCGATGCCGGCGATCGCCGTGCGGTCGCGAAACGTCAACGCAGTGCTCGCACTTCGCGCAAGAACTCGATCACGGCGCTGCTGAAGCGATCGTTGCGATCGCCCGCGACCATGTGGCCGGCGTCGGAGACGTCGGCGAAGCGCGCGTGGGGAACGAGATCGAGGAAGTCGCGTGCGCCTGCTTCGGAGAGCAGGTCCGAGAGCTTTCCGCGCACCAGTAGCGTCGGCACCTGCAGCTTGCGCGCGGCGACGCGCAACCGTTCGGGCTGTTCGCCTGGTTTCGGGCCATGCCCCGCCTGCAGGAAACGCGGATCCCAATGCCAGCGCAGCCGGCCGCTCGGCAGCGTGCGCAGGTTCTTCGCGAGACCCGAGAGATCGCTCGGGCGCTCGCGGTGCGGGAGATAGGCGGCAACCGCGTCGGCCGCTTCTTCGAGCGATGCGAAACCGTCCGCGCTGCCCTGCATGAACTCGATGATGCGCAGCGCGCCGGAGCCTTCGATCTTGGGCGCGATGTCGACGAGCACGATCGCGGCGCAGAGCGAGCCTTCGTCCTCGCCCTCGGCGAGCAGCGACGCGATGCCGCCGAGTGACGCACCGACGAGCACGGGCTTCTCGCTCAATTGCGGGACCACTGCGCGCAGGTCGGCGACGTAGGCGTTCACGCTGTAGTCGCCCGCCTCGTCCCAGGCGCTCTCGCCGTGGCCGCGCAGGTCCATCGACACCGCGTACCAGCCTTCGGCCGCGAGCTGCGCGGCGGTGGCGCCCCATGCGAAGCGCGTCTGACCGCCGCCGTGCAACAGCAACACGGGCGGGTGCGAAGGATCGCCGTAGGCGTCGGCGGCGAGTGCGATGCCATCCCGCCCGATCAGCCGGAGAAGCGTGGCTTGCGACAGCAGCGGATCGGTTCCAGGCGACGACATGGCGGCGGTCCTATTTAGCGGCGGGTGGGATAGCGTGCCAGCAACGCGCAACGAGGAGGCAGCTGTGGGTGTTCTCGATGGCAAGGTGGCGTTGGTGACGGGCGGCGCGAGCGGGATCGGCGCGGCGACGGTCCGGCTGTTTGCGAGCGAAGGCGCGCGCGTCGTCGCGGTCGACGTGCAGGACGCGCTCGGCGAAGCGCTCGCGAAGGAACTCGGTGATGCCGTCGCGTATCAACGCGGCGACGTGAGCGATGAGGACGACGTTGCCGCCGCGGTCGATCGCGCGGTGCGCGAGTTCGGTCGCCTCGACGTCTGTTTCAACAACGCCGGTTTCGGCGGCACGGTGGGACCGATCGCGACGATTCCCGCCGATGACTTCGATCGCACCGTCGCGGTGTTGCTGCGCGGCGTCTTCCTCGGCATCAAGCACGCGGCGCGCGTGATGACGCCGCAAGGCTCCGGCAGCATCGTCAGCACGGCGAGCGTCGCGGGATTGCAAGCCGGCTTCGGGCCGCACATCTACAGCACCTGCAAAGCGGCCGTGATCCAGCTGACGCGCAGCACCGCGATGGAACTCGGCGAGGCGGGCGTGCGCGTGAACTGCATCTGCCCGGGCGGCATCGCGACACCGCTGATCGCACGCCATCTCGAGGGAGTGCCAAACCCGGTGGAAGTCGTGAAGGGTTTCCTCGCGAGCGCGCAGCCGATCAAGCGCGCCGGGCTGCCGGAGGACATCGCGCGCGCGGCGCTCTTCCTCGCGTCGGAGGCGAGTTCGTTCGTGAATGGACACGCGCTCGTCGTCGACGGCGGGCTCACGGGCGGCCGGCTCTGGGGGCAGATGGTGCCGGGCATGCGCGAATTCCGGCCGCTGTCCGGCTGATTGCGTGCCGCTGCTCATTCCGCTCGCGAGGCGCTGAGAAAGAGGTTGCCCTCGGCATCCGCTTCGAGTCGAGGCGGTGCGGCCAGGTGCGCGCGCCGTCCATCGAGTGCGCGCCCGCTACGCACGTCGAAGCGCCAGCCATGCCACGGACAGGTGACGGTGCCGTTTTCGATGCGGCCCTCGTCGAGCGGCCCGAGTCGGTGCGGGCAGACCGACGCATGGAGGAGCAGTTCGCCGTCGAGGGAGACGATCCGGAACGGCTGCCCCTGCCACTCGACACAGAGCGGGAGTTTCGCCCGCACCTCGCTGGCCAGACCGAGCGCGACACGAGCCTGCGTCTGCCCGGAACCGCGCTCGCGCGCGAGTTGCTGCGCGCGGCGGACCATCATCGCCTCGTCCTCGTCCCAGAGTTGCCGGTAGAGCTGGGTGTAGAGGGCGCCGATCGCGCTGGCCCGTTCGGGCACGACGTCGGGCAGCCAGAACTCCACCTGGATATCGGTTGCGTGCGGAGCGACCGCCGTCACCGTCGTCCAGATCTCGCTCCGCGCGCCGCCGCCTTCGAGTGTGCGCGAGACGTAGCGTCGTCGATCCGCGTCGATGCAGAGTTCGAGCAGGATCTCGGCGTCCGGGTGGAGGCCGATGCGCGCGCGCCAGCCCCAGGGCCCGGCGTCTTGCAAGGCGATGCTGCGAAAGCTCGTGCGGTGCAGGAAGGGCAGGTGCTCCCAGTCGAGCACGTTCTCCCAGACGCGCTCGACCGACGCCGCGACGCGACGGCGATAGCTGGCGACCTGTGTGAGCGCTGAACCCTGCATCGTGCGCACGCTATCACGGTCTCGTACGCGTCTGGTGGTAGCATGCGCGCCTCGCTGGCCGGATTCGCGATGAGCCTGGCTCATTGCCTCAGGGGAGACAGTGCATGCCCGGGTATGACCTCGTGATTCAGGGTGCAACGCTCTACGACGGAACGGGCGCTGCGGCGCGTCGCGCCGATGTCGCGGTGCGCGACGATCGGATCGCGGCCGTCGCGCCTTCGCTCGATCCCGGTGGCGCTGCGACGCTCGATGCGAGCGGTCTCGCCATCGCGCCCGGCTTCCTCGATGTCCACACCCACGACGATTTTGCGGTCGTGCTGGTTCCGGAGATGGGATTCAAGGTGCAGGGTGGTGTCACGACGGTGGTCGTCGGCAACTGTGGCATGGGCGCCGCGCCGCAACCGCAAGCGCGCGCCTTCGCGGCAGCGTTTCATCCGGGTCAGCCGCTGCCCGAGTGGGACGGCTACCGGGGCTATCTCGATCATCTCGATGCGGCGCCTGCGAGCTGCAACGTCGCTGCGCTCGTCGGTCACGGTGTCGTGCGCGCGGCGGTGATGGGCGGGGAGGCGCGCGCGCCGAGCGACGCCGAACTGGATCGCATGCGCGCGCTGGTCCAAGAGGGCGTCGCCGCCGGCTGCGTCGGCTTCTCGACCGGGCTGATCTACGAGCCCGGCAAGCACGCGCAGACGGGCGAACTCGTCGCGCTGGCGCACGCGTTCGCGGAGACCGGCGGGCTCTATGCGACGCACATGCGCGACGAAGGGATGGGCCTGCTCGAGTCCGTGCGCGAGTCGATCGAGATCGGCGAGCGCGCCGGCGTGCCGGTGCAGATCTCGCATCACAAGGCGAGTGGCCGCGAGAGCTGGGGCAAGGTGCGCGAGTCGCTGCAGTTGATCGACGCGGCGCGCGCGCGCGGTCTCGACGTCACGGCGGATCAGTATCCGTACACGGCCGCGAGCACCGTGCTGGCCGCCGTGCTGTCGTATCTCGAGGACGGCGGCGGCATCGGGCGTGGCCGACCGGAGGACATCCAGCTCGCGTCGGCGCCGCAGCATCCGGAGTGGGAAGGCAAGACGATCGCAGCACTCGCGACGGCGTGGGACGTGTCGCCGATCGACGCCGCGCGCCGCGTGCTCGACGCCGAAGGCATGGGCGCGACGGTCGTCATGCACACGATGTGCGAGGACGACGTTCGCACCGTACTGCGTCATCCCACCACGATGATCGGCTCCGACGGCCTGCCGACGCTGCAGGGCAAACCGCACCCGCGGCTCTACGGGACGTTTGCGCGCGTGCTCGGCAAGTACGCGCGCGACGAGGGCGTATTCCCGGTCGCCGAGGCCGTGTACCGCATGACCGGATTCCCGGCGCGCAAGTTCGGCATCGCCGACCGTGGCGAGGTGCGTGCGGAGGCCTTCGCGGATCTCGTCGTCTTCGATCCCGCGCGCGTCGCCGACATCGCGACCTACGAGGATCCGCAGCAGCCGCCGGCCGGTATTCCGCATGTCTTCGTGAACGGCAGACACGTCGTACGCGACGGCGTACACACCGGCGCGCGTCCGGGCCGCACCTTGCGACGGTCGTAGCGCCACTTGCTCTGGGTCCTGCTCACGCTGCTGGCCGCCACCGTGCAGGCGGTGCGCAACGCACTCTCGCGACAGCTCGTCGGGCAGGTTTCGCCGGCGCTGACGGCGTGGTCGCGCTTCGCGTTCAACCTGCCGTTCTCGGCTGCCCTGGCGCTCGGGCTCGCGCTTTGGCACGGCGCGCCGCAACTCTCGACCGGGTTCTTCGCGTGGGCGGCGATCGGTGCGGTGACGCAGCTGCTCGCGAACTTCGCGCTCGTCGCGGCCTTCCAGGTTT
>JANLTC010000138.1:0-5004 GCA_031362725.1 Deltaproteobacteria bacterium | reverse complement strand
ACAAAAAATAACCTGACGCCCGGCACCTCGGAGGGTGGATGGCTGCTTCGATCGTGATCGCGATTCTTTGGGTGGTGTTCGCCGTTACGCACATGGGGCTCTCGAGCCGGGCGTGGCGACCGCGACTCGTCGCGGCGCTCGGCGCGCAGGGATTTCTCGGTGCGTATTCGCTGCTCGCGATCGCGGTGTTCGCGGCGCTCGTGTGGTTCTACCTGGGCCATCGACACGAGGGCGCGCTGTTGTGGTCGCTGTCGCTCGGCAGCGTCGGGCTCTATGCGATCTACGCACTGCAGGCTGTTGCATGGTCGCTCGTCGTGGCGGGCGTAGTGAGTCCGAGTCCCGCGGCGTTCGTCGTTGGCGAGGCGGCGGCACCGGGCGCGGCGCGCGGCGTCCATCTGTTGACGCGCCATCCCGTCTTCATGGGCGTCGGGATCTTCGGTGCGCTGCATCTGCTCGTGATGGGCAATGCGTCCGACGTCGCGTTCTGGGCGGGCTTCCCGCTCTTCGCGCTACTCGGCTGTGCGCACCAGGATCGCCGGAAACTCGCGACCGAGGGCGCCGACTACCGCCTGTGGCACGAGCGCACGCCATTCCTTCCGTTCACCGGCCGCGAAACACTGCGCGGCCTGCGCGAGCTGTCGCCACTGGTGATCCCGATCGGCGTCGCCCTCGCCACGGGGCTGCGATGGCTCCACGGTCCGCTCTTCCGCTGACACCGCTTCAGAGGACCGCCCATGCGGTCGGCCGGTGCTCGACGTCGTAGATGCCCTCGTGGCGCAAAGCGGGGCGCACCTTGCCGGAGCAGTGCGAGATCGCGGAGGCGTAGCAGCGCGACGCAGCGCTCAGCCGATCGCGCTCGGCGGCCAGGCGCGTGCGCCGATCGAGTCGGGCGCGATGCGCGCGGTCGGCGTCGGCGGCAGATCGCCTGCGTCGCGCGGCCAGGCGATCGGCGTCGCGTCGCCAGCGATCACTTCGCCAACCCGGATGCCCATCCGATCCACGGACTGATGGATGCCGACCTTCGCACGCGTGCAGCCGTCGCGGAAGTAGATCGCCGTGTGCACGCGCCGCATCTGCGACGAGCGGTTTGCGTGCGCGAGATGAACCGTGAGACCGTGGTGGAAGAGCACGTCGCCGCGCTGCGCGGGAACGAAGACGGGCTTTACGCCACCGAGTTCGGGACGGGCGAGCACGTCCTCCATTTCGCCAAAGAAGATGTTGACGAAGCGCCGCAGACCGACGGCGTGCGAACCGGGCACGTAGCCCATGCAGCCGAGAGATTCGTCGATGTCGACGAGCGGGATCCAGGCCGTCACGGTGTCGGCCTCTTCGATCGGCCAGTAGGGCTGATCCTGATGTGCGTCGGTCTCGCGACCGCCCGATTCCTTGTAGAGCGCCTGGTCGTGCCAGAGCCGGATGCGCGGCACACCGAGCAGCGCGGCGGCCGCTTCGCAGACGTGCGGATGAAAGGTGAGGCCGCGCATCGCCGGCGCGTCCTCCCACAAGTTGATGCATTGCAGGAACGACTGTTCGTAGCGCGACTTCTCTTCGAGCCGGCGCCGGTCGTTCGCCGTGCGCGTCCGCACCGTCGCATCGATCACCGCGCCAAATCGCTCGAGCTCACCCCGGTCGATCAAGCCCGGCACGCGCACGTACCCCTCGCGCCGAAACGACTCGATCAACGCGGGCGAGAGAAGCAAGCAGGGCCCCCGCGAGGAAAAAGTGGAGAAAGGGGACGGTCCTCGATGTGGACGGGCAGAGGACTTTAGGGACACACCCGGCCGGTCCGGCACGCGACGCATGGTACCGGCACGCCGCGACACGACGAGGCGCGTCCAGCGCACGTTTCGAGTCGAGGCGTGTCCCCCTGGTCCCCGGCCAGTCCTCGATGAGGACCGTCCCCTTTCTCCTCAGCGCATCGCGCCCAGGACTCGCTCGAAGATGCGCTTGATGGTGGGCGTGAGGCGGGTGCGCATGTAGGCGTTCGCGACGGCTTTTACGGCTTCGGATTGGGTGGGGTAGGGGAAGATCGTGCCGGCGAGTTTGCCGAGGCCGATGCGGGCGGTGATCGCCGTGGTGAGCAGGCTCACGAGTTCGCCGCCGTGGCTCGCGACGACCGTCGCGCCGACGACCTGGTCGGTTCCCTTGCGCACGTGGACGCGGACGAAGCCGTCTTCTTCGCCGTCGCAGACGGCGCGGTCGTTCGCTTCGAGGTTCACGGTATAGGTGTCGAGCGCGATGCCGCGCGACACGGCGTCGCGTTCCGAAAGGCCGACGTGCGCCAGCTCCGGGTCGGTGTAGGTGCACCAGGGCATCACCAACGCCGAAAGCTTCTTGCGGCCGAAGAAGAGCGCGTTCTGTACGGCGATCTTCGCGGCCGCGTCGGCGGCGTGCGTGAACTTCCACGCCATGCAGCAATCGCCGACGGCGAAGATGCGCGGGTTCGTCGTGCGCAAGCGGTCGTCCACCTGGATGCCGCGACCGGCTTGATACGCGACGCCCGCTGCCTCGAGTCCCACGTCTTCGACGTTCGGTGCGCGACCTGCGGCGACGAGCACTTCGTCGACCGCGACGGATCCCGCGCCGTCCGGCGACTCGTAGTGGACACACTTCGCACCCGCTTCGTGGGCGACCGAACGAATCTTGCAGCCGAGCACCAGACGCACGCCGTCCTGCAAAAGCGCTCGCTGCACGATCGCCGCGGCGTCGGCGTCCTCGCGCTCCAGCAGATGCGCGCCGACTTCGAAGATCGTCACGGCGACACCGAGTCGCGCGAAGGTCTGGGCCAGCTCGCAGCCGATCGGTCCGCCACCGATCACCGCGAGGCGTCCGGGGTTCGCGGTCAGCGAGAACACCGACTCGTTGGTGAGGAAGCCCGTTCCGAGGAGCCCGGGGATCGGCGGCGCCGCGGCGCGCGCACCCGTCGCGAGGATCGCGCGGCGAAAGCGCAGCTTCGCGCCACCGACTTCGAGCGTGTCGCCCGATCTGAAGCGGCCTTCGCCGCGAAACACGTCGATTCCGAGTTCGTCGCGGAAGCGCTGCGCGGAATCGTGCGGCGCGATCGCCGCGCGGATCTTTCGCATCCGCTCCATCGCCGCCGCGAAGTCCGGACGCGGCGCATCACGCGCCGGCCGCGCGAGCGCGGCGGCAGTCTGCGCTTCGGCCGCGAGCCGACCGGCGCGGATCAGCGCTTTCGATGGCACGCAGCCGGTGTTGAGGCAATCGCCGCCGAGGCGATCGCGTTCGACCAGCGCGACGCGCGCGCCGAGTCCCGCCGCGACCGCAGCGGACACGAGTCCCGCCGTGCCGCCGCCGAGAACGACGAGGTTGTAGCGCGGTGCCGGATCGGGATTGCGCCAGTCCGTCGGGCGAACCGCGTCGAGCAGCGCCTGGTCATTGGCATCGATGGGGATCATTGCGGCTCCGATTGGGGATTCGCTTGGGCGACTCCGCTCGCATCCGTTGCTTCTCGCAGCGCGCGACGTGCCGTGCGCGCGACGATCGTCGTGACGAGCAGCGTCGCGACGAGACCGAGGCCGAGCACCGCGTAGTACCCCGCGCCTCGTGCCACCGGCGCGCCACCGGCGAGCGACGCCACCTCGCCGGCGAGCTTTCCGTAGTAGACGTAGAGCAGTGTCCCGGGGAGCATCCCGATCGACGCGACCAGCGCATCGACGAAGCGCACACGCGTGAGGCCCAGCGCGTAATTCAGCAGATTGAACGGGAACGCAGGCGACAGCCGCAGCAGGAACACGATGCGGCGACCCTGCGCGGCGACGGCGCGGTCGATCGCCGCGAAAGCTGGATTCGCGGAGATGCGGCGCTCGACCCAGGGACGCGCCACATACCGCGCCACCAGGAATGCGAGCGAAGCGCCGAGCGTGGCGGCGAGGAACACGTAGAGCGTCCCGCGCGCGAGGCCGAAGATCGCTCCGGCCGCGAGCGTGAGCACCGAGCCGGGCGCAAACGCGACGACGGCGAGCGCGTAGCCGGCGATGAACGCGACGGGCCCCCACGCGCCGAGGCTGTCGACCCAGGCCGCGAAGGCGGGCAGCGCAGCGCCGAGTCGGCGCCCGAGCAGGATCAGCACGGCGACGGCCGCCACGAGTAGCGCGATGCGCAGCCACGGCGTGCGGGGCGCCGCGCGGACGGACTCGATCGGGGCGGAGTTCACCGAGCGCGCCTCCTCTGGGCGGGTTTCATCGATCTCGATGAATTTCGTCGGGCCGGGTTCGCGATCCCGACTTGGATGCGTGGCTGGTCGATCGGTTGCATGCCTCAGCGCCGCTTGCGCGCTGCCAATACCGCCTGCACCAGCTCCTCGGGCACATCGTCGGGAACCGGCCCGTCGAGATCGCCCGGCGCGTAGGCGCGCTTCCCGAGCGACACGGTCAGCTGGTAGGAACGGAGGTAGTTCGCGCAGTCGACGCACGCCGCCAGGTGCTCGTCGAATTCGGTCCGGGTGGCGGGATCCAGCGCATCGTCGACCCACGCCATGATGACGTCGATGAATTCCCGGCACGTCAGCTCTGCTCGTTCCGTCATGGCTCGCTCCCGCGCGGTTGCGGCTTTGCCCCTTCGATGTCGCGGCACCCGGAACGGTTCAGCCGGCGCGCTCGCCTGGCATTGCGCGCGACGCTAACACGGTGCTAGAAGCCCCGTCACTCGTTGGTCGCCCCCCCCGAGAGGCGCCGTGCCCGAGTTCCAAATCCTGGATTTTGTGTGATGGACTTCGCGTGATGGACGTTCGCATCATCGACGGCCTGCGGCTGACCGACGTCGTCGATGTCGCGCTGGTGGCCGTGTTGCTGTGGGCGACGCTCTCGTGGCTGCGCCGCGCGCGCGCGCGCATCGCGCTCGCCGGTGTCGGGATCGCCGCCGCGGCGTTCCTCGTCGCGCGGCAGCTCGAACTGCAGATGACGGTGTGGATCCTGCAGGGCTTCTTCGCGGTGTTGGTGATCGTGCTGGTGGTCGTATTCCAGGAAGACCTGCGCCGTCTCTTCG
>JANLTC010000130.1:0-9739 GCA_031362725.1 Deltaproteobacteria bacterium | reverse complement strand
TCGCCTGACGCTGCGTGATCGCCGCCGTCAGCGTCGTCTTGCCGTGATCCACGTGGCCAATCGTCCCCACGTTCACGTGCGGCTTCGTCCGCTCGAACTTCGCCTTGCCCATGCCGTCCCTCTCCTAGAAGATCAATTCGTTCGCGTAAAGACCGTAACGCCGCGATCGGACCCGCTTCAGCGGTTCACGATCTTGGCCGCCACGGCGTCCGGCACTTCTGCGTAGTGCGAAAACTGCATCGTGTAGGTCGCGCGACCCTGGGTCATGGATCGCAGACTGTTCACGTAGCCGAACATCGCAGCGAGCGGCACATCGGCGCGAACGACGTGCGCGCCGGCCCGGAGCTCCATGCCGGTGAGTGAACCGCGGCGGCTGCTCAGGTCGCCCTGAACTGGACCCACGAAGTCGTCGGGCGTGACGACTTCGACCTTCATCATCGGCTCGAGCAGAGTCGGCTGCGCCTCGCGAAGTGCTTCGCGCATCGCGATCGAACCCGCGATCTTGAACGATCGCTCCGACGAATCGACGTCGTGCGCCTGTCCGTCGAGCAAGCGCACACGAACGTCGACGACCGGGTAACCCGCGAGCTCGCCGCTCTGCAGGGCTTCGTCGCATCCCTGGCGCACGGCAGGGATGAACTCGCGCGGGATCGGCGCGCCCTTGGTGCCGTCCACGAACTCGAATCCCTTCCCGGGTTCGTTGGGACCGACCTCGATGACGACCACGCCGTAGTCGCCCGAGCCGCCCGTCTGCTTGATGTAGCGACCCTCGGCGCGCACCGTCTTGCGGATGGTCTCCTTGTAGGCGACCTGCGGCGGGCCGACGTTCGCGCCGACACGGAACTCGCGGAGCAGGCGGTCGCAGATGATCTCGAGATGCAGCTCGCCCATTCCAGCGATGATCGTCTGGCCGGTCTCGGCGTCGGTCGAGACGCGGAACGAGGGATCTTCGAGCGCCAGGCGCTCGAGCGATTCGCCGAGGCGATCCATGTCCGCCTGGGTCTTCGGCTCGATCGCGATCGAGATCACGGGTTCCGGGAATTCCATCGCCTCGAGGGCGATCGGATGCTTTGCGTCGCAGAGCGTATCGCCGGTCGAGACCGACTTGAAGCCGACCGCCGCGATGATGTCGCCCGCGTACGCGGTCGAGATTTCCTGACGCTTGTTGGCGTGCATCTGGAGCAGACGGCCAACGCGCTCCTTGCGGTCGCGGCGGACATTCAACACCTGCTGACCGGTCTCGAGGCTCCCTGAGTAGACGCGCAGATACGCGAGATGCCCGACGTGTTTGTCCGACATCAGTTTGAAGACGAGCGCCGCAAAGGGTTCCGCGTCATCGGCCTTGCGCGAAGCGGGCTTCTGGGTCTTCAAGTCGATGCCTTCGACGGGGGGCACGTCGAGCGGCGACGGGAGGTAGGAGACGATCGCATCGAGCAGCGGCTGAACACCCTTGTTCTTGAAAGCCGAACCGCACACCACCGGCACGACACGAAGTTGGATCGTCGCTGCGCGAAGCGCCTTGCGCAGCTGCGCGGCCGCGATCGGTGCGCCTTCGAGATAGAGCGCCATCAGCGACTCATCCGAATCGGCGGCCGCCTCGACGACCTTCTCGCGCGCGGCGTCGGTCGCGGCCTCGAGCTCTGCGGGCACCTCGGCGACCTGGAAGCTGGCGCCCTGGCTCTCATCGTCCCAGTAGATCGCTTTGCGCTCGAGGACGTCGACGACACCACGAAAGGCGTCCTCGGAACCGATCGGCAGTTGGATCGGAACCGGGTTCGCGCCGAGTCGCGTACGCATCATCTCGACGACCCGATCGAAGTTCGCGCCGATGCGGTCCATCTTGTTGACGAACGCGAGCCGAGGCACGCGGTAGTGATCCGCCTGCCGCCACACGGTCTCGGACTGCGGCTCGACACCGCCGACGCCGCAGAATACGGCGACCGCGCCATCGAGAACCCGCAGCGAGCGTTCGACCTCGATCGTAAAGTCCACGTGCCCCGGTGTATCGATGATGTTGATGCGGTGATCCTGCCAGGAACAAGTCGTCGCGGCGGACGTGATCGTGATGCCGCGCTCTTGCTCCTGTTCCATCCAGTCCATGGTGGCCGCGCCATCATGGACTTCACCCATCTTGTAGTTTACGCCCGTGTAGAACAGGATCCGCTCCGTAGTCGTGGTCTTACCGGCATCGATATGCGCCATGATGCCGATGTTGCGGGTCCTCTCGAGAGCCGTAGTCCGAGCCATTTCAAAGAACTCTCGTCCCTACCTGGACGATCTCACCACCGGTAGTGCGCGAATGCCTTGTTGGCGTCGGCCATCCGGTGTGTGTCTTCCTTCTTCTTCACTGCCTCGCCGCGCTCATTGGCCGCGTCGATCAGCTCGTCGGCGAGCTTCTCCGGCATGCTGCGACCGCTGCGCGACCGCGCGTATTGCACGAGCCAGCGCATCGCGAGCGACGTGGCGCGTTCCGGCCGCACTTCGATCGGTACCTGGTAGGTGGCCCCACCCACGCGCCGCGACTTCACTTCGATGCGCGGCCGTACGTTGTCGAGTGCCCGGCGGAACATCGCCAGGGGGTCGTTGCGCGTCTTGTTCTCGATCACCAGGAACGCGCCGTACACGATGTGCTCCGCGGTGCTCTTCTTGCCGCCGCGCATGATCACGTTGGTGAAGTACCCGACCTGGCGATCGTTGTACTTCGGATCGGTCGCGTGCTTGCGCCGTGCTACTTCGCGTCGCCTCGGCATGTTCCCTCTCGTTCCAGGCCCGCGCGGGCCGCCGACTGCTCTTCCAAAAAACGCGGCCGGCAGAACTTCGGTGTCCCACCGGCCGCAACGAAGGACGGGCTACTTCGGGCGCTTCGCCCCGTACCGAGATCGACTCTTGCGTCGATTCGAGACGCCCTGCGTATCGAGGGTGCCTCGAACGATGTGATACCGAACGCCCGGGAGATCCTTCACGCGGCCGCCGCGGACGAGAACCACCGAGTGTTCTTGCAAGTTGTGGCCGACGCCGGGGATGTAGGCCCAGACCTCGTTCCCGTTGGTGAGTCGCACGCGGGCAACTTTGCGCAGCGCCGAGTTCGGCTTCTTCGGCGTCTGGGTACACACACGCGTGCACACGCCGCGCCGCTGCGGCGACTGGTCGAGGTCGGGCGACTTGCTCTTGCGGCGCCGAGTCAGCCGACCCTGGCGCACGAGCTGTTGAATCGTCGGCATGCGCTGTCGGGTCCCCTCGTGTGATCGCGGTCGCAGCCGGTCTCGCCAGCGGACGGACCCTACAGGTGCCGCCTCGGGTCTGGCGCGCGACGGTGCGCGGGCCGGAGACTGGAGAAACCACGCCCCTGAAACCCGACCGCGACTGCGAAGAGGCCGGAGCCATCCAAGAACCAACCCGAAGGCGGCGTCGGCAGATGGCTCGGGTAGAACTCTCCGCGGGTTGCGGAAGGGCCGCAGCGAGCGCGGCCTAGATGCAAAATCGGCCGCACGATAGCGGTGTTCGATGCCCTGTCAACCGCTTCGTGAGCGGCCCTCTGTCAAGCGCGGGCCGACTCGTCGACGCGACCCGCCCGATTCGACCCGTCCGAACGCGCAATCGGGGAGCCGATGCGAATCACGGGAGACCACCTGCATCCGGCGGATGCATGCTGGCCGGGCTTTCGGAGACCACGGTGCCTCGAGCGCTCGGCAGCGAGAGCGTGGCGACACCACCCGGTTGCTCTGCCATTCCTTCGGGCGCCTCGACCTGGATCCCGATGTTCTTGTAGCGCGCCATCCCGGTACCAGCCGGGATCAGCCGGCCCATGATCACGTTCTCCTTGAGACCGTGGAGGCGGTCGGTCTTGCCCCAGATTGCCGCCTCGGTGAGTACCTTGGTGGTCTCCTGGAACGACGCGGCCGAGATGAACGACTCCGTCGATAGCGACGCCTTGGTAATGCCGAGCAGCAGCGGTTCCTCCTGCGCCGGGCGCCCGCCCTGCGCGAGCACCTTCTCGTTGGCTTCGAGGAACAGCCACTTGTCCACGTGCTCGCCGACCAGATAGTCCGTGTCTCCGGGATCCTTCACGCGAACCCGTCGCAGCATCTGCCTGACGATCGTCTCGATGTGCTTGTCGTTGATCTTCACGCCCTGGAGGCGGTAGACCTCCTGGACCTCGTCCACCAGGTATTTCGCGAGTTCCTTCACGCCCTGGATGCGCAGGATGTCGTGGGGATTCGCGGACCCGTCCATCAGCGCTTCGCCGGCGCGAACGCGGTCGCCCTCGTGGACACCGATGTGCTTGCCCTTCGGGATCAGGTACTCGCGCGGCTCGCCGCCATCGGGCGTTACCAGCACACGCCGCTTGCCGCGCACGTCGGTCCCGAAGGAGACGGTGCCGTCGATCTCCGAGACGATCGCGAAGTCCTTGGGCTTGCGGGCCTCGAAGAGTTCCGCCACGCGCGGCAGACCGCCCGTGATGTCCTTGGTGCGGGTGACTTCGCGGGGCATCTTCGCGACGACGTCGCCTGCCGCGATCGCGCTGCCGTCGACCGCGGAGATGTACGCGCCCATCGGCATCAGCTTGTCGTGCAGCCCCTGCCCGTCCGGACCGATCACCGAAATGCGCGGTCGCAGCGACGGATCCTTCGCCTCGATGATCACCTTCGACGCCTGGCCGGTGAACTCATCCACCTGCTCGCGCATCGTCTGGCCTTCGATGATGTCGACGAAGCGAGCGGTGCCCTTCACCTCGGCAAGGATCGGGTTGGCGAACGGGTCCCACTCGAGCAGCGGTGCCCCGGGCTTCACGGCCGTGCCGTGCACGACCTTCACCCACGCGCCGTAGACGACCGGATGCCGCTCGCGCTCGTGACCGCTGGCATCGTAGATGACGACCTCGCCGTGGCGATTGCTGGCGATCTGGCGCCCCTGCTTGTCTTCCACGGTACGCAGGTTCACGTGGCGCGCTTCGCCCTCGGTGCGCGCCTCAGCGCTCGACTGCTCTGCCCGTCGCGTCGCCGCGCCGCCGATGTGGAAGGTGCGCATCGTGAGCTGCGTACCGGGTTCGCCGATCGACTGGGCGGCGATCACGCCAACCGCCTCGCCGAGATTCACCATCTCGCCCCGCGACAAGTCGCGTCCATAACACATCTTGCAGACACCGAACTTCGTCTCGCAAGTGAGCACCGAGCGGATCAGCAAGCGCTCGATCCCTGCCTCTTCGATGCGAGCGACCTTGTGCTCATCGATCTCTTCGCCAGCGCGTACGATGACGCTGCGATCGCGCGGGTCGACGATCTCGTCCACGGTGACCCGGCCCAGGATGCGCTCGCCGATCGGCTCGATCACCTCGCCGGCCTCGATGAGCGGACCGGTCACGAGTCCGTCCTTGGTGCCGCAATCCTCCAGCCGGATGATCATGTCCTGCGCGACGTCGACGAGACGGCGGGTCAGGTAGCCCGAGTTCGCAGTCTTCAGCGCGGTATCCGCGAGACCCTTGCGGGCACCGTGGGTCGAGATGAAGTACTGCAGAACCGAAAGCCCCTCGCGGAAGTTCGAGGTGATCGGCGTCTCGATGATCTCGCCCGACGGCTTGGCCATCAGACCGCGCATACCGGCGAGCTGGCGCATCTGCTGCGCGGAACCGCGCGCGCCCGAATCGGCCATCATGTAGACCGAGTTGAAGGACGGGACGCGCGCATCATTGCCGTCGGCGTCCTTCGCGATCTCGGTGCCGATGTTCTCCATCATCTGCGAGGAGACCTTCTCGGTCGCCTCGGCCCAGATGTCGATCACTTTGTTGTAGCGCTCGCCGTCGGTGATCAGACCTTCCTGGTACTGCGCTTCGATTTCACGGACCTGTTCGTTCGCGCCCTCGATGATGCGCGGCTTGTCCGTCGGGATCGTCATGTCGTCGACACAGAACGAGATGCCCGCACGCGTCGCGAACTGGTACCCGAGCGTGCGCAGCCGGTCGGCGAGAATGACGGTCGCCTTCGAGCCGAGGCGCCGGTAGGCCTGGTCGATCAACTCGCCCAGCGCCTTCTTGTCCATCACCTTGTTGACGATCTCGAACGGGATCTCGCCGGGCACGACCTCGCGCAGCAGCACGCGACCGGCCGTCGTCTCGACACGACCGCCTTCCATCCGCACTTCGACGCGCGCATGCAGCTCGAGTTCGCCGGCGTTGTACGCACAGACGACCTCATCGGGGTTGGCGAAGCGCATGCCCTCGCCGCGGGCCGGCGATCGCTCGCGCGACATGTAGTAGCAACCGAGCACGATGTCCTGGGTCGGACCGATGACGGGACGTCCCGTCGCCGGCGACAGGATGTTGTTGGTCGACATCATCAGCACGCGCGCTTCGATCTGCGCTTCGATCGACAGCGGGACGTGAACGGCCATCTGGTCACCGTCGAAGTCGGCGTTGTACGCCGCGCATACGAGCGGGTGCAGCTGGATCGCCTTGCCGTCGATCAGCTGCGGTTCGAAGGCCTGGATGCCGAGCCGATGCAGCGTTGGGGCCCGGTTCAGCATCACCGGATGCTCCCGGACGACTTCGGCGAGGATGTCCCAGACCTCGGGACGCTCCTTCTCCACCATCTTCTTGGCGGCCTTGATGGTGGTCACGTAGCCGCGCTGCTCGAGCTTCGAGTAGATGAACGGCTTGAACAGCTCGAGCGCCATGCGGGTCGGAAGCCCGCACTGGTGCAGGCGCAGCTCCGGACCGACCACGATCACCGAGCGGCCCGAGTAGTCGACGCGCTTGCCGAGCAGGTTCTGGCGGAAGCGCCCCGACTTGCCCTTCAGCATGTCCGAGAGCGACTTCAGCGGGCGCTTGCTCGGACCGGTGATCACGCGACCGCGGCGGCCTTTGTCGAACAGCGCATCGACCGCTTCCTGCAGCATCCGCTTCTCGTTGCGGATGATCACTTCGGGGGCGTTCAGCTCCTGGAGACGCTTCAGGCGGTTGTTGCGGTTGATCACACGGCGATACAGATCGTTCAGATCGCTGGTCGCGAAGCGTCCGCCGTCGAGCGGCACGAGCGGTCGCAGATCGGGCGGAAGCACCGGGATGATCTCGAGGATCATGTGCTCCGGACGATTGGTGGACTCCCGGAATGCGTCGAGCACCTTGAGTCGCTTGGCGAGCTTCTTGCGCTTCGCCTCGGACGTCGCGTCACGCATCTCGAGGCGTAGGCGCTTCGACTCGCCTTCGACGTCGATCTTCGAGAGCAGGTCGCGGACGGCTTCTGCGCCGATACCGAAGTCGAAGCCCTCGCGGCCCCACTTCTCCTTCATCTCGAGCAGGCGCTCGTCAGAGAGCAGCTCACCGAGCTTGAGGTCGGTCTCCTTCGGGTCGACCACGATGTACGACTCGAAGTAGAGTACGCGCTCGAGTTCTCGCAGCGAAACCTCGAGAATGTTGCCAATGCGCGAAGGCAGCGACTTCAGGAACCAGATGTGCGCCACGGGCGTAGCCAGCGTGATGTGGCCCATTCGCTCGCGCCGCACCTTCGATTGGATCACTTCGACGCCGCACTTCTCGCACACGACGCCACGGTGCTTCATGCGCTTGTACTTGCCGCAGTTGCACTCGTAGTCCTTCACAGGACCGAAGATCTTCGCGCAGAAGAGCCCATCGCGTTCCGGCTTGAAGGTCCGGTAGTTGATCGTCTCGGGCTTCTTCACCTCGCCGTGCGACCACTCCCGGATCTTCTCCGGTGACGCGATCGAGATGCGGATCGAGTTGAAGGCCAAGGGATCCTTGGGCTTCTCGAACAAGTTGTAGAGGTCTCGCACGGATCCCTCCTATTCGACTTTGTCTTCGACGAGATCGACGTCGAGTCCGAGAGCCTGAAGCTCCTTGACCAGCACGTTGAAACTCTCGGGCAAGCCGGGCTCGAGTGTCATTTCACCCTTCACGATCGATTCGTACATCCGCGTGCGGCCGCCGACGTCGTCCGATTTCACGGTCAGGAATTCCTGGAGCGCGAAGGCGGCGCCGTACGCTTCGAGCGCCCACACCTCCATCTCGCCGAGACGCTGACCACCGAACTGCGCCTTGCCGCCCAGCGGCTGCTGGGTGACGAGGCTGTACGGCCCGATCGAACGCGCGTGGATCTTGTCGTCCGCCAGATGGTGCAGTTTCAGCATGTACAGCACGCCCACCGTGACGTCGCCTTCGAAGGGATCCCCGCTGCGGCCGTCGAAGAGCACCATCTGGCCCGAGGTCGGCAGCTTCGATCGGATCAGCTCCGCCCTGATCTCGGGTTCGCCGGCACCATCGAAGACGGCGGTCGCAACGTGAACCCCGGTCGCGACGCTCTTCGCGAGCGACAGGATCGCGCGGTCCGATGCACCCTCGAGAACACGCGACGTGTCGGGGTCGTCGTAGGCCTCGCTGAGTGCTTTGCGAACCTTGGCGATCTCGATGCCTCGATGTTCGTCGAGTAGCGCCTCCACCTGCTGGCCGAGACCGCGCGCGGCCCAGCCCAGATGCGTCTCGAGGATCTGCCCGACGTTCATGCGCGACGGCACACCGAGTGGGTTCAGCACGATGTCGACCGGCGTGCCGTCTGCCATGTACGGCATGTCCTCCTCCGGGAGGATTCGCGAGATCACGCCCTTGTTGCCGTGGCGGCCGGCCATCTTGTCACCGACCGACAGCTTGCGTTTGATGGCGACGTACACCTTCACCATCTTGAAGACACCCGGCGGCAGCTCGTCGCCCTTCTTCAAGCGCGCGATCTTCTCGTCGAAGACCGCCTTGATCACGCCGGCGCGCTCATCGATGTTCGCGAAGACACGCTCCACCTGATCCTGCACCCGGGCATCGGTGACCTGGATGTCCTTCCAGCGGCGCTGCGGGATCTGGCTCAGCTTCTCGTTGCTGATGACGTCGCTACTGTCGAGCCACACTTCCTTGCGGCGCTCGTCGGCGACACGGTTGGCCGCCGTCAGACCGACCAGCAGTTCGCGCACGCGCAGCAAGGCGCTTTCGCGGATGATGCGCGTCTCGTCTTCCTGGTCCTTGCGCAGCCGCTCGATCTCCAGTTCTTCGATCGCGCGGGCGCGCTCGTCCTTCTCCACGCCGCGGCGCGAGAAGACCTGCGCCCCGATCACGATGCCCGAGACGCCCGGCGGCACGCGCAACGAGGTGTCACGCACGTCACCCGCCTTCTCGCCGAAGATCGCGCGCAGCAGGCGCTCCTCCGGAGAGAGCTGGGTCTCGCCCTTCGGCGTGATCTTGCCGACCAGGATGTCGTCCGGCTTCACTTCGGCGCCGATGCGCACGATGCCGGCCTCGTCGAGATCCTTCAGCGCCTCTTCGCCGACGTTCGGAATGTCGCGGGTGATCTCTTCCTTGCCGAGCTTGGTGTCACGCGCGACGCACTCGAACTCCTCGATGTGCACCGAGGTGAAGGAGTCGTCCTTGACGACGCGTTCGGCGATCAGGATCGAGTCCTCGAAGTTGTACCCGCCCCACGGCATGAACGCGACGACCACGTTCTGGCCGAGGGCAAGCTCGCCGTGCTCGGTGGCGGGACCGTCGGCGATGACGTCGCCGGGACGGACCTTGTCGCCACGCTGCACGATGGGCTTCTGGTTCATGCAGGTGTTCTGGTTCGACCGCTGGAACTTCACGAGGTTGTAGATGTCGGGCTTGGCGCCCACGGCATCGGAGGCCTCGTTCTCGTTCGGGCGGATGACGATGCGGGCGGCGTCGACCGACTCCACCACGCCGTCGCGGCGG
>JANLTC010000081.1:0-2056 GCA_031362725.1 Deltaproteobacteria bacterium | reverse complement strand
CGTGTAGATCTCGTCGACGACGCTGCCGATCCACGTCCCGAAGTCCATCCTCGCGAGCGGATCCGGCATCTCAACGAACTGCCGGGCCGCGTCGATCTCGCCCTGCATCGCGTCCGCCTTGTCGGAGAACTCCGCGCGCGGGGCAATCGTCCACTCCATGCCGAGGATCTGGCCGCGGCAGTCCTGGAGTGCGAGCTGCACCAGATCGAAATCGGCCAGCGCGCGGAGCTGCTCGAACGGCGTCAGCGGCACCCCGGGGGTGACGCGTGGCCGCGTGACGAGGTTCGCGAATGGAGGCGGGACGTGGGCTCGAGCCGGAGCCCCGTGCGGCATCGACGGCGGCAGCGGATCGCCGGCCGGGAAGGGGCGGTCGAATGCCTCCACCTTCGGCCGCGGGTTCATGAACGCCTCGACGCGGGTGCGCAGGGAGACACGGTTGACGACGCCGGGGAGCTGCTCAGCCACGGCTGGCCTCGGCGACCTGCGTACGGTAGAAATTCAGGATCCCGCCGACGGCTGCGCCGGCCATCCACCGCAGCGCCTGCGTGGACGCATCGACCTGGTCGTCGTGGGTGGCGTTCGGGAACGCGAACACCTCGGACTCGTAGTCGGGGAGCCAGTCCGCAACGCGGGGCAGGACCACGCGCCCCGACTCGGCGAGCGGGGACACGGCCATCGCACGGATGACCTTGTCGCCGTCCGGCTCCACGCCGACGATGGGGAGCCGCGTGTTCGCGCGAAGATCCTGGAGCAGCGAGATCCCCGACGCCTTGTCCTCGATCAGGACAACGTGCGGAGTCCACATCGCCGCGAGGCTCTCGGCCATGGCGCGGAGCGCGGGCCACTCCATGCGAGCGCGGAACACGTGCAGCAGGTAGTACTTCGTCGCCGTCTCGGCCCACGTGGTGCACACGCTGGGGTCGTTGCGGTCGCCTTCCTTCTGGGCGGTATCCCAACTCTGCACGATGCGGCGGACGGTCGAGCGATCGGGCGGCGTCTCGTAGCGATCGTCAAACCAGTGGCGCTTGAACACCCCGCCTTCGATCGGCGCGGGCCGCCCCTGGTAGAGCGATGCCCACTCGTACGCTCCGATGGTGCGTTTCAGCGCCTCCAGCTCCGTCAGCGGGTAATCCTCTGGCCAGAGCGCATCGCCTTCGGCTCGGCCGAGCAGATCGTTCTGCTCCGCGATCGCGGGGAGGTTGAGAACGCGCCAGCCCTCATGCGCGTGCTCTTTGATCACGTAGCCGGCGAGGTCGTCTTCATGCCAGCGAGTGAGCACCATCACGATTGCGCCGCCGGGCATGAGTCGGGTTCGCGCGACCGAGCGATACCAGGCCTTGCCACGCTCGCGGATGGTTGCCGACTCGGCGTCCCTTCGGCCCTTCAGCGGGTCGTCGATCAGGAACAGGTGTGCACCGCGACCGGTGGCAGCCCCGTCCAATCCAAGCGCGAAGTACGAGCCGCCGGCTGCGGTGTTGAAACGATGGGCGGCTTTCGAATCCCGCGAGAGCCGGCTCCGCGGGAAAGCCGCCAGGTGTAGCGGCGTGTCGGAGAGATTCCGCACCTTGCGACCGAAGTCGGACGCGAGCTCCTGGATGTACGTCGCCGTGATGATCGAGCGCTCGGGATTCCGCCCCTCGTACCATGCCGGGAAGTACTCCGACGTGAGCATGCTTTTGCCGTGCCGCGGCGGCATGGTCACGATCAGGCGCTTGATCTCTCCACGCTCGACGGCCTCGAGGTTCTCCGCGAGCAGCTTGTGGTGCGGCGCGGGCCGGTAACCCGACCACTGCCCGACCGCGTACGCGAGCAGGTTCGACCGCGCGAACGACGCCGCTGCGACGTTGGCTTCTGCCGCGGTCACGGCCAGAGCCAGCATGGCGGCCAGTGCGATCGCGCGCCGAGCAATCACCTTGCCCCCGCCGCGACGAGAGCCGCCATGCGAACGAGGGCATCGCCTTCGACCAGCGGGGACCCGTCCGGGTTTTCCAGTGAGTGCCGCTCCACAAAGAGCTTCAGGTGCTTGCCGAGCAGCTCGAGAGCCCGGTCCTTCGGC
>JANLTC010000073.1:0-10710 GCA_031362725.1 Deltaproteobacteria bacterium | reverse complement strand
TTCGAATACGCGCTCGTCGACAAGAGCGGTCAACTCGACATGGCGGACCTGCGCAGCTTGCAGGACTGGAATCTGCGCTACGCGCTGGCGTCGATCCCGGGCGTCGCCGAGGTCGCGTCGCTCGGTGGCTACGTGCGGCAGTACCAGATCCAGCTCGACCCGGCGCGGCTCGCGGCGCTCGGCGTCTCGACGATGCAGGTGATCGAAGCCGTGCGTGCCTCGAACGAGGACTCGGGCGGTCGCGTGCTGGAGCTCGCGAGCCACGAATACGTCGTGCGCGGCCAGGGTTACGTGAAAAGCCTCGACGACCTCCGCAAGATCGCGCTGCGCGCCAGCGACGGCGCCGCCGTCACGGTCGGCGACCTCGGTGTGGTGACGCTCGGCCCCGACATGCGCCGCGGCCTCGCCGAACTCGACGGCACGGGCGAGGTCGTCGGGGGCATCGTCGTGATGCGCTACGGGCAGAACGCGCTCGCGGTGATCGACGCGGTGAAGGAGCGCCTCGAGGAGCTGAAGGTCGGCCTTCCAGCGGGCGTCGAGATCGTTCCGACCTACGACCGCTCCGAGCTGATCCGCAAGGCGACTTCGACGTTGCGCCGCGCGCTCATCGAGGAGCTGGCGATCGTCTCGCTGGTGATCTTCGTGTTCCTGCTCCACGCGCGATCGGCGCTGATTCCGATCCTGACGATCCCGGTCGGCGTCGTGCTCGCGTTCATCCCGATGCTCTACCAGGGCATCACCGCGAACATCATGTCGCTCGGCGGCATTGCGGTGGCGATCGGCGCGATGGTGGACGCGTCGATCATCCTGGTCGAGAACGTCCACAAGCGGCTCGAGGACTGGGAGAATTCCGGCCAACCTTCTCCACGGCGCGACGTCGTCGTCGCCGCGATGCAGGAAGTCGGGCCGAGCGTGTTCTTCGCGCTGCTGGTGATCACCGTCTCGTTCCTGCCGATCTTCACGCTGCACGAAACAGCGGGACGTCTGTTCAAACCGCTCGCGTTCACGAAGACGTACGCGATGGGCTTCTCCGCGCTGTTGTCGGTCACGCTCACGCCGGCGCTCGCGGCGCTGGCGATCCGCGGTCACATCCGCGGTGAGATGCAGAACCCGGTGAGCCGCGTGTTGATCAGGCTCTATTCGCCGGTGGTGCGCTGGGTGGTGAGACATCGCGTGCCGGTGGTAGTCGGCGCGGTGCTGATCACGCTCGCCACGATCCCGGCGTTCCTATCGCTCGGCACCGAGTTCATGCCGCCGCTGAACGAGGGCACGATCCTCTACATGCCGACCGCCGCGCCCGGGATGTCGATCACCGAAGCGCAACGCGTACTGCAGATGCAGGACCGCGAACTCGCGGCATTCCCCGAAGTGGAGCGCGTGTTCGGCAAGATCGGTCGCGCCGACTCGTCGACCGATCCCGCGCCGCTGTCGATGGTCGAGACGGTCGTCACGCTGAAGCCCGAATCGCAATGGCGGCCCGGCGTGACCTACGCGTCGCTGGTGCAGGAGATGGACGCGAAGCTCCGCTACCCAGGCATGCCCAACACCTGGTGGATGCCGATCCAGACGCGCAACGAAATGCTGTCGACCGGCGTGCGCAGCCAGCTCGGCATCAAGGTCTTCGGCCCCGATCTCGCAACGATCGAGAAGGCCGCGCTCGCCATCGAAAGCGCGATCGAGCAGGTGCCCGGCACGCGCAGCGCGTTCGCCGAGCGGCTCACCGGCGGCTTCTACCTCGACATCGAAGTGGATCGCGACGCCATCGCGCGACAAGGCCTGCGCGTGCGCGACGTCTCCGAGGTGGTCGAGTCTGCGCTCGGCGGCATGAACGTCGCGCAGACCGTCGAAGGTCGTGAGCGCTACCCGATCGCAGTGCGCTACGCGCGCGACTTCCGCGAGGACTTCGACGCACTGAAGCGAATCCTCGTGATGACGCCTTCGGGTGCTCAGGTGCCGCTCGACCAGCTCGCGACGATCCACTTCACGATGGGGCCCGACATGGTGCGCAGCGAAGCCGGACAGATCTCCGGCTTCGTGTTCGTCGATGTCGCGAATCGCCCGATCGTCGATTACGTGCACGATGCCCGCAAGGTCGTCGCGGAGCAGGTGCAGCTTCCGGCCGGCGTGCGCATCGAGTGGGCCGGCCAGTTCCAGGCCTACGAGCGCGCACGCGATCGGCTCTACGTGGTGGTGCCGCTGACGCTGTTGCTCGTCACGCTGCTGCTCTACTTCAACACCGGCTCGGGCGTCGAGACCGCGATGATCCTGCTCGCGGTGCCGTTCTCGGTGGTCGGCGCGGTGTGGCTGCTATTTGCGCTCGGCTACAACCTGTCGATCGCCGTGTGGGTCGGCATCATCGCGCTCGCCGGCCTCGATGCGGAGACCGGCGTCGTGATGCTGCTCTACCTGACGCTCGCGCACCGCGCGCACGTTGCGGCCGATCGGATGCGCAACATGGGCGACCTCGAGGAATCGATCGTCGAGGGCGCCGCGCGCCGCATCCGGCCGAAGGCGATGACCGTCGTCGCGATGATCGTCGGTTTGCTGCCGCTGCTCTGGAGTACGGGCGCTGGCGCCGACGTGATGAAGCGTGTCGCGGCGCCGATGGTCGGCGGCCTCGTCACCTCGTTCGCATTGGAGCTACTGGTCTACCCGGCTCTATTCGCGATCTGGAAGCGGCGTTCGCTGCCCCAAGGAGAAGTCTCGTGAAGTTCCGATCCATCCTCATTGTTCTGGCCCTCAGCGTTGCAGCGGCCGCATGCGGCGGCGGCAGCGCGACGCACGGCACCGGCAAGGGCACCGTTGCCGCCGTCGATGTCGCAAAGGGAGAGATCACGCTCGACCACGGCGATATCCCCGGCATCATGATGGCGATGACGATGACCTTCCCCGTCAGCGACAAGAAGATCCTCGAGGGCGTAGTGCCCGGCGTGAAGGTCGAGTTCGACGTGGACGCAACGGGCGGCGAGCCGCGCGTGACCGCGATCCGGGAGCGGTAGCGTCCGCCGCCATGAAGATCGGCGTCCTCTCACTCGGCGACTGTCTCGACGATCCCGTCACCGGCGAGGTCACGTCGCCCGCTGCGCGCCATCGCGCGATCGTCGATGAAGCCGTGCTGGCCGAAACGCTCGGCTTCGATTCGGTGTGGCTCGGCGAGCACCACTTCTGCGACTACGTGCTCGCCGCGCCGCCGGTGGTGCTCGCGGCGATCGCCGCGCGCACGTCGCGGATCCGCCTCGGCACGGGCGTCACGCTGCTCGCGAATCTCGATCCGGTGCGCGTCGCGGAGGACTACGCGACGGTCGATGCGATCTCGAACGGGCGCGTCGAGCTCTCGGTCGGGCGCGGCATCCTCGTCGACACCTACGAAGTGTTCGGCCAGAAGCCCGACGAGAGTCGCGAGCGCTTCCGCGAGAATCTCGAGCTGCTGCGGCGGCTCTGGAGTGAGCGCGACGTCACCTGGTCGGGACGCTTTCGCGCGCCGCTCGATCGCGTGACGGTGGAGCCGCGGCCGGTGCAAGCGCCGCATCCACCGATCTGGGTCGGCGGCGGATCGTCGCCGGCGTCGGTGGATCTCGCGGTGGAGCTGGGCCTGCCACTGATGCTGCCGAGCGTGCTGGCACCGCCGGCCGGCTTCCTGCCGCTGGTCGATCGCTATCGCGAGCGCTGGGCGGCGACGGGACGCGATCCGGCCGCAGCGCGCGTGGGCTGTTGCAATCACGTGCACGTCGCTCGCACGTCGCAGCAAGCGCGCGAAGCGTGGCGTCCCTACTACCTGAATTACCTGCGTTTCGTCGATCGGATCTGGACGCGCCGTGAGCTGATCCACGCGAAGGCGAAGGTCGATCTCGATTATCAACGGCTGCTCGCGGGCGTCGCAGTCTGCGGCAGCCCGGCGGAGGTCATCGATCGGATCGCCGCGACACGCGAGACGCTCGGGCTCGATCTCCATCTCTCGATGTTCGATCTGGGCGGCCTGCCGCCCGCGCAGGTCGAAGCGACCCTCGAGCTGTTCGCGACCGAGGTTCTACCGGCGCTTCGGACTTGATCGCGGCGGCGGTTGCGACCCCGGAGGCCGTGGGATAGTTTGCGCGCCCCATGATGCAGGAAGATCGAGATCGAGGCGGCTTCGGCGGCGGCGGCGGCGGTGGCTTCGGCGACCGTGACCGAGGCGGCTTCGGTGGCGATCGTGGCGGCTTCGGCGGCGGCGATCGCGGTGGCTTTGGCGGCGGCGATCGCGGTGGATTCCGCGGTGGCGATCGCGGCGGATTCGGCGGTGGTGGCTACGGCGATCGCGACGAAGGCCCCCAGCCGCGCGGCCTCAAGTTCCGCCTCCGCGCCAAGGCGCGCAAGAAGGCGCGCAAGCTCAAGAAGAAGTCCTTCCGCGGACCGAAGGTCTCGCGGCTCACGACCGACAAGGGCCTCGTCATCGACTACAAGGATCCCCGCGTGTTGCGGATGTTCTTGAGCGAGACGGGCAAGGTGCTGCCGCGCCGCATCTCGGGCAACACCGCCCGCCAGCAGCGCGAAGTGGTGGAAGCGGTGAAGCGCGCCCGGCATCTGGCGCTGCTCCCGTTCGGCGAAGTCATCTACTAGGCGTTGGGGCTTCCAAGGTCGAGTTGATCTCCGATGGAGCTGACGGGCCTTGGGCCCGCAGCTCATCCGAGATTCGGGATCGCCCTGCGGCAGCGAGCCGCGTGCCTCAGCATCCCAGTAATTTCTTCACTCCAGCAATGCCACCCACGTAGATGCCGCGCACCATGCCTTGCGCCTGGTCTTCGGCGACGCCATCTGGCTCGAAGGTCCCGCTCCAGTCGACGCGACATTCGCTTGCGCTGGTCTCGACTACGGTGCACACCGAAACGTAGTTCTTGATCGGGATGGGGCTCTTGCCAATGATCGCGTACGAGAACGAGCGCTTCGCGGCGTCATGGGATTCGCAGCGCTCTGCGATCTCGAGGCCGCCCGGCAGACCGATGCGTCGCACTGCACCAACGCCCTCGCCTTCCACCGTGCAGCTCTGCAACATCGAGCCGCCCCACTTCGTCACGCCGCCGAAATCGCCGAGCAGTTCCCACACCTTCGCGGCCGGCGCCGCGATCGTCTCACTCACTTTGACTTCCGACATGGTCGACCTCCGTTTCCGGCTTGGTAGCATGGCCGGCCATGGATGGGGCCGAAGCGCTGATTCGCACCGCCGTCGCCTCGGGCGTCGATGTCTGCTTCGCGAATCCGGGCACCACCGAGATGCCGCTGGTCGCCGCGCTCGATCGCGCGCCCGGCATGCGCCCGGTGCTCGCGCTCTTCGAAGGCGTCTGCACCGGTGCGGCCGACGGTTTCGCGCGGATGAGCGATCGCCCGGCGATGACGCTGCTCCACCTCGGCCCCGGCTTCGCCAACGGCATCGCGAATCTCCACAACGCGCGGCGCGCGCGCTCGCCGATCGTCAACGTGATCGGCGATCACGCGAGCTGGCACCTCGCGGCCGACGCGCCGCTCACCAGCGACATCGTGTCGCTGGCGAATCCCGTTTCGGGCTGGGTGCGCTCGGTGCGGCGCGCGGAAGACGTCGCGGGCGACACGGTCGCGGCGATCGAAGCGTCGCTGGCGCCGCCCGGGCAGGTGGCGACGCTGATCGTGCCCGCCGACTGCCAGTGGAATGAATCGCCTGGGCCCGCGGCGACCGCGCGACGCGTCGCACCGGCGCGCGTTTCGGACGATCGCATCGAGCAAGCCGCGCGCGCCGTACGCAGCGGCGACGCCGCGTTGTTCCTGGGTGGTGTCGCGCTGCGCGGCACGGGACTGCGCGCTGCCGCCCGCGTAGCTGCAGCATCGAACGCGCGGCTGCTGCACGACGTATTCGTCGCGCGGCTCGAACGGGGCGCCGATCTGCCGGCGATCGAACGCCTGCCCTACTTCCCCGAGCAGGCGATCGCGGCGCTCGCGAACGTGCGCACGCTCTTGCTGGTCGGCACGCGCGAACCGGTTTCGTTCTTCGGCTACCCGAACGTGCCGAGCCGGCTCGCGCCGGAGGGCTGCGAACGAATCGTGCTGGCGGCACCCGAGGAGGACGGCGTCGGGGCGCTCGAAGCGCTGGCGGATGCGCTCGGCTCGCCGCGCGACGTCCCCGCACTGCCGCGTCCTCCGCTGCCCAGAGTGCCGAGCGGCGCACTCGACGTCGCGACGCTCGGGCAGGCGCTCGCAGCGCTGCAACCCGAAGGCGCGATCGTGGTCGACGAAGCGGCGACCTCGGGCGCCAGCTGGTTCGCGCACGCCGGCTCGGCGCCTCGCCACACCGTTCTCGGTCTCACCGGCGGCGCGATCGGTCAGGGTCTCCCGACGGCGGTCGGCGCCGCGATCGCGTGTCCGCAGCGCAAGGTGATTGCACTCCAGGCCGACGGCTCGGGCATGTACACCGCGCAGGCGCTGTGGACGATGGCGCGCGAGTCGCTCGACGTGGTCGTCGTGCTGTGCGCGAATCGCGCGTATCGAATCCTGCAGCTCGAAGTCGCGCGAGCCGGCATCGCCGAACCCGGTCCCGCCGCGCGCGCGCTCACCGAACTCACGAACCCGCCCCTCGATTGGTGCGCGATCGCCCGCGGCATGGGCGTCCCCGCAACGCGCGCCACCGACGCCGACTCCTTGGTGAAAGAGCTGAGCCGCGCCCTCGCCGATCCCGGCCCCGCCCTGATCGAGGCCTGGCTCTAGCGAGGTGCATCGATGACCGCTTCGCTCGCCGATCCGCGCTTCGGGTACAGCAGGGGTCTCCACGACCTCGGCAACGGCTGCTTCGCGTGGCTGCAACCCGATGGGTCGTGGGGCTGGAGCAACGCGGGACTCGTCAGCGACGCCGGCGCGACGCTGCTCGTCGATACGCTCTTCGATCTACGCCTCACCGCCGAAATGCTCGCTGCGATGCGCGACGCAGTGCCGGCGGCGGCGCGCATCGAAACGCTCGTCAACACCCACTCGAACGGCGACCACTGCTACGGCAACGAACTCGTCCTCGAGGCGGAGATCATCGCGACACAGGCGTGCGCGGATGAGATGGCGCACGAAACACCCGCGGTGCTCGCGGAGTTCCAACGGCGCGCGCCCGAGCTGGGCCCACTCGGTGCCTACGTGCTGCACTGCTTCGGCGCCTTCCGTTTCGACGGCATCACGCCGCGGCTGCCGACCCGCACCTTCGAGGGCAGCCTCGATCTCCGCGTCGGCACGAAGCACGCCCAGTTGATCGAGGTCGGTCCGGCGCACACGCGCGGCGACTGCCTCGTCTTCGTTCCGGCCGATCGCACCGTCTTCAGCGGCGACATCCTGTTCATCGACGGCACGCCGATCGTCTGGGCCGGACCGATCCAGAACTGGATCGGTGCCTGCGAGCGGATCCTCGCGCTCGACGTCGACACGATCGTGCCCGGACACGGGCCGATCACGACGAAGCGCGGCGTCGTCGCGGTGCGCGACTACCTCGTCTACATCCGCGGCGAAGCCCGGCGGCGCTTCGACGCGGGACTCTCGGCGCGCGACGCCGCATTCGACATCGCGCTCGGCGACTACGCGTCGTGGGGAGACGCGGAGCGCATCGCCGTCAACGTCGCAACGCTGTACCGCGAGTTCGCGCACGACGAGCAGCCATCGAACGTCATCCAACTCTTCGGGTTGATGGCGGAGCTGCATCGCGAGCGCCGGCGCTGAGCGCTGCGCCCGCCTCAGCGCGGACGCGGCACGAACGCGGCGTCTGCGGGGACGAAGTCGAGCAGGGCCGCCTCACCCTGCGCGTAGTAACGCATCCGTAGCGGCCACAGACGCGCGTGTGCGAGCTCGACGGCGAGTCCTGCGGGCGACGCGTAGTACTTCGCCGCCATCCTCGCGATGACGCCGAACGGGAGGGGGCCGCGCCGCGCCGTCGCGCGCCCGCGCAATCGCAGCAGGCGCGGCGCGCTCTCGTCGACACCGTCGTAGAGCAGCACCGATGCGGCGCCGTCGACATCGAGGTTGCGCACCGTCACGCTCGCCGCCGATGTCGTACAGAGCAGGTGCCCGTCGCGCACGACGAACCAGAGCGGCGTCACGAAGGGCGCGCCGCGCGGTGAGCGCGTCGCCACCAGCGCAACCCGAGCACGCGCGATAGCGGCGCGCGCCTCCGGATCCCCGAGGCTCACGGGCCGGGCTCCTCGTGAAGCGTTCCGTAGTCCCAGGCCGTGATCCGCTCGGGCATCAGTTTGTACCAGGCGAGATCGGGGGTATCGCTGGCGACGCGTTCGACCGCGGGATCGAGCGTGCCGCGCACGGTGATGGCGCGCAGCGCGAACCACGAGAAGCCGTCATCGAGGACGAGGCTCGCGCGCGCGCCGGGCGCAGGTAGCGTGTCGTCGTCGCCGCGGGCGAGCCCCACGTGATGACCCGCACCGTCGCGACGATAGGCCACCGGCGCCACATCGATGGCGCCCTCTCGTTCGTAGGCCAGCGTCGCGCGCGGCGGCTGCACGCGCAGCGCGTCGAGCGTCGCGGGATCGACCCGATTCGTCACACGTCGCAAACTTCTCCTCCGCAACCGCGAGGGTACGCTCGAAACCGTCTCGTTGGCTGTCACCGCGCCGACGCGCGACGCTCCGGTCGCCTCGAGGATCTCCGGCCTCCGCACCGCTCCGAACGAAGGACAGGATCTCCATGGCGCGCTTCGCGTACCGCCTCGTCGACGTCTTCACGCGCGAGCGTTTCGGCGGCAATCCGCTCGCGGTGTTCCCGGACGCTCGCGGCATCGACCCGGCGCTGATGCAGCGCATCGCGTTCGAGCTGAACCTATCCGAGACGACTTTCGTGTTGCCGACGGAACACGCCGACTGCGACGTGCGCGTGCGCATCTTCACACCGCGCGCCGAGCTGCCGATGGCAGGGCACCCGACGGTCGGCACCGCGTTCGTGCTGGATCGTGGCGATCGCATCGTGTTCGAAGAGGGCGTCGGGCCCGTGCCGGTCGAGCGGCTTCGCACAGCCGACGGCACGACGCTGTGGCAGATGACGCAGCCACCTGCTCGCTTCGGTCCGCGCTGCGAGGACCGTGCTGCCCTCGCGGCCGCGCTCGGCGTCCGCGTTGCCGATCTCGATCCGGCGCTGCCGTGCGAAAGTGTCGCGACGGGCCCCCCGTTCCTGATCGTGCCGCTGCTGTCTCTCGAATCCCTCGCGCGCGCGCGGCTGCGCCTCGACGCGTGGGAGCCGATCGAACGTGCCGTCCTGGGCGCCCAGCCATATCTGTTCGTGCGAACCGGAACGCGTACGGCGCGCTGTCGGATGTTCGGGCCCGCTCATGGCATCCCCGAAGACCCGGCAACCGGCGGCGCTGCAGGTCCGCTCGGCGCCTACTGGCTCGCACACGGACTCACGAAGCCGAACGAGCCGCTCGTCTTCACCCAGGGCGTCGAAATCGGACGTCCAAGCGAGTTGTTCGTCGAAGCCGACACGTCCGTACGCGTCGCCGGCGCCTGCGTCCCGATCGGCGGTGGCTGGTTCGAGTTCTAGTCGCGCAGGACGCGGTCCACGATCGCGCGCACCTCGAAGTCCATCAGCAGGTGCCAGTTGCGGCACTCGTTCGTCAACGCATCGACGACGCGGGCACGAACGCCATCACGGTGGCGTCGCTTCTCGGCGTCGCCCTGCGCCTCCGCGGCGTCGGCGCGTTCGATCGCGGCGTAGCGCCCGGTCGCGTCCTGCGCGAGCCACGCATCGCAGAAGTCGCGCGCGCGAGAGGTCGTACCGAGCGGCGGGAGCGCGAGTATCGCGGCGGTCAGCAACAGCTGCGCGAGCGACGCGCGGCGCCTCATCCGAGGCCTGTCCCTCGAGTCCACGGCCCGTCCACGGCAGGACCGTCCCCTTTCTCCTCGCTCAGAGGCGTTCGATGAGGGTGCCGGTGCCGAGGCCGCCGCCGCAGCACATGGCGATGAGGGCGCGGCGACCGCCACTGCGTTCGAGTTCGTGGAGGGCGCTGGTGATCAGCCGGTCGCCGGTGCAGCCGGTGGGGTGGCCGAGCGCGATCGCGCCGCCGTTCGGGTTCACGCGCTCGGCGACGGGCTTGCACTCGCGTTGCCAGGCGAGCACGACCGACGCGAAGGCTTCGTTCACTTCGTAGACGTCGATGTCCTCGATCGCGAGCTTCGCGCGCGCGAGCAGTTTGCGCGTCACCGGAATCGGGCCCTTCAGCATCGTCACCGGATCGACACCGACGATCGTCGCATCGATGATGCGTCCGCGCGGCGTGAGGCTGTGACGCTTCACGGCGTCCTCGGACGCGAGTAGCACGGCCGACGCGCCGTCGGTCACCTGCGAAGACGTCGCAGCGGTGTGGATGCCACCTTCCATCACGGCCTTGAGCGACGCGAGCTTCTCGAAGGTCGACGCGCGGATGCCTTCGTCGCGCGCAACGCGGACCGTCTCGCCGGTGGGCTTGCCCTCCGCATCGACCACCGCCACGTCGATCGGCAGCACTTCGCGATCGAAGCGACCTTCCTGCCACGCGCGTGCCGCGAGTTCCTGGCTGCGCAGGCCGAAGCGATCGACGTCCTCGCGCGTGATGCCGTACTCGACCGCGATCATCTCCGCGCCCTGGAACTGACTCTTGAATGCGTAGCGGCTGAAGTAGCTCTTCGGCACCGGCCGGCCGAGATTCTTGTCCGCGAAGTTCGCGCCCAAAGGGACGCGGCTCATGCTCTCGAC
>JANLTC010000061.1:0-17830 GCA_031362725.1 Deltaproteobacteria bacterium | reverse complement strand
CGGCGTCGGGCGGGCGCGCGCCGTCCGCGAGCACCGGCATGCCGCCCGCGCGCAGCATCTGCATCGCGAGCGACGTTCCCGAACGCGGCAGGCCCGACACGATCGTGACGAAGTCGCGCTGCGCGCTCATCCGCGTCGCGCGAAGGCGTAAGCGCGCTCGAAGAGTTCCTTCGCGCCGCTCTCCACGAGCCGCCCATGCGCGAGGATCATCCGGTCGAAGTCCCAGGACAGGATGCGCTCGACCGCGCGCCGCAGCGCCGGCTTGTCGCGGCGCAGGTTCCATTTCATGGTGCGCGGCGGACCGTGACGCTGGTAGACGCCCGCGATGCGTCCCGCGATCCGCGACAGCAGCGGCCACTCTTCGCTGCTCTCTACGCAGAGATCGGTGAGGATCAGCGTGCCACTCGCGCGGTGCAGGAACACGACCTCGTCGAGGAAGAAGCCGCCGCGCACCGCGCACTGATCGAGGTCGCGCGACCAGCCGGGGCGCGGCTCGTCGCCGAGCACGACATCGAGGTGCAGATCGGGACGGCGCGCGGGCAGATCCGGCGACGCATAGTAGAACGCGTCGGGGAAGTGCTGGGCGAAGTCGGCGACGTGAAGGGAGTGCAGCTTGTTCGGCGCGACTACGTGCTCGACGGGCCCGAGCGCGCGCAGCTCCGCGAGTCCGACGCGATCGAGCGCGACCGGCGAATGGACGAAAAGCGCGCCATCCGAGAGCTTGCACACGGTCATCCGCGTGCCGATCTCGATGCCGAAGAAGCGCAGCGCTTGCCAGCGGGTCCAGAGCGCGCCTTCGACGAACGGCACGAGCCCACCCGATCGCTCGATCGGTCGCACCCGCACAGCAGCGGTGCTCACGGCCCGGGCGTGCGCGGATACTTCATGAAGCGCACGAGCAGCGCGTCGCGCCAGCGATCCGGCAGGAATCGGGCGAAGAGCGCCTGCATCTTCGCATCGTTGCCGACCAGATAGCGGGCCTTCGGCCGGGCTGCCGTCAGCGCGTGCTCGATCGCACGCGCCACCGCATCCGGCGCAATCGCGACGCGCTTCTGATATTCGAGCATCGCCAGCACCGAGCGGATCGCGCGGCCGTAGAGCGCGCTCGCCTCGGGCGGCAGCGATTGCAGCATCGAACCGGCGTACGCTTCCGTCTTGCCCCAGATCGCCGTGTCGATCGCGCCGGGCTCGATCAGCGACACGTCGATGCCCCACGGCGCCAGCTCCATGCGCTCGGATTCGCTGATCGCCTCGAGCGCGAACTTCGACGCGCTGTACGGACCGACCAGCGGCTGCGAGATACGACCGCCGATCGAGCCGACGTTGACGATCCGGCCACGCGCGCGCCGGATCGCCGGCAAGAAGGCCTGCGTGACCGCGACGACGGCAACCACGTTCACGTCGAGCTGTCGGCGCAGCTCATCGAGATCGAGGAACTCGATCGGCGCGCCGGTCCCGATGCCCGCGTTGTTGACGAGCCCGCCGAGTCCCTGCGTACCGACTTCGGCGTCGACACGCTTCGCGGCCGCTTCGATCGCACGCCGATCGGTTACATCGAGCAGCAGCGCCTCGAGTCGCGCCGAGCCCTCTTTGCGCAGCGACTCGGCGTCGGCCTCGCGCCGCACACCGGCGAAGACGCGAAAGCCCTCGCGATCGAGACGCAGTGCGGTGGCGCGTCCGATGCCGGTCGAAGCGCCGGTGATCACGACGGAACGATTGGAACTCATTGCATCTCCTCCGCGGGACGGCCTTGTGATGTCGCCGCTCGCCTTCGGCTCGCTACGCGGGATTAGAGCGCCGCGAGTAGCGAGCCGATTGCCGCACCGAGCAGCAACAGGATCAGGCCGACGGACGAGATCGCCATGCCGGTGCCGCGCTTCTTGGCTTCCTGCATGTAGCCACGCGCATAGACCGCACGCCCGACGACGAACACCAGGCCGAGCGCCGCGGCGATCCGCGGGCCGACGGTGCTCGCGAAGATCCAGATCGCCGGGACGAAGAGCACGAGCTGCTCGAGCGAGTTCTGGTGCACGCGATTGATGCGCTCGAAGTCGGGATGCCCCGTCATCGCGGGCGCCTCGACGCCGAATCGGCCCCGCGCCTGGCCGACGAGCACCCCGAACGCAAAGCATTCGAGTAGTGCCAGCGCGATCACGAAAGAGACGAGTTCCATACGGCCACCTCCCTGGGTTGCGCCCAGTATGGCGCGAGATCGCGCTCGCGTGTCAATTCGGGATCGGGCCGTCCGTTTCCTCGCGCTCCTCTACAGGTGCGGGTCGCGGCGACGCAGGCGCGCCGCAAGCACGCGCATCACCTCGAGGGCGAAGAACGGCGTCTGCTGCACGAGGAACAGAAAGCGTTTTTGGGAGATCTCGACCACGCGGCACTCGGTAGCCGCCCGCGCGGTCGCGCTACGCGGTTCGCCGGCAACGAGCGCCATCTCGCCGAATACCGCGCCGGGACCGATCTGGTCTATCAACGCGTCTCCGATGCGGATCTCGACCTCTCCCTCGACGACTACGTACATCGATTGTGCAGCGTCCCCGATCGTGAAGATCAGATCGCCGGCTCGATAGGCGATCGAGACTTCGTTGCGGAACATCTCGAACTGAGACATCACCTGCTCCCCGCGGAAGCGGACCCAACTCCCATCCCGCCGTTGCAGCGTAGGAGCGCATCGGCGCGCCGTTGGGAGCTACCCCGAAAGTTCACCGAGATGGCACACAGCCCACCCGGTCGTTCGCGTCGGTGCTGGGGCGCGAGATCGCACGCGTGTCAGTTGGGGCTCGCGACCTCCTCGGTGCTGCTCGCCGTCAACTCGAAGCGCACCGGGATTTCGAGGCGGCCGTAGACATAGGGCAGCTCGCCCGCCGCGTGCACCGCGCGCAGCGCAGCGCGATCGAGCGCGGCGAAGCCGGAGGAGTTCGCCAATGCGACCCGGCGCGCGCGCCCGTCTGCGCCGACCTCGAAGGCGAGCAGCGCCGTCCCCTCCGTGCGGCGACGGCGCGCGAGCGGCGGATAGACGAGCGCCGCCTGGACACGGCGCTGAATCGCAGCGAGCCGCTCCTCGAGGCTCGGACCCTGCGGAACCACGTCGTCGCGCGAAGCGGAGCGCGCGGCGGCGGACGCCACCGACGCCGGGTCAGCGCTGGCGCCGGGCGCCCATGCCGCGCCGATCGCGACGCAGATCGCGATCGCCACGCGCCGCGAGTGGACGCTGCGCGTCACTCGACGGCGTCCGGAACGCCGTTGGCGTTCGCGTCGGTCGCCGGCACCGAGTGGATCGCAGCGATCGCGTCGATGTCCACGCCGGCGTTGTTCGGTCCATACGGATCGCCGGTCAGGAAGTTCGCGTCGACAATTCTCACGTAGCGCGCCCAGCCGAGACCGAGATCCGAAAGGTCGAACGAGTCGCCGCCGGCGCCGCCCGGAGCCGGCGTCGGAATCACCGGCAAGCCGATCAGATCTTCGATCCCGCCTGCCGTCGGAATCGACGCGTGCGGCGTCGTCGGATTGTTCGCGTTCGACAGCACCGGATACACGCCCGCGCAGCCCGGATAGAACACGCCGGTCACCGGGTTCGTCGTGAGCGAGCACGGAAACTCGTACCAGGTCGTGCCGTTTTGCGACACCGATACGCGACCCGGGTCCGCGAACGGACGCTCGATCGTCAGCGTCGCCGCGTTGAAGGCGAGGAACGCATTCTCGAATACGGTGAAGTCGGGGCCTGGCTGGTCGGCGATCGCGTTGTCGACGAAGCGCATCACGATCGAACCGCCGAAGCCGAGCGAGAAGACATCGAGACCGCCCTGGAACAGCCCCGATCCCTTGGGCGGACCGATGACGATGCCGGGCAGGTAGCTCGTGCCCGGGTAACCGCCATTCGCGCCGATCGTGTAGCTCGTCACCGCATCGGCGTAGGCGTCGCCGACCGCCTGGAACGACGCCTGGCACTGCTTCGTCTGCCCGCTCAGCTGCACGGTCGCAGTCACCAGGTTGGTTCCCGGAAGCACGACGCCGCCCCACACGTCGCTCGCAGTCGCCTTCTGGCGAAACGCGGCCGGCGTCCCCAGCGTAAACGCGTTCGTCACGTCGGTCCCGTTGAGAACCACGTGCAGCGTCTGCTCGTCGGTCGCCGTGTTCATGTCGAGCTGCAGATCGAGCGGTGCGTAGCTGACCTCGGTCGCCGCAGCCGGAACGACGCACTCGAGGTCCGGACGCACGCGACCCGCTTCGGCCGACGCCGACACGATGCACGCGAGCGCGACGGCAGTAGCCCCATGCAGCGATCTGTACAGCGGGATTCGCGGGCTCATCGCACCGCTCCGCGGCGGCGCGATGCCGCCAGCGCGACGACACCGCATGCCGTCAGCAAGATCGAGCCAGGCTCCGGTACGGGGTTCAGCTGGAATACCTTCGCCACACCCGGAAAGCCGCCGTCGAGCACCCAGATCGTGCCGTCCTGTTCGAAGAGTCCCGTCGCAAAGCCGAACCCCGACGCAACCGTGGTGGTCGCCCCCGTGCCCGGATCGATGCGCAGCAGATCGCTGAAAGCGGTTGCCAGCAGCATGCCGCTCGCTTCGAGTTCGAGGTCGTAGAGGCCGCCGAGTCCGCCGACGATCGGCGCTCGTGATCCCGTCGCGCCCGGCAGCGCCACCGACGACACGGATCCCAGGAAGGAGAAGCCGTTCACGTCGCCGATGAAGAGCGTGCCCGCGTTCGCGGCGAGTCCCGCCGCATAGCCGAGGCCGCCCTGCACGACCGACAGCGACGCCGCCCCGAGATCGATCGACACCACACGGCCAGCCGGCGGGAAGCCCTCCGACGCATCGCTCGCGAAGACATGATTGCCACTCGGGTCGCTCGGATCGAGCACGATGTCGGAGATGCCGGGAACGGAACCGGCCGGCAGCAGCTCGATGTCGCGCGCTCGCAGCGGTGTACCGGAAAGGCCCTGCGGATTCGCGATTCCGTACAGCGTGTCGCCGGTTTCGGAGCCCAGCGCCTCGTCGCCGTTGTCGGTGACGAGCAGCCGGTCGTTCACCGCGTCGTAGGCGAAGCCCGAGAGCGCGTTGAATCCGTCCGCGAGGACGGTGGTTCCGCCGCCATCGATCCGCACCACCGACTGCGCCGCGCCGCTGAAGCCGGGACCGACGCCGACGAAGAGCGCGCCGCCAACCACGACGACATCGCCCTGCGCGAAGTCCGGGAGCGCGATCTCGGTGACGGTGTAACCCGGCGCGCTGATTGCGTGCGCGCTCGGCGCCACCATACCCAGGACCAGCGCGCCAGCGAGACCGAGACTAAGGCTGAACAGCTTCCACGATTGCAACATCATCATCATTCTCCTTTGGTTGAAAATCCAAAACCACGGTGCGCCACGGCGAGCGGCGACCGTCCTCGAGTTCCTGCGCGATCCGTACATCGGTGTCGCCCGGTGCGAGCGCGATGTGAAGGTCGAGCGACGCGCGCGTGCCATCGGCGCCGGCGACGACCGGCGCGCGCAGGGCTTCGACCTGCGTGGCGACGCCGCCAAGGGGCGCTGCGACCGCGCGCGCGACGACGATCGCACCGCCCCTCTCGGCGGGCTCGACCCGCAGCGACAGCCACGCGTTGGCACCCTGCGAATCCACCGTTTCGTCGCGCGCGACGAGGCGCGGCGGCGATGGATCGCGCGATGCACGGACCGCTTCCGACGCAGCGGCCGCGTTCGCACCGGCGCCGCGCGGCGACGCCACCAGCAGCACCTCGCCAGCCGGCAACACCAACGCCGGAAACTCGAGCGTGCCGTCGCTGCGACTGTGGCCGGTCGCGACGCGCGCAGCCCGCGCGCCGACGAGTCGCCACAGCTCGATTGCGCGCGGCGCAGCCGGGTCGCGACCGTGGATCGCAACCGCGCTGCCGAGCGCCGTCTGCGGATCGTCGAGCACGATCGGCTCCGCAGACCCGGCGTCTCGGCGGTGCGAGGCGAGATCGGCGGTCGACGCGAAGCGTGCCGACGCGGTCGCGAAGCGCGGTACCGCCGCATCTTCACGGTTGCCATCGACCGGCATCGCGGCAACACCCCGCTGCGACGCAGCCGCCGGCTCGACTCGAAGCGCTCGGCTCGCGCGCGGAGCAGCGGTCACGCCTGCGGTGCCCGCGCGCGACGGCGCATCGATCGCGAGCCGCGCGGCTGCGACGATCACCAGGAACGCGCAAGTCGCGATCAGCGCGAATCGATGCGAACGCCGCACAGCTGGCCCTCCGGCAACGAGACGAGGAAGAGCACGTCCGGTCCGTGGTAGTCGACGCCCGGTCGACCCGGTCGCACGCGCACGGCGCCGGGCGCCCGCGAGAGACCGAGCGACGCCGCCGTGAGCGGCGCGGTGATCGGCAACGTCTGCAACACGCGAAAGCGTGCCGCGACAGCCGGCACCGGCCCCGGCGGGTTCCCCGAGAGATCCACTCCGACGATCGCGAGCGTGCCATCGCAGAAGTCGCTCGCGAAGACCTCAGTCCCGGTGGCATCGAAGTCCGCGCCCACGATGTAGCCGGGACAGGTCGCTGCGGGCGCACCGTTCGCAAGCGCGGGCACTTCGAGCGGCGCGGCGGCGTCGAAGATCACCGCATCGGGACCGGTGCTGCCGTCGAGCACGAGCGGCGCGGCGCCGGGCGCGAGCGACAGCGCGTCGAGCGGCGCGAGGTCCACTGCGTAGAGTCGACGCGCCACGGCCGAACCGACGATCGCGACGCGCCCGGTCGGGTCGATCGCGAGCCGGTCGAAGGACGGCGCCGCGAGACCGAGCGGAATCGTTGCGACCACGCGACGCTCGGTCGCGTCGATCACGTCGATCGCGCCGTTCGAGAGCGCGAGTCCCCCGGCCTCGCGTTCCGGCGTCGCGGGAACGTCGGGAGCGAGGCCGAGTGCGCCGCTGACCGTGACGAGCACGAAGTCGCGCCCGCTCGGCGCGCGATACGCGGTCACCTGGGTGGGATTGAAGCCGGACGTGAACAGCACTGCGGCGGTGGCGCTCGGCGCGACGCGCGGCGGCGTCGCGCCCGGATCGAAGTCGAAGACGAGAACAGCGCCGGGCAGGAACTGCGTGTCGGGGCGGCCCGGATTCGCGCCGATGTTCGAGACCGAGACGAAGAGCGCGCCGGCCGCGACGGCGGCGCCCGATGTGAAACTCGACAGGAAACTCGGCTGGCTCGGGTCGCAACGAGTCGGCACGACGGGCGCCCCGCGCGAGTCGAGCGTGCCCGCCGGCACCGTGACGCAGGTGCGCGTCGGAACCGCCACGCGTAGCTCGCTTGCGCCCGGCGCTGGGCTGAATGGCCACGCGCCCACCGCCGCCGAGGCGGGCGTCGAGACGCGAAAGTCGCGCAATGCCCCCGAAACGGGATCGAGGAACGCGACCGCCTCGCAGGAGCTGGCGGTCACCAGCGCAAGATCGTTCGCGACACTGACGACGCCGTCGAAGGCGGGATCGAGGGAGCCGCCGCACGCGTCCTGTGCGATCGCGCCGCGCAGGTCGGCGAGCGGACCGGCCGCGACCGCGCGCGGCGGAACGCTCTCGACGTCCACCGGAACGACGACGCCCGGGTTGAAACTCGCCGCGATCCCGCGACCGGGCGTGCCGATGGCGAAGTCGAAGCCGGCGGGGAACTGGCTCGGCAGCGCGACGCAGCGTTCGTCGGGGGGATTCGCGACGGTGGTGACCGGCGGGCTGCCGCCGCTGCCCGAGCCGCCGCCGCACGATCCGCCCGTGTGCAGGAACGCGAGCGCGACGAACAACGCGACATGCCGGCTGGTCGCCGTCACCATTGTGTCTCCACGCGCAGGGCGACACTGCGGCCCGGTTGCGGAAAGAACTGCGCGTCGCGCACCGCGACGTCGGCGAGATTCGTGCCTTCGAGCGTCAGCAGCACGGAGCGCGCCGGCACTCGCGCGGGCCACCAACCGAGACGCACCAGATCCAGCGAGATCGCCGCATCGAAGACGGTTCGCGCCGGGAGGATCGTGTTGCCCGAATCCGAGACCGGGATTTCCGAGGTGATCTGCACTTCGCCAATGACGCGCACCGCGCGCGACGGCGGCCCGACCTCGAGGCGCACGTTCGTCTCGTCGTCGGCGCGACCGGGCAGTGGCGTCCCCGTCACGTCGATACGGGCGTCGAGATGCGTGTAGTTGGCAGACAGCGTGGCCCACGCGAAGACGCTGAAGCCGCCCGAAATCTCGAAGCCGTCGATCGTCGCGGCGCCGGTGTTGCGCGGTTCGACCAGCGATGGCGACACCAGCAGGAAGACGATCGAGTCGTCGATGTCGTTGTGGAAATAAGCGGCTTCGAGGAAGGCGTCCGCTACCGGACCGATGCGCGGCAGCGCGAGCTTGGCGCCGACGTCGGCGTTGACGGCCTGCTCGGGTTGCAGCGCGGGATTGCCGCGGATGTAGCCGCGATCGGGAAAGAACAGCTCGTCGAAGCTGGGAACGCGGAACGAGCGCTCGAGGTTGCCCTTGACGAGCAGCCACGGGAACGGCGTCGCGATGGCGCCGATACGCGGCAGCCACTCGTTGCCGAATCCCTCGGTGCGCTCCCAGCGCAGCGCCGGCACGAGTCGCAGGCGGTCGCCCCACGCGGTCGCGTCGTCCTGTACCACGATGCCACCCGCGTTGCGGCGCTGATTCTCGAAGCTGTCGGAATCGAGCGCGTCGCTCAGGGCATCGAGCGTGAGCGATGCGCGGTGCGCGAGGTTCAACAACGGGAACGCGCGCTCGAAACCGAGACGTGTGCCCAGTTCGTCGTTGCGATCGTCGTTCTCGATCGTGGTTCCAAGACTGGGCACGACGTCCGGATCGTGGAAACGCGTGCGCTGGAAGCGGTGCCAGAGATCGAGCGTGGCGTCGACGCCAATCGGTGACAAATCGCTGCCCTCGAGCGTGGCACCGAGAACGTTTCGCGTGGTCCGTTCGTGCGCGTTCGGACGCTGCCCCGCCGCGCCGACGCTGCCCGAATCGAGACCTGGTTGGCCTCGCGATTCGAAAAAGATCTGGTCGCGGAGCGTCAGGTGCGCGCGCTCGCCGAGATCGCGTCCGATTGCGAACAGGCCCGACTGGGTCTCCGCCGCGTCGTTGATGCGTGTCGCGGTCGCCGGATCGGGCTCGATCACGACGCCTCCGATGTCGACCACCGGCCGGCGGAACTTCCAGTCACCGTCGGTGCCGAAGCCGTCGTAGGCGAACACATACTCGAGTTCGTGTGCGGTCCCTGCGGTGGCAGCCGATCCGCGGTAGGTCCCGAACGAACCCCCGGTGAAGGACGCGTCCGAGCGGCGCTCGCCGCCCGGTCGCCGCGATACCAGATTCACGACGCCGCCGATCGCCGCGCTGCCCGCCTGTACGGAGCCTCCGCCGCGCGTCACTTCGATGCGTTCGAGCAGCGAGAGCGGCAGCGTCGCGAGGTTCACCGCACCCGACTGCGCGCTGTTCAGCGGCACGCCGTCGAGTTGCACGATCACCTGCGCCGCCGTCGAGCCGCGAATCGAGATCTCGGCGGGTTGCCCCTCGCCGCCGAAGCGGCGCACCTGCACACCCGGCGTGCGACTCAGCAGGTCGGCGGTGCTGGTGACCTCGTCGCGATAGTCGTCGACACGGATCACGGTCGTGAACGCAGACGGGTCCTCGGGCTGATCCACCGGCCGGGCCTCGCGCGCGACGACGCCTGGAACCTCGCGGGTGACGAGCGGCGGCCGCACCGGCGCGTCGGGATCGGCGTTCTCGCCCGCGATCGCGGCGGAGGCGGCGAACGCGAAGGCAAGCGCAAACGGGCCGCTGCGCCCGCATCGCGCGCGGCGCCGTCGCACCGATCCTCCGTCGTCGCGTTTTCCCACGAAGCCCTCCCTTGCGCTGCTCCCGAGCGCGGGGATCGCGGCGACGGCGCTAGTCGCACCGCCTCCGCCGGACGTGACGTCTCGCGGCTTCGAGGGTCTCTCTGGGATGCAAGGGAAAGCAGTCGGCGGCGCAGTCGGCGCAGTCGGCGTGCCCCTTCGTCACCGGAAGAGGTTCGAGCCGCGCAGGAGGACTGGTCTTCTGGCTTCCGGATCACTCTTCTGCGGAGCCTTCCCGGCGGGCTCGGATCTCATCGAGATCGGAGCGTGCCAGTGGCGCCTTTCCGCAGTCGTCCCCGGTTACAGCGACGGGCTCGCGCCGGATTTTCACCGGCTTCCGCGCCGCACGAGCAGGTCCGGGTTTCTCTCCGGCCGTCACTCGCACGGCTCCCGGTCGGTCAACCGGGAAGCCCTCCCACGCCAATTCCAAAATCGCTGGGTAGCAGGCGCTTGCTCGGCGCGTCAACCGCGCTGGCGCGTGAAGTGGCTCCACCGCCGGACGGCGGCGCGCTAGGGCCGGGGAGTTCGCGGCGGGGCCGTCGAGGCGCGGCGCACGGCGAGCAACCCGTCGCGCAGCGCCGCGCGTTCGGGGGCGTCGAGCCAAACGGCGAGCGGACCCCAATCGGCGCCGTCGAGCGCCGACGCGGGGATCGGCGCCGTCTCGGCGAGCGCGCTGACGATGCGATCGCCGAGCGCGCTGATCGCGGGCCGCAGCGCCAAATCGAGATCGAGTTCGGGCGCCGCGTCGCGGGCCGCGGCGTCGCGCTGCTGCACGCGCTTGCCGAGGTCGATCTGCAAGCGGAACAGCAACAGGGTCGTCTCGACATCGAGTCCGGCGGCGCGGGCGCGCGCGCGCACCCCAGCAAGGACGCGCGCCTCGCGCTCCGGGTCATCGATCGCGAGCCCGCGCCCGGTCTTTTCGCGCGCGACGGCGGGCATCAGTGCGAGCCGGCGCGCCAGCAGATCGAGCAGGTGATCGGCGTCGCTGCGCCGCGCGGAGGCTCCGAGCCAGCGCACCCGCGCGGCGTCGACCGCCACCTCGTTGCGCCCGAGCCAGGCGTCGAGTCGCGGGCCGAGATCTCCCGCACGCGAAGGCGCCACCCAGAACACCTTGCGATCGACCGGCGGCTCGCACGCCTCCGGCCACGCGGCTTCGCGTTTGCCGCGGAAGTACGCGATCTCGAAGCGATCCGTGACGATCGCGTCCACTTCGGCGCGCGCCAGCAACTCGGGGAGCGCCTGGTTGCGATCGACGGCGCGCACCTCGGCGTCACGGAAGCGCTGCCGCGCGAAGCGTTCGAGAACACCGCCGCGGTTCACGGCGACGCGCTTCGGCGTTGCACTGCCGAGCACGCAGGGACCGCTCGTCGCGAGCGCGCGGGTCAGATATCCGATGCCGGCGCGCTCGGGCGTGAAGGTGACGCCACTCATCGCGACGTCGAAGCGATCGGCCGCGACGTCGGCCGCGAGCTCCGGCCAGCGGAACGCCACCCACTCGATGCGCAGACCCGCTTCGCGTGCGAAGCGCTCGGCCACCTCGATGTCGAAGCCGACGCGCGTGCCGTCGCGCTCGACGGAGAACGGCGGATAGTCGCCGCTCGTGCCGATCCGCAGCACCTGCGGCAGCGCGGGCACGTCCGTGGCTGACGCCGCCAGCGGGAGCAGCGCACCGGTGGCGATCCCCAATGCGGTTGCGACGGCGAACGAACGGCAGCGCGGGGATCGAAGCATCGGCGGCAGCATACTCGGTGGGCGGTCATGCCGGACCTGCTCCGGTGCGCCACCCAACAGGAGCAGGCTGGCCGGGCGCTACGCGGCTTCCGATTTCCGCGTGTGTTCGGCGATCGCGCCGGTGATCTCGGGCCACGCGCCTTTCGGAAGATCGTGACCCATGCCCTCGATCACCAGCATCGCGGAACCGGGCACACTCGCCGCAGTGTCGCGACCGCCTTCGATCGGAACCAGGGGATCGGCGTCGCCGTGGATCACCAGGGTGGGCGTGCTCACCTGTCGCAACGCCGGGGCGCGCGAGCCGTGCGCCAGAATCGCGGCCAGCTGCCGCGCCATGCCGGCCGGGTAGTAGCTGCGATCGAAGAGAAGCCCCGCGCGCTCGCGTATGTCGGCTTCGTCGAACGGGAATCCGGGCGAGCCGATCGCGCGATACACATTCACGGCGCGCTCGATGTTGCCTTCGCGATCCGCCGGTGCCGGCGTCATCAGCATCGCCATCGCGGCGGGCGTGGCCGGCGGCAGCGACGGATTGCCGGTGGTGGACATGATCGACACGAGACTGCGAACACGCTGCGGATGCCGGATCGCGATCGTCTGGGCGATCATGCCGCCCATCGAGGCGCCACAGATGTGCGCCGTCTCGAGACCGAGCGCGTCGAGCAGCCCGGCCGCGTCGTCGGCCATGTCGTCGAGCGAGTACGGCGCGGACGCTGGCTTGCCCGCCGCGATGCCCTCAATCAGCGCGATGATGTCCGGCACGCCTGCGGCGTCGAACTTGGTGGAGAGCCCGACGTCGCGATTGTCGAAGCGCACGACGTAGTGACCGTGGTCGGCGAGTCGCTCGCAGAACGCTTCGTCCCAGAGCAGCATCTGGGCGCCGAGGCCCATCACGAGCAGCAGCGGGCGCCCCGCGGCGTCGCCGAAGTGGTCGTATGCGATTTCGATTCCGTTGGCTTCAATGGTGGGCATGGCGCCGATGATTCCCTGCCCCGTCGATGCGGTCAACCACGCGGCGTTGCGTCAGAGGCACTCGTACACCGCTCGGACGATCGCCGCACCCCGCGGATCGCCGGTCAGTGTCGCCGCCATGCGGTTCATCGCGTAGCCCACCGACACGCGCGCGTCCGGATCGGCGAAGCCGAACGAACCGCCGTAGCCGGTATGTCCGTAGCTGCGCGGGTTCGGTCCGTAGATCCCGAGGTCGGCGTTGATGAGGTAGCCGAGTCCCCAGTGCACGGGGATCTGGAGCACCAGATCGGGACCCGACGCTTCGACGGTAGCCGCCCGCGCGAGCGTTGCGGGTCGACACAGCAGGACGCCATCGACCGCGCCACCACACGCGAGCGCGGCGTAGATCCGTGCGACGGAGCGCGCATTGCCGTGTCCGTTCGCGGCCGGAATCTCGGCGCCGCGCCACGCGCGTGTCGCGGTGAAGGAAGGATCGGCCGGCGGATTGCCGAGCGCGCGCGCAATCAGCGGATTGCCCGAGAACGCGCTCGTCGCGTGCACCATCTCGGCCGCCTGCGGCGCCACCAACTCCGCGACGCGCGCGTCCTCGCTCGCGGCGAGACCGATGTGCAGATCCGCGCCGAGCGGACCCGCAATCTCGTCGCGGAAGAACGTCCCCAGGCTCTTGCCCGAGATCCGGCGAACGACTTCGCCGACCAGGTGTCCGAACGTGAGGGCGTGATAGCCGTGTGCCGTGCCCGGCTCCCACCACGGCGTCTCGGCCGCGAGTGCGCTCGTCATCGCGTCCCAGTCGTAGAGCTCGGCGATCGACAGGTCGCGGCGGATCGCGGCGAGACCGGCTCGATGGCAGAGCAACTGGCGAACCGGGATGGCCTGCTTGCCCGCCTGTGCGAATGCGGGCCAGTAGCGCGCGACCGGCGCGTCGAGATCGAGTTCTCCCCGATCTGCGAGCAAATGCGCGCAGAGCGCCGTCATGCCCTTGGTGGTCGAGTAGAGATTCACGAGTGTGTCGCGCTGCCAGCGGCGCGTGCGCGCGGCGTCGGCATGGCCGCCCCAGAGATCGACCAGCGGGCGACCGTCGACGGTAACGGCGACCGACGCGCCGACTTCCGATCCGTTCGCGAACGACTCCGCGAAGACCTCGCGTACGCGCGCGAAGCGCTCGTCGCAGCGACCGTCGATCGACGATGCGTGGCTCACGCGTGCCTCCAGCAGGATCCGGCGGAGCGCGAGCGTATCGCGCCCGCTCCGGCTGTCAGCTGCGCGGCGAGAAGAAGCGCACGACCTCGTCGGCCGGCAGCGCGCCCGCGAGCAGGAATCCCTGCAGTTCGTCACAGCCATGCTCGCGCAAGAAGGCCTCCTGCTCGAAGGTGTCGACGCCTTCCGCGACGACGCGCGCGCCGAGGCTGTGGCCGATCGCGATCACGGCCTTGGCGATGCCCGCCGCGGCCGGGTCGTCATCGACGTCGCGCACGAAGCAGCGGTCCATCTTCAAGGTGTCGAGCGGGAACCGAGCGAGATACGACAGCGACGAGTAGCCGGTGCCGAAATCGTCGAGCGCGATCGTGACGCCCATCGCGCGCAGGTCGCGTAGCGCGAGTGCCGTCTCCTCGTTGTCCTGCAGCAGCAACTGCTCGGTCAACTCGAGTTCGATGAGCCGCGGAGAAACACCGGTCTCGCGCAAGATCCCGCCGACCAGCGCGCGCAGATCGTTCTCCGCGAACTGACGCGGCGAAACGTTGACCGAAATCGAGATCGGCCCGATCCCCTGTTCGTGCCAGACGCGCGCCTGCCGGCACGCCGTGCGCAGCACCCACTCGCCGATCGGAGAGATCAGGCCCGCCTCTTCCGCGAGCGGGATGAACTCGCGCGGTGACACGATGCCGAGTTCCGGGTGGGTCCAGCGCAGCAGCGCTTCGACGCCGACGACCTGCCCGCTCTCGAGGTCGAGGCGCGGCTGGTAGTGGAGGCGCAGTTCGTCGCGCTCGAGTGCGTTACGCAAGTTGCTTTCGAGTGCCAGCTTGCGCAACGCCAGCGCATTGATCTTGGGTGAGAAGAACTGGTAGTTGTCGCGCCCCAGCGCCTTTGCCGAGTACATCGCGGCGTCGGCATGTTTGACGAGCGTCTCGACGTCCTCCCCATCCACCGGATAGATCGCGATGCCGATGCTCGCCGACAGCGAGATCGTGTGGCCCTCCAGAACGACCGGTGCCGGGATCGCGCGCAGGATGCGGCGCGCAACGTCGCCGGCGTCCTCGGGCTGCGCCAGCTTCGACAGCAGCACGGTGAACTCGTCGCCGCCGAGTCGTGAGATTTCGAGCCCCTGCTCTTCGGTCTCGAGCCGGCCGACGATGTCGCTGCCCCGTACCTGCGCGCGCAACCGCTCGGCGACGGTTTGCAGCAGCGCATCGCCTGCGCCGTGGCCGAGCGTGTCGTTGATGCGCTTGAAGCGATCGAGATCCATGAACAGCAGGCCGACCAGGTGACCGCGCGCCCGGGCCGCCGTGATCGCGCGCTCGAGTTGTTCGTGAAACAGCCGTCGGTTGGCGAGCCCGGTGAGGCTGTCGTAGCTCGCGAGGTAGGAGATGCGGGCCTGCGTGTGGGCTTGCTCGGTGACGTCTTGCAGCGTACCCGAGATCCACGCGCCGTCCTCCGGCCCATCGGCCGCCACTTCGCCCTGCGCCTCGACGTGACGCACGGAGCCGTCGGGAAGCCCGACGCGGTACTGGATGCGAAAGCTGTGCTGGCTGCGCATTCCCTCGCGCATTTCCGCGCGCACACGGTCGCGGTCGGCCGGATGCGCGATGCTGAAGAAGCGCTCCCAGGTCGCGATCTCGCGCGGGTCGATGCCGAGGATGCGGAACGTTTCGCCCGACCACTGCAGCTCGCCGGTGTACGGGTTCCACTCCCAGCTTCCGAGCCGGGCGATGCGCTGCGCACGGGACAGCGAGCGCTGGCTCTGCGCCAGTTCGACGAGCGCCCGCGAACCGCGCAGCAGGTACCGGATCCGGTGCGCGAGCAACGCCGTATGCAGCGGCTTGCTGATGAAGTCGGTGGCGCCCGCCGCGTAGGCGCGATCGAGCGCAGCCGGATCGCCATCTGCCGTGACCACCAGGATCGGAGTCGGATCCTGCGGGTGGCGCTCGCGGATCGAGGTGCAGACCGCGAAGCCGTCCGGCTCGGGAATATGCAGGTCGAGCAGCACCAGACTAGGACGCAGTCGCTCGTAGGCAGCGAGCGCCTCGATCCCATTGGGCACCTCTGCCACCGCAAAGCCCTGCTGCTGCAAACCGTCGCGCAACATCGCGCGGATCAGACGATCGTCGTCGACGACCAGGATCAGCGGCGCAGCTTGCGGCTCCGAGGCAGGTGCATCCATCGAACAGCTCCGCGGTAGACCCGTCAGCGTGTATCGGTGGCCTCCGCGCCGGGCTAGAGCATCTTTCGAGGCGGGCTCTCGCGTGCCCGGAGCGGCTGTTAGGCTGCGCACCATGTCGGGATTCCCGCGCGCACGTCACGCCTACCATGTCGCAGCTCGAATCGCGCAGCTGTTGGCCGGCAGCGCCGTCGCGGTCGCGGTGCTGCTGCGCGAAATGGCGCGACTGCGTCGCGAAGGTCGCAGCGGCCTCGTGCGCGCGTTCGGCCGCGCCCAGGTCGCGCTCTGCGAGCGGCTCGGTGCCACCTTCATCAAGGTCGGCCAGATCGCCTCGACGCGCGGCGATCTACTCCCTCCCGAACTCGTGGGCGAACTCGCGAAGCTGCGCGATCAAGTGCCGCCCTTCCCGTTCACGGAGGTGCAGCGGGTCGTCGAGACGAGCCTCGGACGTCCGCTCGACGCCGTCTACGCGAACTTCGAACGCGAGCCGGTCGCGGCCGCTTCGGTGGCACAGGTGCACCGCGCGACGTTGCGCAGCACCGGCGCGATCGTGGCGGTGAAGGTGCGACGGCCGGACGTTGCGGAGAAGATCAAACTCGATCGCTCGATCCTGCTCGTCGCGGCGCGTTTTGCAGAGCGCCTCTTGCCGTCGCTGCGATTGGTCTCGCTCGAGGAAGCGGTCGCGACGTTCTGCGACGCCGTCGAGCACCAGATCCATCTGCGGAACGAGGCCGATCACAACCGCCGCTTCCGCGCCAACTTTCGTGACGAGCCCGACCTGCACTTCCCGATCCTCTTCGAAGACGCCTGCTCGGATGAGGTGTTGACGATGGAGTTCATCGAGGGCCTGCGAGAGGAAGAGCTGGAAGCGAGCGGCGTGGACCTGCGCCACGTCGTGATGGTCGGTATGCGCTGCGTGTGCCGGATGATCTTCTCGCACGGCTTCGTCCACGCCGATCTGCACCCCGGCAACATGCGCTTCGAGCGCAATGGTCGCGTCGTGCTCTTCGATCTCGGCCTGGTCGGCGAGCTCAGCGACAAGGACCGCCTGACGAACGCGCAGCTGCTGTTCTCGTTCGCCACGGGTGACGGCAAGACCGTCGCCCGTTCGTTCTACGAGAATTCTCCGCACACCGCGACACTCGACTACGACGCCTATGAGCGCGAGATCTGCGCGTTCGTCGAGCGGCTGCGGCTGCTCGGCCTCGGCAACGTGCAGCTCGCGCTCGAGATCGGTCGCATCTTCGACATCCTGCGGCGTCACCACATCCAGGCCCGCTCTCACATGACGATGGTGAACCTTGCGCTCGCAACGGCGGAGGGACTCGGCAAACGACTCGCGCCAGACCTGTCGCTCGCGGACGAGGCGCTGCCGTATCTGGCCGAGGCGCTGGGGATCCCGGCGCCGGCGCGCGTCCGCGCAGGGTGAGTTCGCTCGCGTACTTCGCGATCGCAGCGCTGCTGGAGATTGCCGGTTGCTTCGCGTTCTGGTCGTGGCTGCGCAATGGCAAGCCCGGCTGGATCGCGGCGCTCGGCATCGTGAGTCTGGTGCTCTTCGCGGTCTGCCTGACGCGCGTGGACGCGCTGTACGCGGGTCGCGCGTATGCGGCGTATGGCGGCATCTACATCGCGGCGTCACTCGTGTGGCTGGGCGTGATCGAGGGTGTCGCGCCGGACCGCTTCGATCTACTCGGCGGCGCACTCTGCGTCGCGGGGGCGGTGGTGATCCTCTTCGCGCCGCGTGGGTGATAGGTGGAGTCGGTGCGCGCGCCGGGCGCTGCGGGTTGGGAGACGTGCGGCCGCTGATCGCATCGGAATCGTGGCTCGGCGCGGGCGCAGGGCGGGGAGGGTCCCGTGCTCGAACATCCTCGGCGTACGCTCCTGGCG
>JANLTC010000409.1:0-2010 GCA_031362725.1 Deltaproteobacteria bacterium | reverse complement strand
CGCCGCCAATCACGCCGCGGATCGGCCACATGTCGTTGTAGAGGTTGAGGCATGGGTGCACCGAGACCAGATCCATGTTGGTCTCGAAGAACGCATCGAGGGTGCCGACGTCGCGCCAGTAGCCGCGTGCGTGCTTGTCCTCGCCCGGGCAGAGCTGGGTCATGTAGTCATAGGCGGCAACCTTCACGCGATGGTGGGCGTCGGTGAGGATGTCGCGGCCGAAGTCGTGGCTGGTCTCCTTCAGCTCGGCGTTGCGCCGCAGTTCCGCGAGCATCGTGCCGGTGCGGAAGATGTAGTTGCCCATCGACACGAGTGTGTGATCCGGATCGCCGGGAATCGCCGGCGGGTCGTCGGGCTTCTCGACGAAACCGCGCACCCAGCCCGAGGCGTCGACGTGCAGGCAGCCAAATGCGCGCGCCTCGCTGCGCGGAACCCGCAGCGTCGCGACCGTCAGGTCGGCGCCCATCCCGCGGTGGAACTCGAGCATCTGCGAGATGTCCATCTTGTAGACGTGGTCGGAGCCGAAGACGAGCACATCGACCGGTTTCACGTCGCGCAGCAGGTCGAGGTTCTGCCAGATCGCGTCAGCGGTGCCGCGAAACCAGGTCGGCCCGATGTTCATCGCGGCCGGAACCGGCTCGATGAACTCGTCCACCACCGTCGAAGCCAGCGTCCAGGCGCGCGCCAGATGCCGGACCAGCGAAGTCGCGCGGTACTGGGTCAGCACTTTGATGCGTTGGAAGCCGCTGTTGACGAGATTCGAGAGCACGAAATCGATCAGCCGGTAGCGCCCGCCGAAGTGGACCGCGGGCTTGCTGCGCTCGCGCGTCAGCGGATAGAGACGTTTGCCTTCTCCGCCGGCCAGCACCAGGGCCAGGGTTTCACGCACGACTCGTCCTCCGTGCCTGGAAGTAGCGCTTCAGCGCGAAGGTCGCCCGGTCTCGTTGAGCGACCAGTCGTAGTCGAAATAGCGCAGCTGCGGGACGGGACCCAGGCGGTCGATCGCGGCCCGCAGCGCGGGTGAGGCATGTCGGCGCACGAACTCGAGTACGCCGCCGCCCGCCGCGAAATCCTCCGGGAACCAGTCGAAGATCTTCGAGATCCGCAGGCTGTCCGCTTCGATGCGCACGCCCTTCTCGGGGTTCGCGACGAATGCGCGCGCGGCCGCATCGAGCTGCGCGTCGAGCGTCGCGGCGCGGAACGGCTCGCGCGCGAGCGACGGGCACGAGGTCGACGCGCAGACGATCGCCACATGCACGCGCGGATCGCCGATTGGACGCAGGATGGCGTGCTCGATCTCGTCGAGCGTGACGCTGCGCCCGCCCGCGCGACCGGCGTCGCGCTTCCAGACTGGGCGCAGCAGCGAGCCGATGTCGCGAATGCTCGAGACCGGGTAGTTCCGCACGACCATGTCGATCGCCAGCATGTTGTAGGCGTTGATCCAGTACGCGAGTCGCTCGGCCCGCGCGGCTGATGCGGCCGGCGCGGGCGCCGCGGCGAGACCGTCGAGCAGTTGCCGCCATTCGGGATCCGCGCGCAGCGCCGCGTAGTCGACGCGCGCGCCGGCCGTGTCGGCGACGACCCGCGTGTGGCGCTCGAGCAGACGGGAATAGAGATCGAGGTCGACGGCGTTCACGGTGGCCGAAGCTTCGCACGCCGCGGTCGCAATCGTGCCCACGAGCGCGAGCCGCATGACGACGCGCGCAACGTCACCCGAGCCGCCGCGTCGGCTGCGTCGCAGAGCTCGCCCGCAAGCGAAGCGCGCTGCGAGCCGAAGGCGAGCGAAGTCAATCGGGCTCGCGGTGGAGTGATTCGAAGCCCCGGCTTCAGGCAACTGCGTCCGCAGCGTCGCAGAGCTCGCGGAAAGAAGCGTCGATCGCGCACACGAAGTCGTGCAAGTCCGGGAACTGGTCCCAGTCGCAAACGAAGCCCCAGTAGAGCCCGCCCGCGTACGAGAACAGCGCGATGCCGAGTCCCTGCGACGCGAAGAGCGGCACCATCGGATAGCTC
>JANLTC010000408.1:0-4406 GCA_031362725.1 Deltaproteobacteria bacterium | reverse complement strand
CTTGGGCGGTGTCGCGGTCGAAGAGCAGCAGCGACTGGGTGAGAATCGTGTTATCGGCGTTCAGCCGCACCGAGTAGCGATCGGCTACGTAGCGGCCGTCATCGCTGATCGTGGGACCAAAACCTTCGAGGACGTAGCTGGCGTCGGGCGAATAGGGCGGGAACTCGTCCAAGAGGTCGGTCGTCGTCTGCGTCGCGCGCTCCCAGATCCGGATCTCGTCGCCGCCATACGCGATGAAGGATGCGTCGCCCGTGAGGTCGGCATTGACGGCGGTCACGAGCCCCGGAACGGCGCAGCTCACACAGAGCGTCGTCTGCGTCTGGCGGTCGAAGAGGAAGACGTCCGGGAGGAAGCCGTCTACGTCGGCGCCCTCGAGATTGGTCGCCGACGAGTGGTACGCGATGAAGCGCCCGTCGCGGCTGATCGACGGGAGGTCGGCGCTCGCATCGCCAGCCGTGCCGCCGCTGGTGCGATCGATCAATTCGTAGTCGCCGTCGATGCGGTCGTAGAGATAGATGTGTCCGAGGGCGTTGGGTGGCGCGACCGGCGTGAAGGTCCTGCCGCCGGACGACGCGAACGCGATGTAGCGCCCGTCGCCCGAAACGGCGGGGTTCACGGAATCGCCCCGCTGCTGAGCGGGCTCGATCACCGTCGGCGTGAGGCCGGTGGTGGTGCGCGTCGCGTCGTCGGCTTCGTTCGAGCGGAAGAAGACGAGGTCGTTCGAGATCGCGAGCGGCTTGCCGTTTACCGCCGGCGCCGGGTCGATCGTCGTGTTGCCGGTCGGTACGGCTGTGCCGACGAGATTGAAGACGCGGAAGATCGAGTCCATCGCGTCGCCGTCGCCGTTCTGTGCCGCGTAGCCGTTGCGGGCCTCCGACGCGCCGAAGGCGATGTGGCCGCCGCCGCTCGCGAGGATCGGCCGCGCGAAACCGGGGAGCGAGACCTCGGTGACCGCCTGCCCGGCGCTCGTGCCGACGCCGCTCTGCACGTCGACGACTTGCGGCACGCGGTCGAAGTTGTCGCCATCGCCGTTGAGATCGCCTTCGATGCCCTCGGAGCGCGCGAAGGTGATGCCCTCGGCGTCCGCAGACAGCGTTGCGAGCGGCGCACTCTCGCGCGCGTTGGCGCTTGCGTTGGCGATCACGATCGGCCCGCGGCCGTTGAAGAGCCGGTCGGAGAGGTCGTAGAGGGGCGCACCCGGTGCGTCGGGATCGGTCCTTGCGATGCGGATCACCGAGAGCCTGGCGTCGACGGTGCCGAAGATCTGCAGACCATCGCTGGTCGTTTCGAGCACCGGCGGAATCGGCCGTCCGGCGAAATTGAACGAGCGCAGGTAGCGCGCAGCGGGAATCTCGATGGCGGCGCCGGGCGCGCTCGCGAATGCGTCGAGGTCGGCGCTGGCCTGGAGGATGCGGAACACCGCCGAGCCGGATCCGCCGGTGAGCACTGCGCTGTAGTCCACCGGGATCAGCAGGTCGCCGTTGCCGTCGAGGGTGGCTTCGAGGGTGGTGTCGGAGCCGCCCACCAATTGGCCGAAACTGTTCGGTTCGGGGATCGCGGTCAGGTGTCCGAAGACCGCTTCGGGCTGCCGGTCGGAACACGAGAGTGTCGGTTCGAAGAGCGGGCCGATCTCCGCGAGCAGCGCGTTGCTCGGCGATTCGACGCGAATCTCGACGGCTCCCGCGAGGCCGAGGCCGTCGATCGGGGGCAACGCGGCGTCGAGTACGGTGCTGGCCGGGAAGAAGAAGAGCAGCGTGTCACAACGGCTCCCGGCACCCCCACAGTTTGCGGGCGTGATCTGGTCGGGCGCGATCGGCACTACCGTCGCGAGGGCGGGGTTGCTCTCCGCCCCCGGCGGCACGAAGCGCACGGTGACGAGGTTGTTCGCAGCGATCGGATCGAAGCCCTGCGCAGTCGGATTGCAGGCGAGATCGACGCGGACCGCGATCGGGTTGCCGGGCACGGCGAGCGTGCGGTCCACCGTCCCGAGCGTCGAGCGGAACTCCTTCGTCGACGCGGGGATCAGATTGCAATTGGCGCGTGCCATCCCCGGGACCAGCGCCAGGCCAAAGCCCAATCCAATCGCAAGCACTCCCAGACTCCGCATCCCTCGCGTCGATTCCGTCAGCCCCGCCTTCACCGGATCCTCCAAGTATCTGGGGCTTCGGGCCCTCGATTCTGGACCACCCTACCCGATTTCGATCGCAGCGGGGAAGCCCGCTGATTCACGATCGCCCTTTGTCGTCCGCGGTGCAGTGATCGGGATCACTCCCGCGGCGCAGCGCGAGCGGAAGCGGCCTTCGGTAGGATGCCCGGCAAGTTCCGCGCCGCGGGACTCCCAGTCTTAGGAGCGTCGAACTATGCCGGGACCGCTGAGTGGAATCCGAATCGTCGAGATTGCGGGGATCGGGCCGGGGCCGTTTTGCGCGATGATGCTCGCGGACCTGGGTGCCGAAGTGCTGCGCGTCGATCGGGCCGAGCGCGCAAAGCTGCCGCGCGGCGAAGGTCCCAACCTGGATTTGCTGAATCGCGGCCGGCGCAGTGTTGCGGTGGATCTGAAGAGTCCCGCCGGCGTCGAGGTGGTGTTGCGTCTCGTCGAGAAGGCCGATGCGCTGATCGAAGGCTTCCGCCCGGGTGTGATGGAGCGACTCGGCCTCGGCCCCGAGGTCTGCCTCGCGCGCAATCCCAAACTCGTGTTCGGGCGCATGACCGGGTGGGGCCAAGACGGTCCGCTCGCGAAGGTCGCCGGGCACGATCTCAACTACATCGCGCTCACCGGTGCGCTGCACGCAATCGGCCGGGCCGATTCGCCGCCCCCGCCGCCGCTCAACCTGATCGGCGACTTCGGCGGCGGCGGCTTGCTGCTGGCCTACGGGATTCTCGCCGCGCTGCTCGAGCGCGCGCGTTCGGGCAAGGGACAAGTGGTCGACGCCGCAATGGTCGACGGCGCCGCCGCGCTGATGGCGATCATCTTCGGCGCGCACACGTCGGGTTGGTGGCGCGACGAACGCGCCTCGAACATGCTCGACGGCGGCGCCCATTTCTATGACTGCTACGAGACGAAGGACGGCAAGTACGTTTCGATCGGTTCGATCGAGCCGCAGTTCTACGCGCAGCTGCTCGAACTCACCGGCCTCAAAGGCGAGGCGCTACCGCACCAGATGGATCGCAGCGGCTGGCCGAAGTTGAAGGAGCGCCTCACGGCGATCTTCAAGACCAAGACGCGCGACGAGTGGTGCGAAGTGATGGAAGGCACCGATGTGTGTTTCGCGCCGGTGCTTTCGCTCGCCGAGGCGCCCGAGCATCCGCACATGAAGGCGCGCAGCACCTTCGTCGAAGTCGAAGGCGTCCGGCAGCCCGGTCCCGCGCCGCGCTTCAGCCGCACGCCCGGCGTGATCGAGCGGCCGCCCGCGCATGCCGGCGAACACACCGATGAGGCGCTCGCCGAATGGGGCTTCCCGAGCGACGATGTCGAGGCGCTGCGCAAGTCGGGTGCGATCGCCTGATCGCAAAGCGATCGGCGCTTGCAGCGCGGGCGGATCGGGATCAGTCGGGTGCTGCGGGCGTCGCGCATGGCGCGGCCGCGACCTCGATTCGCGCATCCGGGAAGAACCGCTTCTGTGCCCAGAGCGATACGCTGACGAGCCCGATCAGCACCGGCACTTCGACGAGCGGTCCGATCACCGCGGCGAACGCGGCGCCGCTGTGGATGCCGAAGGTCGCGACCGCGACGGCGATCGCGAGTTCGAAGTTGTTCGACGCGGCGGTGAACGAGAGCGTCGCCGTCTGCGCGTAGCTGGCTCCGACGCGCTTCGCGAGCCAGAACGACACCGCGAACATCAGCACGAAGTAGACGAGCAGCGGCGCCGCGATGCGCAGCACGTCGAACGGCAGCTGCACGATCGCCTCACCCTTCAGCGAGAACATCACCACGATCGTGAAGAGCAGCGCGACCAGCGTGATCGGCGCGATGCGCGGTACGAACTCGGCGTGGTACCAGGCCACGCCGCGGGCCTTCACCAGCACGAAGCGCGTCAGGAATCCCGCCGCAAACGGGATGCCGAGGTAGATCGCGACGCTCTTGGCGATCTCGCCAATGGTGATGTCGAGGGCCGCGCCTTCGAGTCCGAGCCAGCGCGGCAGCAGCGTCGCGAACACGTACGCGTAGATCGGAAAGAACAGGACCTGAAAGATCGAATTGAACGCGACGAGGCCCGCGCAGTAGTCGGTGTCACCCTTCGCGAGCTCGTTCCAGACGATGACCATCGCGATGCAACGAGCGAGCCCGATGATGATCAGGCCGAGCATGTAGTCGGGACGATCGGGCAGGAACACGGCCGCCAGCGCGAACATCAGCACCGGACCGATCACCCAGTTCTGAACCAGCGAGAGCATCAAGATCCGCT
>JANLTC010000380.1:0-7489 GCA_031362725.1 Deltaproteobacteria bacterium | reverse complement strand
ACGATCACGCCGAGGATCTCGCGCAGGCGCTGCAGATTCTTGTAGGTGCGCGGAATCCGGACGAGCGCGCCGAGCTGCATGGCTAGCGCTTCGGATCGTCGCGCTTTGCGATCGCGCGTTCGATGCGTTCGAGACGCGCTTCGATCGCGGCGAGGCGATCGTGCAATGCGCCCGTGCCAGCGGCCGGCGCGGCCGCCTTGGCAACGCCGCCAAGTGCGCGGCCGAGCGGCGCGAGCAGGTTGTCATCGACCCAACGGCGCTGCGTTGCAGCAGCATCCGCGACGGCCGCCTCGATCTCGTCGGCCTCTGCGCGCGAAAGGTCGCCGCGCTCGACGAGCACGTCCAGCACGCGCCGCGCTTCGCCACGCGCGCCCGCGCCGAGCCCCTCGGCGAGCGACTCGCCCAGCGACTGGCCGCCAGCCGCGAGCCGGCGAGCGAGCGACTCGAAATCGACCATGCCGGTAACATCCCACACGCGCGCGGACGGGTCCATTGCGCGCCGAGGAAACGACATGACGCTCGACGCCTTGTTCACGATCGCGAACGCATCGGTGCTGCCCGCCTGGTTGCTGCTCGCGCTGGCGCCTCGCGGGGAGCTGACGCGCAGGGTCGTCCATTCGCTGCTCTACCCGGCCGTGCTGGGAAGCCTCTACTCGGTGTACGCACTGACGTCGTTTCTGGGTTCCGCAGCGCCGGAAGGCGCGAGCTTCAACAGCCTGCCCGGCGTGGTGGCGCTCTTCGCGGTGCCGCAGCTCGCGTTCATCGGCTGGGTCCACTACCTCGTATTCGATCTCTTCGTCGGCGCCTGGGAAGCGCGTGATGCGCGGCGCCGCGACATCCCGCATGCGTTGCTCGTGCCCTGCCTGTTCTTCACGCTGATGCTGGGGCCGCTCGGACTGCTGCTCTACCTCGCGATCCGCTTTGCGATGCGGCGGCAGACGGGGCTCTTCGAGGACGAGATCGCAGCGCACTGACGGAGACGGCGTCCCGCGTAGCGAGCCGAAGGCGAGCGGCGAGGCTCATGAGTTGTTCGTGCGTTCCGCGCGCGCGAGCAGCGCGCCGAGCGCCTCGCCGAGCGCGCGCGGCGAGTAGGGCTTCGCGAGGAATGCCGTGGGACCCTCGGCGCCGACGCGACCGGCGGCGTCGTCGGCGTCGAAACCGCTTTGCAGCAGAATCGGCAGTTCCGGGTCGAGTTCGCGCAGCGCGCGGGCGGTCTCGACGCCGCCGCCGGGCATGCGCACATCGAGTAGTGCAGCGACGAAATGCGTTTCTGCTTCGCGCACGCACTCGACCGCCGCGAGGCCGTCCGCGGCCTCGACGACTCCGTAGCCCTGTCGTTCGAGGATGCGTCGCGCCACGCGGCGCACCGATTCCTCGTCGTCCGCGATCAGCACGCGACCGCTTCCGCTGTGCACCGGCGAGTCCGGCACGCTGCGCAGCTCCGGCGCTCGCGACGAGGCAGGCAGGTACACGCGAAATGACGTGCCTACACCGGGTTCGGAGTCGAGCGCGATGCCGCCGCCATGCGCGCGCACCACACCGAGCGCGACCGGCAGACCGAGGCCGTGGCCACTGTCCTTGCTGGTGAAGAATGGATCGAAGAGGCGCTCGCGCGTCTCGACGTCCATACCACAGCCATCGTCGGTGATGTCGAGACGCACGTACACCCCGGGCTCGAGACTGGCGCCGGTGACGAGGCGCGCCAGCTCGGGTCGATCGAGGCGGGCAAGGCTGGTACGGACGGTGATCTCGCCACCCGCTGCGCCGACCGCGTCGGCAGCGTTGCGGAGCAGATTCATCACCACCTGCTGGAATTGACCGGGATCGACCTCGACGGCCGGTAGCGAGTCCGCGAGTTCGAAGCGCAGCGCGACACTGGCTGGCAGCACGCGCCGCAGCAACTCCGCCACTTCCCGCGTCTGTTCCGACAGATCGACGGCGATGCGCTCGGCCTAGGCGCGCCCGGCGTAGGAAAGCAATTGGCGCGTCAGCAGCGCGCCGCGCTCTGCGGCGGCCTTGATCTCGCTGACCGCCGGACGCTCCGGATGCTCGGCCTCGAGCGTCTCGAGAATCAGGTAGGCGTTGCCGAGGATCGCGCCGAGCAGGTTGTTGAAATCGTGCGCGATGCCGCCCGCGAGCAGACCCAGACTCTCGAGTTTGCGCGCCTCGAAGAGCTGATGGCGGAAGCGTTCGCGCTCGGCTTCGGCGCGCCGGTGCGCCGTCACGTTGCGCAGCACGCAGAGACTCGTCGCGGTGCCGTCCGGCATCGCGAGAACGACCGCGTCGAGCAGCACGTCGAAGCTCGATCCGTCGCGACACGCAAGACGCATCGCGACGTCGCGGATCGCACCGTCGCGCCAGAAGCGCGGCAGCGACTCGCGCACCATCGCCTCGGCTGATTCGGGCGTCAGCACCGCGGTCACCGGACGACCGATCACGCCATCGCGCGCATAGCCGGTTTCGGCGAGCCATTTGTCGTTCGCTGCGGCGATGCGCGCCTCGCGGTCCATCGAAAGCATCATCACCGGCGCGAGTTCGAAGATCTGGCGGAAGCGCGCCTCGCTGGCGCGGAGCGCGTCCTCGGCCTGGCTGCGCTCGGCGAGTTCGTGGGTCAGCTCGTCGAGGCTCGCGCGCAGGCGCTGCAGCGTACGCAGCCGCACTTCGTGCAGCAGCGCGGCGATCACCATCGCGAGCGCGATCGCCACACCGAAGTGCGCCCAGGTGGGGTCGGTCGGTGCGCTCCATGCCGCGGCAGCGAACACCATCAGCGCGCCGGCGAGATGGGCGGCCAGCCAGCGCCGTGAGAGCACGACACATCCCGACGCGATCACGATCAGCATCAGCGTCGTCGTGTGGCGCGGGTCGGACAGCGCGGCGAAGAACACGCCCGTGTTCAGATATCCGAGCAGCGCGATCGTCGCGGCGATCGGATGCGCCAGGTGCGTGGGCGGTTGGAAGCGCTGTAGCGCCAACCAGAGCGAGCCGAGCAGGAACGCAGTGGCGACGGAACTCGCCACGATCGTGAGCCGCGCCTCGGGCGGGACCAGCAGTGGCTGGGTGATCGCGAGAAGCGCCGTCACCAGCGCAGCGGCGAGGGCGGTCGGCGCGAGCGAGTCGCACACCACCGCATCGAGCCACTGCCCGCGTTGATCGTCCACGAAGGGGCCCATCGACCGCCCGCGCCGCCCAACTGAGCCTCCCGCCATGAGTTGGGGACGTTCGTTGCGTGAGTTGCGTCGGTGCCAGACGTTGATTTGGGGACGTTGGTTGCGTCGATTGCTTGGAGGAGCGTCCCCAACGCAAACGACGCAACGAACGTCCTGAAGTCACGGGTCAACTCGGGTTGGCGAGGGGGAGACCGGGGCGGGGCCAGGCGAAGGCGACGAGCTTGCCGGTGCCGGAAAGGGTCGCGAAGGCGGTGCGGAGATCGGGACCTCCGAAGCAGAGGTTCGTGGTGAGCGGGTCGGGCAGCGCGACCTTCTCGATCTGCGTCCCATCGGGCGAGATCACCGTGATGCCGGGTTCATTGCCGAGCGTCGCGACACAGACGTACCCACCCGCATCGACGGCGAGCGAATCGAGCAGCTGGAAACGCGGCAGCCCCGCGAGCAGGGTTCCCCCGCCGGTGCCGAGGCCAAAGACCGGCTTCACGGCGCCGGGCTCGTCGATCTCCCACCACCAGACCCGACCCGTCCACGTCTCCGCGACGTACACGCGCAGTCCGTCGGGCGACAGGCCGACGCCGTTCGGTGAATCGAGCGGGTAGACGACTTCGCGAATCTCCGAGCCGTCCGGTTTCGCCCAGTAGAGGCCGCCGCGATCGCGGTCGCGCTTGCGGGTCTTGCCGTGGTCGGTGAACCAGAAGCCGCCAGACGGATCGAAGACGAGATCGTTGGGACCGCGCAGTGCGTTGCCGTCGCAACTCGTGTAGAGCACCGAGACTGCGCCAGTCGCCAGGTCGACGCGCTCGATGCGACCGCCGCTGTAGTCGGCCGGCTGTTCGCCCGGCAGCGTGATCCCGCCGACGTCGTGCCACTCGAAGCCGCCGTTGTTGCAGACATAGAGCGCGCCGTCGGGACCGATCGCCGCGCCGTTCGGTCCGCCCCCCGGCGTCGCGATCGTGCGCTTCGATCCATCGGGCGAAACGCGCGTCACGCGACCACCCTTGATCTCCACCAGCACGATGCTGCCGTCCGGCATCCAGACGGGGCCCTCGGGAAACTCGAGTCCGTCGGTGATCACTTTCAGCGCGACTTCGCGGGTCTGCATCGGGTCCTCCTGTCGATCGCGCGGCATTCTAGTACCGTCGCGGCGATGCCGCGTCCGCCCCACGTCACGCCCGCCGTCGCCGCGATGCCCGGCGCGGTGTATTCGCCGCTCGGCGATCGCATCGCGCAGCGCGAAGGCCCTGTCTACGCACTGCACGTCGGCGATACCTGGCGCGATCCGTTCGTCGGCGGTCGCATGCAGGACCTCGAACAGACCGCGCATCCCGGCATCAACCGCTACACGGCGACGCAGGGAATCGCGCCGCTCGTCGACGCGATCGTCGAGAAGGTGCGCGCGCGCAACCGGATCCGCTGCGAACGCGACCAGGTGCTCGTCACCGGCGGCGCCACAGCGGGTCTCGCGAACGTCGTGGGTTCGATCGCAGCGCCGGGCGACGAGATACTGATCCTCGCGCCGTTCTGGCCGCTGATCCGCGGCATCGTGCAGAGCGTCGGCGCGACGCCGGTCGAGGTGCCGTTCTTCGATCGCATCGACTCCCTCGACGCAGCGCTCGCAGCCGTCGAAGCGCAGCGCAGCGAACGCAGCATCGCGCTCTACGTCTCGACCCCGTCGAACCCGACGGGGCGTGTGTTGCCGGAATCCTGGCTCGCCGCGCTGGCCGAATGGGCGCAACGCCACGACCTGTGGCTGCTCGCCGACGAGGTCTACGAAGACGTGCTCTATCGCGGCGAGCACGTGTCGCTCGCGCGCTTTGCACCGGAGCAGACGATCACGTCGTTCTCGTTCTCGAAGTCGTACGGCATGGCCGGTTATCGCGTCGGCTACATCGTCGGACCGCGCGACGTAGTCGCCTGCGCCCACAAACTGCACACCCATTCGACCTACTGCGCGGCGGCGCCTGCGCAGTTTGCGGCGCTCGCTGCGCTGCGCGACGGCGCTGCGTGGCTCGTCGAGACACGCGAGCACTATCGCCGCGCCGGTGCCGACGCGGCGCAGGTGCTCGGCCTGCCCGCGCCCGAGGGCTCGACGTTCCTGTTTCTCGACGTGCAGGGCCGCCTCGACGAGCGCGGCATGCTCGGTTTCCTCGAAGACGTCTTCGAAGACGGCGTCGTGCTGGCGCCCGGCGCATCGAGTGGGCGCGACTACGAGGGATTCGCGCGGCTCTGCTACACCGCCGCACCGCCCGCCGAGGTCGCGACCGCCGTGCGGCTGCTCGCGAAACGACTCGCCGCGCAGCCCTCCGGTGTTTCTGGGGCAGCGCGTTGAGCGCCGTCCGCGTCGCCGCGCTACTCGCGCGCGAAGCGCCCGGTGGTCGCGTCGTCGTCCAAGGCTGGCTGCGCACCGCGCGCCATGGCAAGGGCGTGTCGTTCCTCGAGCTCTCGGACGGCTCCTGCATGGCCGGCATCCAGGTCGTCGCCGAGCCGTCGCTCGCGAACTACGCGACGGAGGTCGCCGCGCTGCGCACCGGCTGCGCGATCGAAGCCGAGGGCGAACTCGCCCTGTCACCGGCTGCGGGTCAGCGTTTCGAGATTCGCGCCGATCGCATCGCCGTCGTCGGTCCGGTCGGTGACGACTACCCGCTGCAGAAGAAGCGCCACTCGTTCGAGTTCCTGCGCACGCTCGGCCATCTGCGGATGCGCACCAACACGCTCGGCGCGGTGATGCGGGTACGCCATGCGGCGTCGCGCGCGATCCGCCGCTTCTTCGACGAGCGCGGCTTTCTCGAACTGCACACGCCGATCCTCTCGACCTCGGACTGCGAAGGCGCCGGCTCGATGTTCCGCGCGACGCACTTCGATCCGGCGTCCGCACCACGCACGCCCGCAGGCGCAACGGACTGGAGCCAGGACTTCTTCGGTCGCCAGGCCTTCCTGACGGTGTCCGGCCAGCTCGAAGCCGAGATCGGCGCGCTCGCACTGTCGCGCGTCTACACCTTCGGGCCGACCTTTCGCGCCGAGAACTCGAACACGAGCCGTCATCTCGCCGAGTTCTGGATGATCGAGCCGGAGGTCGCGTTCCAGGATCTCGACGGCAACGCCGCGCTGGCCGAAGAGTTCCTGCGCGCCGTGCTGCGCGAGCTGCTCGACCGCTGCGAGGGTGACCTGCGCTTCTTCGACGAGCGCATCGAAAAGGGCGTCGTCGCCGCACTCGAACACGTCGTCGCGACACCCTTCGAGCGGATGACCTACACCGATGCCGTCGCGCGGCTCGAGCAGAGCGGTCGCGCCTTCGAGTTCCCCGTCGCTTGGGGACTCGACCTGCAGAGCGAGCACGAGCGCTGGCTCACCGAAGAACACGTGAAGCGCCCGGTGATCGTCACGAACTATCCGCGCGAGGTGAAGGCGTTCTACATGTACCTCGACGACGGCGAGCGCACCGTCGCAGCGATGGACGTGCTGGTACCGCGCGTCGGCGAGATCATCGGCGGCTCGCAGCGCGAACACCGGCGCGACATCCTCGAACGCCGGATGCGCGAGAGCGGGCTCGATCCCGCGGAGTACTGGTGGTACCTCGATCTGCGTCGCCACGGCTCGGTGCCGCACGCGGGCTTCGGGCTCGGCCTCGAACGCCTGCTGCTCTTCGCGACCGGCATGGCCAACATTCGCGACGTGATCCCGTTCCCGCGCACGCCCGGCTCCGCGGAGTTCTAGCGGCAAGGCCGACCACCGCGATCCGAAAGGGCGGCTCATCCCACCCGCGCGCTCTGACCGCCATCCACCGGCAGCACGGCGCCCGTGATGAAGCGGGCTTCGTCGGAAGCGAGGAACAGTGCCGCGTAGGCGACGTCCCAGGCGGTTCCCATCTTGCCGCGCAGCGGCACCTGCGCATCGCGCCGGCGGATCAGGTCGTCACGGGCGATCCCAAGCGCCTGCGAGATTCCTTCGATCGCCATCGGCGTGTTCATCAGTCCCGGCATGATCACATTGGCGCGGATGCCCTGGCGCGCGTACTGCAGGGCCAGTCCGATCGTGAAGTGGTTCAGGCCGGCCTTGCTCGCGTAGTACGAACTGTACGGATAGCCGGTGTAGCGGATCGCCGCCAGTGACGAGATGTTGACGATCGCACCCTTGCCCTGTTCGACCATCACCGGCAGCACCGCCTTGCAGGTGAGAAAGGCGCCGGTCAGGTTCGAGCGCATCACGTGTTCCCAGCTCTCGATCGATTCTTCGACCGGGCCGCCCATCGAGGTGATGCCGACGTTGTTGTGCAGGATGTCGATGCGCCCGCCGAAGGCGGCACGCGCGGCCGCCACCGCGGC
>JANLTC010000363.1:0-13306 GCA_031362725.1 Deltaproteobacteria bacterium | reverse complement strand
CTCGCGATCGCCGGCAGGCCGCTCGGAAACTTCTCGTTGGTTTCGAGCCAGTCGCCGATCGCGCGCTGGTAGCCGTCATCGAGCTGCACGAGTTCGATCGGAATCTCTTCGCGCGCGGCGACGAGCGCGTCGAGATTTCGGATGAAGGCGTCCTCGCTGACGTCGTGGAAGAAGTGGTACCAGGAACACCAGCCCGCCTGGAAGGGTGCGCAGGCGCGCGCGCCCGCGCGCCGCCCCTGCGCTTCGGCATGCGCTTCCAGCAGCGCGTTCGAGTCGTCGCCGATCGCGACGCGCACGGGCTCGACGTGGATCGACTCGCCCGGATCGAGCGGGCGCTCGATGCGCTGTTCGACTTCGAGGCGCAAGAGGTCGCCATCGCGACGCAGATAGACGACGGCAAATGCAATGCCGCTCTCGAGGGCGCCGACGCTGCAGGCCGCGGCACCGGCGCGGAGCACGGTCACGCCATCGGATTCCCACCAGCCGGCCCGATCGGCCGGGATCTCACAGGTGCTGTGATGGAAGCCGCGCAACCAGGGCCCGGACGGGAAGGACGGCGTACCGGCCGGATCGAGCACCGCGCCTCCGGCAAACGACCACGACTGGTTCCCCTGTCGCAGGAAACGCAGCTGCGCGGTGTCAGGCGCGCTCCACGCGAAGCCGACACCCAGCGACTCGAGACGCAGCGGCGTCTTGCCGGTGTTCTGCACGCGCAGCGAAAAGGTCGCAGCGCGGTCGTCGCTCGCGACGGTGAGCGTGACGGCGAGCGATCCAACGCGGACTTCACCCAGAGAGAGTGCCGCTTCGTCGAGTCGCTCGTCCCCTGCGAGGCCGTCGGCATTCGTGTCGCGCCCGCGCGCGAAGACGCGCGTCGCCGAGAGGATGCCAGACGAAGCGCTTCGCAGGACGGGGGGGGAAACCATGGGCGCGCCAGTATACCCGCGGCCCTGCTGCGATCGACTCGCGTTGGCCCCGGCGTCGATCGCTCGGCGGCGACGACGGTCTCGGACCGTGCTGGCGCCCCGATCGGACGCAACGCGGTTCGCAGTGACGCAAATTTCGTCACCCCGTTTTGCGGCTCTGCCGAGCGCTTGCCGGGCGGTTGCAATACCGCTGCCGAGCCGCTGCAGACTCGCTGCGCGAATCGACTCCGAGCGGCGTCACGCCGAGTCGGCATGCACCTTGCTCTAGGGCTAGGTCACAACACAGAGCCTCGCGGTCCACCGCGCCCGGACTGGCAACCCCTCCTCTCGCACGAAAGTGCGAGATGCCGGTCCGGGCGCATCGCGTTCGGCCGCAGGCCGACGTAAGCGGAGCGCGCAGCGAGTCAAAGGCGATCGGATTCCATCAGGCTCGCGGTCGAGTCAGCAACTCGTCTCAGGCTGCACTAGCTTGCGCCCCCGATGTCCACGCCGACTGCAGCTCTGCCGCTACTGCTACCGCGCCCGCGCCACATCGCGATGCAACCCGGTCGCTTCCGCCTGCGCGGCGACATCCCGATCGTGCTCGACGCCTCCTCGAGTGAAAGTGACTTCGCCACCGCATGCGCGCTGCGCGACGCGCTGCTGCAAACGCAAAACCTGCGCCTGCCCGTGGAGACGCACGCGCGTCGCGACGGGATCGGCCCCTGCATCGAGCTGAGGCGCGAAGCAGAAGCCGGCGACGCGTATCGGCTGCGCGTAGAAGCCGATCGCGTGCTGGCGATCGCGTCGGGCGCTGCGGGTCTGCGCTACGCGGTCGAGACGCTACTCCAGCTGATCGACGCGCGCGGCGCGCTGCCGTGTTGCGTGATCGACGACGCTCCCGACTTCCCGAAGCGCGGGATCATGCTCGACGTGTCGCGCGGCAAGGTGCCCACGACCGATGCGCTGCATGCGCTCGTCGATCTCTGCGTGCGGCTCAAGCTGAACGTGCTGATGCTCTACGTCGAACACACCTTCCGCTTCCGACGCCACCCGAAGATCGGCGCCGACGCGTCGCCGCTCGAGGCCGAGGTGTTGCGCGAGCTCGATGCATACGCGGCCGCACGCCACGTCGAGCTGGTGCCGAACCTTCAGTCGCTCGGCCACATGGAGCACGTTCTCGCGCTCCCCGAGTACCAGCAGCTCGCGGAGACCGACTCGCGCTGGACGCTCGCCTGCGCGGAGCCGGGCTCCTACCAGCTGTTGCGCGATCTCTATGACGAGTACCTGCCGAACTTCCGCTCACGGCTCTTCTGTGTCGATTGCGACGAGCCGTGGGATCTCGGTCGGGGGAAGTCGAAGGCGATGGCGGATGCGCTCGGGCCTGGCGGGCTGCTCCTCGATCACGTCAAACATCTGGGGGAATTCGCGCGCGAGCATCGGCGCCAGCTGATGGTCTGGGCGGACTTCGTGCACAAGCACCCGGAGCGGATCGCGGAGTTCGGCCGCGACGTGATCTTCCTCGACTGGTGGTACGAGGCCGACCACGACTTCGACAAGGTGCGGCGCTTTGCCGAACACGGGCTTGCGTTCTGGGTGTGCCCGGGCACATCCTCGTGGAACTGCCTGTTCCCGCGCCTGGAGAACGCAGTCACCAACATCACGCGCTGGGCCGACGCCGGTCGGCGTCACGGAGCGGGAGGATTGCTGGTCACGGATTGGGGCGACTTCGGTCACTACAATCTGCAAGGGAACTCGTGGCTTCCCTACGCATGGGCGGCGCAGCAGGCCTGGTCGGGGGACGAAACGCCGGCGCGCTTCGACCGCGCGTTCGCGCGTCTCGTGTTCGGAGATACGAGCGGCGAGTCGGCGCGCTTCTACCGCGAGCTGGGCGCGGTACACGACGCTGGCTTCGAGATCTTCAACGGTTCGGCGCTTCAGTTGCTGTTCTTCGACGACCTCGACCTCGCCTACTTCGTACGCGGCGCGAAGCCCGCTGTGCTGCGCAGGAGTCGCGTGCGCCTCGAGCGTACACGCAAGCGGCTCGCCACTGCGGCAGCTCGCTTTGCGCGCGATCCGATTGCGCACGGGGAACTCCTCTACGCGGCCGACGCCTCGATCCACGCACTGCGCAAGGCACTCGCCGGGCTCGCGTACGTCGGCTGGCGCGAGCGACCGGCGAAGCTCGATGTCACCGCGCGACGGCAACTCGCGCGCGAATGCGTTCAACTCGCAAAGGACGAGCGTGCGCTGCTCGCGCGCCTGCGCGCGTTGTGGCTGGCGCGCAGTCGACCGTCGAACTTCGAGATGACGAGCCAGCGACTCCGGCGTTCGACCGCGAGTCTGGCGCGCGCGGCCCGCGCGCTGACGGGCAATCGCCCGCCCGCAGCACCGCCGCCGCACGAGGGCTTCAGTCCCGGCGTCGTGATCCGTGCGCTGCGCGACGCGGTCGCAACGCAGTAGCCAGCCGGCATCGCAGATGCATGGCAGGCGCAGGCCCCGGGCGACACACGCGATCAGATCAGGCGCGCCTACGGCTGCGAACTCGCGACGCGCCACAGCCGTCGCGCGAGCCCTGCGAGATAGACCGAGCCGCTTGCGACGAGGAGTCCGTCCTCCGGCACCGACTCGCGCGCAGCGCGCAGTGCGAGGTGCGGATTCGGAACCACACGCAGCGCGAGTGCCGGCCGCGCCGTGCGCGCCGCGACCGCGATCTCGGCGGGATCGAGCGAGCGACTCGGGTCCGCGCGCGTCACGGTGACCTGATCCGCGAGCGGCAGCAACGCATCGAGGATCGCGACGAGATCCTTGCCCGCCGAAATCGACAGCACGAGATGCGTCGTCTTGCGCGGCAGGAGCGCGAGTGCGCCGGCGAGCGCGCGCGCCGAGGCGGCTGTGTGCGCGGCGTCCACGATGATGAAGGGCGCGCGAGAGACGACTTCGATGCGACCGGGCAGTTCGATGCTCGCAAAACTGCTGCGCACCGCGTCGGCGAGCCTTCGCGGGTCATGCGCGCCGAGCGCACGCACGCAGGCGAGCGCCAACGCGGCATTCGTGGCGTGGTGGACGCCGAGCAGCGGAAGGGTCGCTTCGACCTCGAGTTGCCCGTCGCGCAGCCGCAGCGAGATCCCGTCCACGTCTGCACGGTCGACCTCGACGTGGAAGTCGCGGCCGAGCACACGGGCTGGCGCGCCGACCGCATGCGCACGCGCCAACACGACGGCCTCGGCCTCGGGCGCCAGTGCGCCCACCACGACGGGCCGTCCCGGCTTCACGATCCCGGCCTTCTCGGCAGCGATCGCCGCGAGCGTATCGCCGAGCTTGTCGGTGTGTTCGAGTTCGATCGTCGTCACGCAAGCGACTGCCGAGTCGACGACGTTGGTCGAGTCGAGACGTCCGCCGAGACCGACCTCGAGCACGACGCGATCGAGCCGTGCCGCATCGAAGAGCAGGAAGGCGGCGGCGGTGGTGACATCGAAGAACGTTGGCGCGCGAGCCGGATCTTCGACGCGCAGCGCAGCGACGTGCGGGCGCAATTGCTCGAGTGCCGACGCGAGCGCGGAGCCGTCGACGTCGCGACCGTCGATGCGAAAGCGTTCCGTCCATCGCGAGAGATGCGGCGACGTGAAGGTGCCGACGCGTTCGCCTGCCGCTCGCAACACCGCCTCGGTGAGCAGGACCGTCGAGCCCTTCCCTTTCGAGCCGGTGACGTGCACGATCGACAGCCGCGTCTGTGGCTCTCCGACACGCGCGAGCAGCAAGCGGATCGGTGCGAGATCGAAGCGCTCATAGGGAACGTCGGTCCGCCGCTCGTGATTGACCAGGCTTTCGAGAAACGCGGCGGCGTCTTCGAGTGTGTGGATCGGCAACAGCGCGGGCGACGCCACCATCGCGACCGAACATAGCCGTCGCCCACAACGGAACAGGGCGGCTCCCGTGGGAACCGCCCTGTTCGTCGATCGAAGTCTCATCAGCCCCGGCTAGTGGGCCATGTAGCGTTTCCACTGGCGGTAGTTCTGCACCGCCTCGCTCGTGCCAGCTGTCGCCGGGTAGTAGAACTTGAGCGCATAGCCGCATTTGCGGCAGATCTTGTACGCGAACTTGAAGCCGTCGACCTCGCGGGTGTTCCCCACGACCTCGCGGTTGTCGTCATTGCAACAGCCGGATGGCTGGGGCGGCGACACGATCTTCTTCGGGTACTCGTTGCGAGGCGACTCCTCAGTCGTGTAGCGGATGATGTTCTTGATCACCCGATGGGCCTTCGCATCGGAATTCTGCTTGCGGATGTTGCTGCCGATTCTCCTCAACTCGCCTTCCTCGCCGCCGTCTCTCCCGTGCGAAGCAAGGCGGGGCTGCCGAGCTGTGCCAGGAGAGGAGTGAAATCGCGATAGGGATTCGTGCAGGGCGGTCCGTCCGCGTGCTGCAAGAGGTCACCGTCCGAACCGAGACGCAGCAGCGTCGAGCTGCGCGTGCCGTAGCCGCCGCGATGCACACAGGTGCTCGCCAGCGCGTCGTCGCCTGCTTCGTGCGTGCGACAGATGTCCGTGAGACCGCGACCGATCTGCGCCACCGGACCTGCCGCGACCGCCAGAGCGAGGTCGAGCGTGCGGGCAATCTTGCGGACGTCACGCGCATTCGGATCCGCGTTGCCAATCACATGCACGCCGGGATCGAGCGTCATCGTGCGGGGTGCGCCCTCGTACACGATTGCGAAGGCGTGCTGTTCATCGGCCACGAAAAGGTTGAACGGGTTGTAGAGATCGGTGCCGAGCTGGCCGAGCATGTCGGTGGCCAAACGCGCGGAATCCGCGGCGAGCGCGTCGAGCACGAGTTGTCCCCGCGAGCGCCGGGTCGGATCGAGTTCGCGAGTCGGACGATTCGTCAGCGCGGCGAAGACTCCCTGCGAGCTGACGCCCCACCAGGTTCCGCCCGCGCGTAGGTCGAGCGGAGCAACGACGGGCCCGGTGCGTCCTTCTCGCAACGACGGGCCCGCGGCAGGACGATCGGCGTACTCATCACGGTTGGCGGCGATCCAGAGGAACGCGCCGGGCGTGCAGCGGTGGAGGGCGACCAGCGTACACATGCGCTGTCTCCAACCCTTCACGTGCACGCCATGGGAAAACCCAATCGGACCCGAAGGGGTCCCACAGCGAACCGCACTCGGGGGGCGGGGTTCGCGCGTAACCTAGCGGACTCAACCCCGCGGGGCCACCCCTACGACCGAACGGTCGCCCGGGCGCGCTAGCTCAGCCGGTCTCGGTGCGAACGATCCGCAGCGGCGTGCGGCCGCGCGGCGGCGCCGGCGCCTCAGGCGCCGGCGCTGACCAGCCGCGCTCCGTTCGCACTCGATCCGCGCGGCGCCGCGCGGCATCGCGGCTCATCGCCAGCCCGTAGTGGCCGAGCACGTCCTGCACCGTCTCGAAGTTCTGTTCGATCGTGAGCCGCACCGACTCGAAACCGTGATGGATGGCATCCTGACGCTTCCAGAACGCGAGCGGGTTGACGTTGAAAAACTCGGAGTCCCGCTCACGCGGTTCCAACAGCAGGATGTCGCCCTGGAAGCGGTCGTCGGTCAGATAGCGCTGGAGTCCGAGCTTGAGCCGCGAATGCAGCAGTGTCCGGAAGACCTGGTTGAGCACCATCAACATGCCGCGATCGGAGAGGTAGCGACCGTTCGCAAAGTACGGCGTGTCGCCACCCTCGGCGTCGATGCGATTCAAGAACGGGCGGAACGGGTTGTAACAGATGATCAGATCGCAACCCTTCTCGATCGCGACATCGATGTTCGCGGTGCGGCGCACGCCGCCGTCGACGAAGTCGACGCCCTTGATGCGCGCGGGCTTGTAGAAGAGCGGAAGCGCCGTCGAAGCCTGCACGGCTTCGGAGATCGAGATATCGTTGCGCTCATCCGGACCGAAGGTCTCGCGCTCCGCGGTGTCGAGGTCGCAGGCGGTGACGTAGAGATCGCAGCCGCGCTTGCGCGAGAAGCCGCGGAAGTCGTTCGGGATCCGCATCCGCTCCAAGTTGCGGCGCAGCCAGCGCTCGAGGCTGGCGTTGTCGAACAGGCCCGAGGGAATGTGGCTGGTGAGAGAGGGGATCTCGCGCGTCGGCGAAACGTGCTGGATCAGTGCCATCGCGGCGACTTCGAAATTCTGATAGGTCGGTCGGCGTGCGAACGCTGCGAGCTGAAGCGAAACCGCGTCGGGCAGTGTCGGCAGCGCGCGCAGCAGGTCGCCGCCGATGCCAGGCAGAAACGCGCACAAGTCGTAGATCAGCTTCGCCGGTCGTGTAATGAACTCGCGCCAGTTCGGATTGTAGAAGTCGACGGGGCGGAGCATGTCCATGCGGCGACTGGTGCCTTCGAGCACCTTCACCATCTCGCTCGGCGAAACGCCGGCGGCGAGTGCAACGGCGAGGATCGATCCGGCCGAGAGGCCGACGTAGACGTCGAAGTCCGTGATCTTTCGCTCGATCAGATAGTCGTCGAGCGCCTTCAGCCCGCCGACTTTGAACGCGCCACCCGAAACGGCACCGCCCGCCAGCACCAGGGCGACTTTGGGGTTCTTCTTCGGCGGCTTCCCGCGGCTTTTCCGAATCAGCGTCAGACCCACGTCCGCACCTCCTCAACCCGGAGGGGATCGGCCATTCCCATCCAACGGGAGAGGCCCATCACGGAGCCAACGGACGCAGCTCTAGCCAATTCTCTCGACCGCTTCGGCGCGGGCGCCGAAGGCGACGGGTTGGATCGTGCGCAGATGGAACCTCGCTGCACCGCGTCACCTTAGACCGAATTGATTGGGGAGTCGACCGCTGGCGGGCAGATTCCAGCCGTTTGAGCGGGCTCGAGGCGACCGCGCTCTGCCGCGCCGCGTCGCACTATTGGAATGAACGCTCGGTGTGGTAGACAGGGACGTTGCCGGCCGCGAGACCCGTCCCATGGTGCGTCCCCTCCATCCGTTGCCGTTCGGCTCGAGGCGAGTCGAAACCTCGCTGTTGTTGAGCTTGTTGCTCTCAGCAGGCTGCGCGTTCCAATCGCCGCCGATCGCTGCGCGGACATCAACGATTTCGCTCGCCGCACCGGCGATCGCCGGGACCTACGGCGAGGCAAAGGTCCCGCCACGCGACTCGGTCGAGGACGAGATCCAGCGCGAACTCCAGCGCCAGGAAGAGCTGCTTCATCAGATCGACCGCGAACAGACCACGCGTGATGCCAGCCGCGCGAGCGTGGCGCCGACCGAGGCCGAGGTCGCGGTCAAGTCCGACCCGCGCGCGGCACCGATCGCGCCGCGATTGCGCGAGCTGCCAGACTCCGTCTTCGACGAGAAGGCCGCCTCGATCCCGACGCCCGACGCCAAAGGCAAGCGATCGGTTCTCGCCCACAGTCTCGACGCCGATCGCGACGGCCACCCGGAAGAGGTGCGCTATTTCGACGAGAAGACGAAGCAGCTGTTGCGCGTCGACGAAGACCGCGACTACGACGGACGCTTCGATGTGTGGAGTCGCTACGAGGGCGGCGTCCTCGCCGAGCGCGATCTCGATGAGAACGGCGACGGAAAGCCGGACGCCTGGGAGCGCTACGGCAATGGGCGCATGGTGTCGCGAGAGGTCGATCGCGACGGCAACGGCGCACGCGATGCCTTCTACGTATACCAGGGCGACGCGCTCGTCCAAGAGCGCCACGACACGAAGGGCGCGGGCCGCGTCGATCGGATCGTTCACTACCAGAACCGGCATCTGACCCGCACCGAAGAGGACCGCGACGGCAATGGCCAACTCGACACGTGGTCGAGCTATGGCATCGACGGCGGCGGCGCCGAGGTCGTCGTGCGCGTCGAGCGCGACACCAAGGGCGATGGCAAGCCGGACGTCTTCGAGGACTTCGAGCAGCAGGGTGGCAAGACCGTTCTCACGCGCCGCGAGGAAGACATCAATCAAGACGGGACCGCCGACGTGATCTCGACCTATGACAAGGGCAAGCTCGTGAAGCGCGAGATCACCGATCCGTCGCTGATGCCGCTCTAGCGGCGATGTCGCTGCGCACACCGATCTGCGATCTCTTCGGCATCGAACATCCGATCTTCCTGGCTGGCATGGGCGAGGTCGCCTTCGCTGCGTTGGTCGCCGCGGTCTCGGAGGCGGGCGGCTTCGGCACGCTCGGCATGGCGGGCTCCGACCCGGCACGCATTCGCAAGGAGATGCGCGCCGTGCGACGCCTGACCTCGAAGCCGTTCGGCGTCGACATGCTGGCCGCGTTGCCGGACGCGGTGGACGCCGCGATCGACGTGATCATCGACGAGGGCGCCGCGTGTTTCGTGGCCGGACTCGGCGTACCGGCGCCGGTGATCGAGCGCTGCCACCGCGCGGGCGTCAAGGTGATGGTCGTGTGCGGCAAGGTGAGCCACGCGGTCGCCGCCGCGAACGCCGGTTGCGACGCGGTGATCGCACAAGGGACCGAAGCCGGCGGCCATACAGGCCAGGTCGCAGGACTCGCGCTGATCCCGCAGACCGTCGACGCGGTGAAGATCCCGGTGCTCGCGGCGGGCTCACTGGTCGATGGGCGCGGCCTCGCCGCGGCGCTCGCACTCGGTGCAGAGGGCGTTTGGATGGGGACGCGCTTCATCGCGAGCGTCGAAGCACGCGCTGGTCGCGGCTTCAAAGAGCGGATCGTCGCCGCCGGCAGCGCCGACACGAAGATCACGCGCTGCTACTCGGGCAAGCCGATGCGCGTGATCACCAATCCATACGTCGACGCCTGGGAGCGGCGCGCGAGCGAGATCCAGCCGTTTCCCGCGCAAATGATCCAGTCGGCGCGCTCGGGCGTCTTCAACTACGTCGATGATGACGGTATCGACGACACGCGCACCTGCATGCCGGCCGGCCAGGGCATCGGCGCGATCGATGACATTCCTTCCGCGCGGGCGATCGTCGAGCGCGTCATCGCGGATGCGCAGCAAGTGCTCGCAAGGCTCGGTCGCCTCGCCTGAGCCTCAGTTCTTCTTCTCGACCTGGATCTCCAGGTCCTTCTTTTCCTTGTTGCGGAACTCGTCGATGCGTTTGCGCTCGCGCAGCAGCAGCAGCTCCTTGTTCATCTTGCGGATGCGATCGAGTTCGGTCGATATCTCGCGCGTCGTCAGCTGCGAACGGGAGAACTCGAGTTCGAGATTCGCCTCGCCGCGCGCACCGTCCGACGCGAGCGCGGTAATGCGAACGCGGTTCTTTCCTTCGCGCACCGGGACGAACCCGTTGAAAGATCCGTCGGGATTGAGGCGCACGTCGGTCGACAGCTCGCCAGTCGTCAGGTTCGCGAACACGACGTCCTCGATGTTCGCGAAGCTGACGCCCTGGAGCAGCGCGATGATGTCGCCCGGGTTTCGCACCGGCGTGTAGGTGCCGAGCGAAACGCGCGCCATCTCGGTCAGCGCCTGCGGCGAGCCGAGCGCCATCGGCCCGAGTGCGTAGGTGTTGATCGAGATGCCGGCGGCCTTGGCGAGATTGGCGGCGCTGATCGCTGCCTCGATGTCGCCCGGGTCGGTCGTGTCACCGCGACCGATCGGGAACGACGGCGAGCCGTCGGTCAGGAACAGCATCACCTTCTTCGCGTTGCCGCGCGGCTGGCTGCGCGCGCCCTGCAGACCCGCGAGTTCGCGCACCGCGAGTCGAGCGCCAGCGGCGAAGTTGGTGGCGCCATGCGGCCCGCGCGCCAGGACGCCCTCGACCGCTTGCAGCACCTGGCCGACGTCGCTCGTGAGCGGCACTTCGAGCCACGCGTCTTGTTGATTCAAGGAACGGCGTTGGCTCGTCGTCGGATCGACCTCGCCGGCGAAGGTGAGAAGACCCACGCGCACCCGGCGCGGATCGAGTCCCTTCACCAGCGCGCGCGCCGCCTGCGCCTCGGCTTGCAGGATCGAGTCATCCGGGTCCGTCGACCGCATGCCCTCCGGAAACGAACCCGGCGGCAACAGTTCCAGCGCGGGATCGACACCGATCTCGCCGTCGCCGTCGACGTCGGCGCCGCTCGGATTCTCGGTCGAGCCCGAGACGTCGAGCACGAGCATCACGTCGAACTCGGACGGCCTTTCGCCGCTGGAGGTCGCGGTGCCGCGAATCGGCGCCTGATCGACGCGATTCTCGACGCGTTCGCCCGACCGCGGCGACTCGACGACGACCCGCACCGCGGCGGGATCCGCAGCGGACGGGGAAGCCATCCCGATCGACAGGAACAACGAGACCAACGAGGGCGTGGTGCGCAGGTGCATCCGGCGATATTGCCGAAAAACGAAGGCGACCAGTAGCCACTCAACTCGTTTCCTGTGCCGCCGCCCTGGCAGGTCGAATTTTGCTACTAGCGCTGCTGCAGCTGCTGTTGATTCGGGATGATCTCGATCTCGACGCGCCGGTTTTGCTGGCGACCCGCCTCGTTCGAGTTGCTCGCCACCTGATACTGCGCACCCATGCCGGTCGCGGTGATGCGAGTGCCGGACACACCCTGCGCCATCAGATAGTTGCGCACGCTCTCCGCGCGGTTCTGCGACAGGCGGTCATTGAGCGCCATCGTGCCCGTCGAGTCGGTGTGGCCCCGCACGACGAGATTGCTCTCGGGATAGTTGTTCAGCGTCTGCGCAAACGAACTCAGCCTCTGCTGCGCGCCCGCAGACAGCGTGGCGGAGCCGGTTTCGAAGAGGACGTCACCCGGGAACGTGACGACCAGCCGGTCCTGCTGTTGCGTCACGGTCGCGTCGGGAATCGCGCCGAGTTCCTTGCTCTGGTTGTCGAGATAGTGGCCGATCAGGCCACCAGCGATCGCGCCGGCGGCGGTGCCGATCAAGATGCCCGCGGTGTCGTGTCCGTGGCGACCGATCGCGGCGCCGCTACCGGCGCCGACGACACCGCCGAGCACGGCACCCTGGGTGGTCTTCGAGCCGGGAAGCGAAGCGCAACCGATCCCGCCGGCCGAGAGACCGAGCGCGAGGCATGCGACCAGCGGAAGTTGCGCGGCGCGGCGCTCGAGTACTTTGAACAACATATTGAAACTCCTGGCGATTCGAGGGCGGCGAAGGATGCGGCAGGCGCTCTTGCGCGCTGTCCGATCCGCTGCGCCGCGTGAGCAGCGAACACGAGGTCACTTCTGCAAGTACCCTGCCCGAAGAGTTTGATGGCGCATTGCACCCCGAGTGGATTCCCTGCCACCTCCTCGGTGTGCCGGCTACTACCTACTCGAGAAGAGCAGCCTCACTCCTAGCGGGGCTCTCCGAACAGGGGGAAGGCAGGGTCACTTGTGGCCCTGCCTTCTGCCCCGCTCTTCCGATTCCCACCCGTCACTCCCCCGTCTTTCGTGAATCCTCGGTCCCACGAGGGGTCGTCATGGCACGCGTGCTCGGCGCTGTGCTGTCGGGTGTCGACGGAGTTCCCGTCGAGGTCGAGGTCCGCATCCACGCGCAACTGCCGCGGGTCGACGTGGTGGGGCTGCCCGAAGCATCCGTTCGCGAGAGCACGGCACGCGTCCGCGCCGCGATCGCAGCCGCCGGCCATCGCTTTCCCGAACGCCGCATCACCGTGAATCTCGCGCCGGCTTCGCTGCGCAAGAGCGGCGCGGGACTCGACCTGCCGATCGCGAGCGGCATTCACGCCGCGGCGTCCGCGATCGACGGCGAACGACTCCCCGCTCTGGGCCTGATCGGAGAATTGGCGCTAGACGGCCGCGTCCGGTCCGTGCGCGGCGCGCTTTCGCTCGCGATCGCGCTGCGCGATTCCGGCTGCAGGCGCGTGATCGTGCCGCGCGCGAATGCGACCGAAGCCGCGCTCTGCCCGCATGTCGAGATCCTCGCGGCCGAAGACCTTCCCGCCATTCTTCGATACCTGGCCACCGGCGCTGGCCTCGAACCCGAGCCGCGGCCTGCGTTACCCACCGCGCCGCCCGCGGACGTTCCCGATCTGATCGATGTGCGCGGGCAGGAGCGTGCGAAACGCGCGCTCGAAGTTGCCGCAGCCGGCGGGCACGGCTTGCTCCTCGCGGGGCCGCCGGGCTCCGGCAAGACGATGCTCGCGCGCCGCCTGCCGGGTCTGCTGCCGCCGCTCGATTTCGAGGAAGCCCTGGAGGTCACCCGCATTCACGGCGCCGCGGGTCGGTTGGCGACCGCAGCGCCGATGCTGTGCGCGCGCCCGTTTCGCGCTCCGCACCATTCGGCGAGCCGCGCCGGCCTGCTCGGTGGTGGCACACCGGCGCGACCGGGCGAGACGTCGCTCGCGCATCGCGGCGTGCTGTTCCTCGACGAGTTGCCCGAGTTCGATCGCGGCACACTCGAATCGCTACGCCAGGTGCTCGAGGAGCGCCGCGTCGTCGTGGCGCGAGCGGGCGGAACCTTCGTCTTTCCCGCCGACTTCCAGCTCGTGGCGGCTGCAAATCC
>JANLTC010000355.1:0-44494 GCA_031362725.1 Deltaproteobacteria bacterium | reverse complement strand
TCGTCTTCCGGGATGACGTCGAGGATGCGGCGGACGGTGAAGCCCGCGGCAGCGAGTTCGAGAACGGCCTGCTCGGTCTTGCCGATCGGTTGGCCGAGCGCGGCTAGCTCGTCGCGCGCGATCTCGAGTCGCGCGCTCGCGGGGAGCTGCGGACTCGACAGGCGGTTGCTCTCATCGAGCAGCCGCAACGCGTCGAGAATCGCGCCTTCCATCGGAATCTGGGTCTGCGCGTGGCCGAGCGGATCGATGTGCGAGCGAAACTCGAAGAAGCCATCGCGCCAGGAGAGAATGCGCGAGAGCGCCTTCACGCCCATCACCGAGCCGACCTGCGCGACGCCGAGCATCCCGTTCGAGAAAGCGACGACGCCCTCTTCGCCCGCGTGTGTCACCGTGAGCGTGCCCTGCTTGGAGAGCGCGGCAAACATTTGGAGCATGCTCGCGCCGCCGAGTTCTTCGAGCGGCCCGCGAATGCCGCCCTGCTGTCGTTCGGCATCGACCTGCTTCATGTCGGCGACGAAACGCCCGAACTCGGTGGCATTCGCCCCGGGTTGGAGCGCCAACGCGACCGCGGGAACGACGCCCTCACCCTGGACGTGGCGCACCACCTTGGCGGGCACTTCGAGCTTCTCACCGGTCGTAGGATGCGTCAGCTCGACGGTCACTTTGCGGCCGATCGGCAGTTCCTCGCCGTCGACCGACACGAGCAGTCCGGTGGGCGAGAGGTCGCGCGTGCGCGCCGCGAACGCCTTCCCGGTCGGTCCCTTTACCTGCACCGTCACGCGCATCGGCGATCGCTCGGCGCGCGCGACGAAGGTCCGCTCATTCGGGTCGCCGTCAGCACTGATCTTTGTCGCGGCCTCGGGGCTGACGGGCGGCTCGGAGCCTGCAACATCGAGATCGAAGGAGTCGTCGTCGATCTCGATCTCGCCGAACTCATCGTCGGCGGGACCGATGACGACATCATCCTCGATCGACTCCCCGGCTGCTTCCGCGAGCGCGCGATCCGCAGCTTCGACGAGCGACTCGAGCCTGCCGCGCAGTTCCGGGGCCGAGTCGAGGAACTGCACCGCGACGCCACCGCCGCCGCAGTGCACCACCTCGGCCATCAGCATCAGCTTCTCGCCGGCAAAGCCGGCTTCCACCAGCACCTCGACGACTTCGCGCAGCTCGAACGAGTCGGGCGTCCCGACGAAGGCACCGCCGCGCGCCAGATTGCGGGCATACTCGTCCTGGAACGCCTTCGGATCGTCGAAGGCGAGGTTCAATCGGCGCGCAGGCGACGGCACTGCGGCTACGGGATCTTCCGTTCTGACGGGCATGGTCCTCTTCGGGGCCTATCGGTCCGTCGCCCGCCGAGCCTTACCGAGCGGAGGGGCCGCGACTGCGCGTCAACGCATCCGGCGCGCCATCGCCACCAGCTCCTCGAAGAGCCGAAGCTGACGGCGATCGGGCTCACGGACCTGCAGCTCCGGATGCCACTGGATCGCCAGCATGCGCGGGGCGTCATCCGACTCGATCGCCTCGACGGTGCCGTCTTCCGCCCACGCGACGGCGCGCAATCCCGCGCCGAGTCGGGAGACCGCCTGATGATGCCACGACGCAACGGTCACATCGTCGGCACCGAGCAACGCAGCCAGCCGCGAACTGGGATCGATGCGGACGGCGTGACGCGTATGGCGTTCCCGCGATACCCGATGCGAGACGGACTCGCCCACCACGTCGGGAAGATGCACGTGCAGATCGCCACCACGAGCGACGTTCAGCACTTGCAATCCGCGACAGATCGCGAGCGTCGGCGTGCCGCGCGCGAGGCACTCCTGCACCAGCGCGAGCTCGAACGCGTCGCGCTCGGAACAGGTCGAATAGATCGCATCATGGTTCGCGGATCCGCCGAAACGCGACGGATCGATGTCGCCGCCGCCGCACAGCACGACGCCGTCGACGCCATCGAGCAACGCCCCCGGGTCATCGTCCCCAGGCGGCAGCAGCAGCGGCCGGCCGCCGCCGGCGCGCACCGCGTCGACGTACGACGCCGGCACCGCAAAGCGCGGACGTTCCTTGCCTTCGCGGTGGTAGCAGGTGATCCCGACGAGCGGACTGCGCATCGCGCCGCGCTTCAGATGCGTTCGAAGTAGCGCGCGCGCTCGAAGTCGGTCACGACCGCTTCGAAGCTGGCGAGCTCCGTGCGCGCGAAGTGGAGCAGGTGATCCACGACTGCGTCGCCGAAGACTTCGCGCGCGAAGGCACTCTGCTGCAGTTCGCGGATCGCGTCCGCCATCGTGTGGGGCACGCGTGGCAGGTCGGCGCTGCGATACGCGTCGCCCGCGAACGGCGCACCGGGATCCAGTTTGCGCTCGATGCCGTCGAGACCCGCCGCCAGCAACGCCGCGTAGCAGAGATATGGATTCGCATCGGCGCCGGGGATCCGGCACTCGACGCGCAGCGATGGGCCGCCGCCCACGACGCGGAATCCCGCCGTTCGGTTGTCGACGCTCCAGGTGATGCGCGTCGGCGCGAAGGTGCCTTCGCTATAGCGCTTGTAGGAATTGACCGTCGGCGCAAAGAACCACGCGAGCTCGCGCGCGTGTGCGAGCAGGCCGCCGAGAAAATGGTGGAATGCGGGCGTGGCTTCGCGACCGGTCGAGAACACCGGCCGCTCGCCCGCGTCCCAGAGGCTCATGTGGACGTGGCAGGACGAGCCCGCGTGGCGCTCATGCCACTTGGCCATGAACGTGAGCGAGTGACCCTGCGACGCCGCGATCTCCTTGGCCGCCGTCTTGTAGAGCACGTGGCGGTCTGCCATCTCGAGCGCTTCGGCATAGCGCAGGTTGATCTCGTGTTGGCCCGGACCCCACTCGCCCTTCGAGAACTCGACAGCGATCGCGGATGCATCGGCGCCGCGGCGGATGGCCGCGATCACCGGCTCGGCGAAGGTACTCGACAGGATGTGGTAGTCCTCGACGTAGTCGCCGGCGGTACGCAGTTCGCGGTAACCCTTCACGCGCGCTTCGTGGTAGCTGTCGCGGAACAGGAAGAACTCGAGTTCACTCGCCATCTTCGCAGTGAAGCCTGCCGCGGCCAGTCGCTCGAGTTGACGCGCGAGGATGCTACGCGGCGCGACTTCGATCGGCGCGCCACTCTCGGCGTCCCTCGCATCACAGAGCACGACCGCGCTGCGGTCGAGCCAGGCCGCGACGCGCAGCGTGCCGAGGTCTGGAACCGCGTGCAGATCGCCGTAGCCGGACGCCCAGTTGGTGAATGCGTAACCCGGCGTTGGATCCATCTCCATGTCGCACGCCAGCAGGTAGTCGCAGACGTGCATGCCGTGGCCGACGATCTCGTCGAGAAAGAACTGCGCCTGGATGCGCTTGCCGACCAGCCGGCCGTAGAGGTCCGGAATCGCCGTCACGATCGTCTCGATGCGACCCGCCTCGACCTCGCGAGCGAGCTCGGCGCGATCGAGTCGGCCGCGCGGCAGCAACGCGCTCACGAGCCCGGAGCCGTGTCTTCGTCCGGCTCGACCGGGCGGAACAGCGAGAGCTGCGGCGGATCGGCTTCGTCGCCCACGGGAATCGGGTAGTCGTCGGAGAAGCACGCATCGCAGATGCCGTGTTTCAGGTTGCGCGCAGCGCCCCGCAAGCCATCGACAGTCAGATAGCCGAGCGTATCGGCGCCCAGTATTTGGCGGATCTCCTCGACTGAGTGGCGATGCGCGATCAGTTCTTCACGCGTCGGCGTATCGATGCCGTAGTGACACGGTCCAATGTTTGGCGGCGATGAAACGCGAACATGCACTTCGGCCGCTCCCGCCTGGCGGATCAGCCCGACCAGCTTGAGGAGTGTGGTACCGCGCACGATCGAATCCTCGACCAGCACGACGCGCTTGCCGCCCACCAGCGACTTCGGCGCGTTGTGCTTGATGCGCACGCGGAAGTCGCGGATCGAAGCCGACGGTTCGATGAACGTGCGCTTCACGTATTGGTTGCGGATCAGCGCAGTCTCGTACGGGATGCCCGATTCTTCGGCGTAGCCGAGCGCCGCGGCGTTCCCGGAATCGAGCACCGGCACCACCATGTCTGCGGCCACCGGATGCTCGCGCGCGAGGATGCGACCCAGCTCCTTGCGGAACTGATAGACGCTGTGGCCGATCACATTCGAGTCCGGCCGCGCGAAGTAGATCTGCTCGAAGATGCAGAAGGCTTCGCGCGACGCCTTCGCGAACGGGCGCAGCGTGCGCAAGCGACCGCGCCGGATCACCACGACCTCGCCGGGCTCGAGGTCGCGTTCGTACTCCGCACCGATCAGGTCGAACGCGCAGGTTTCGCTCGCCACGATCCAGGCGCCGGCCAGGCGCGCGAGCGAGAGCGGGCGGAAGCCGAACGGATCGCGCGCCGCGACGAGCGCGTCGTCGGTGAGCATCGCCAGGCTGTAGGCGCCCTTCACGCGCGAGAGCGCATCGATCAGCCGATCTTCGGGCGCGCCCTCGCGGGAGCGCGCGAGCAGATGCACCAGCACCTCTGAGTCCGAAGTCGAGGTGAGGATCGAACCGCGACCTTCGAGTTCGCGGCGGATCGCGCCGGCGTTCACCAGGTTGCCGTTGTGCGCGATCGCGACGGGACCGCCGTCGGTCGTCGCGCAAAAAGGCTGCGCGTTGCGCAGGCTCGACTCGCCCGTCGTGGAGTAGCGCACGTGTCCGACCGCGTGACGCCCCGGGAGCTGTCGCAGGATCTTCTCGGAGAAGACGTCGCCGACGAGCCCCATCGCGCGGTGCACGTGGTGTTCGCGACCGTTCGACGTGGCAATGCCCGCGCTCTCCTGACCACGATGCTGCAACGCATACAGGCCGAGGTAGGTGAGATGCGCAGCCTCCGGGTGACCGTGCACACCGAAGACCCCGCAGGCATCGTGATAGCGATCGGCTCGACGCGCAGCGGCGAGCTTGGCGGCGGCTTGCGCGCCGACGAGGCGTTCGAGGGGCGAGCTCATTCAGTCCTGCTCCAGTCGGCGCGGAATCGCCCGCGCCCAGATGGATTCCAGCGTAGCCAGTTCCGCGTCGATCCACGGTCCGATCCTCAACCGCGTGCCGCCCGTCGTACCGATGCGACGTGCGGGAACATCGGCTGCCCGCGCTCGCTCCAGTACCGCATCGGCATTGCCGGTCGCGACGAGCACGCGACCGGTCGACTCGCCGAAGAGCAGCGCGTCGATCCGCAGCCCATCCGCCAACTCGACCTGCGCACCGATCCGCACGCCGGCGGGTCCGCCGAAGCCACACTCGGCGAGTGCAACCGCGAGGCCGCCGCTCGAAACGTCGTGCGCCGTGCGCACGAGACCGCTGGCGATGACGTCCGCGAGCAGCCGCTGCAGCCGCAACTCGTGCGCGAGATCGACGCTGGGCGGCAGACCCGCCTCGAGTCCCCGCCGCAACTGCAGCCACTCGCTCCCGCCCAGCTCCTCGCGCGTCTCGCCGAACAGCACGATCGCGAGCCCTGCCTGCTCGAAGTGCGACACCGCGTGGCGTTCGACATCGTCGAGCAGACCCACCACGGCGATCGTCGGCGTCGGATAGATCGCGCGACCGCTGGTCTCGTTGTAGAGCGACACGTTGCCCGAGATCACCGGCGTGCCGAGCGCTTCAGCCGCTTCGCCGAGGCCGCGGATCGATTCGGCCAGCTCCCACATGATCTCGGGCTTCTCGGGGTTGCCGAAGTTCAGGCAGTTCGTGAGCGCTAGCGGCCGCGCGCCGGTGCACGCGACGTTGCGTGCGGACTCGGCCACCGCAGCGATCGTCCCGGCGTGCGGATCGAGCCAACACCAACGCGGATTGCAGTCGACCGACATCGCGACCGCTTTCCGCGTCGGCGTGCCGTCCTCGCGCTTGATGCGAATCAGCGCCGCGTCGCCGCCGGGGCCGATCACCGTGTTGCCCTGCACCAGCGAATCGTACTGGCGGAAGATCCACGCCTTCGAGCCGAGGTTCGGCGAATCGAGCAGGGCCTCGAGGGCGGCCTGCGGATCCGACTCGAGCGGGATCACAGCCAGGTCGAGTTTCTGGCGCGCCGCCAGACCCACGGGAACGCTCTGCTTGCGGTCGTACATCGGTGCGTTGGCGGCGACGGGATCGACCGGGATGTCGACCACGGTCCGCCCGTGCCAGCGCACCTTCATGCGACCATCGCCGGTGACGCGGCCAACGACCACCGCATCGAGGTCCCAGCGCTCGAAAATGTCGATCACGCGCTGCTCGTCGCCGGCTCGGGTCACGAGCAGCATGCGTTCCTGGCTTTCCGAGAGCAAGAGTTCATAGGGCGACAGATTCGCAGCCCGCTGCGGGACGCGATCGAGATCCATTTCGATTCCGGTCTCGGCGCGACTCGCCATCTCGAACGACGAACAGGTGAGCCCCGCGGCGCCCATGTCCTGGATTCCCAAGATCACACCGGTACGCATCGCCTCGAGGCAGGCTTCGATCAGACACTTCTCGGTGAAGGGATCGCCGACCTGGACGGTGGGACGCTTCGCATCGCTCTCGGCATCGAACTCGGCGGAGGCGAGCAGGCTCGCGCCGTGGATGCCATCGCGTCCGGTCTTCGAGCCGGCGTACAGTACCGGGTTGCCGACGCCACTGGCCTGGCCGAGGAAGATGCCGGCGGCCTCTACGACGCCGAGGTTGAACGCATTGACGAGGATGTTGCCGCGATAGCACTCGTGGAAACTGGTCTCGCCGCCCACGGTGGCCACACCGACCGAGTTGCCGTAGCCGCCGATGCCGTGCACGACGCCCTCCAGCAGCCGGCGGTGCTTCGGATCGTCGAGCGGACCGAACCGGATCGAATCGAGCGACGCGATCGGGCGTGCACCCATGCTGAAGATGTCACGCAGGATGCCACCCACGCCGGTTGCGGCGCCCTGCATCGGCGACAGGAACGACGGGTGGTTGTGGCTCTCGATCTTGAAGATCACCGCAAGGCCGTCGCCGATCGCCACGGCACCGGCGCCTTCGCCCGGGCCGACCAGAACCTGGGGCCCGGTCGTCGGAAGATTCTTCAGATGGATGCGGCTCGATTTGTACGAGCAGTGCTCGGACCACATCACCGAGAAGATCCCGAGTTCGGCGAAGGTGGGCGTGCGGCCGAGGAGTTCGAGGATCCGGTGCCATTCGTCGTCGCTGAGCCCGTGCTCGCGCGCGAGCGGGTGGTCTACGACGGGCTCGCTCCGCTCGATCTCGTGCAACGCGTCCGCTTCCGTCATCGCAGGCCCCCGACGAAATCGATCAGCGAACCGAGGATCGCCCGGCCATCGAGGGAACCGGTCAGTGCTTCGACCGCGTGTTCCGGATGCGGCATCAGTCCCATCACGTTGCCGGCAGCGTTGCGGACGCCGGCAACGTTGCCGACCGAGCCGTTGGGGTTCGCCGCCTCGGTCACATCGCCCTCCGGCGTGCAATAGCGCAGCACCACCTGGCCGGCGGCGTCGAGCCGCGCGAGTTCGTCCGGCGTGACGTGGTAACGCCCTTCGCCGTGCTTGATCGGAATCTGCAGTACCTGCGCCAGCGCCGCGCGCGACGTGAAGGGCGCCGCCACCTGCTCGACGCGCAGATGCGTCGGCTCGCAGACGAAGGCGAGGTCGCGATTGCGCAGCAGCACGCCCGGCAACAATCCCGCTTCGCAGAGCACCTGGAATCCGTTGCAGGTACCCAACACCGGACCGCCCGCGGCGGCGAAGCGCGTCACGGCGGTCATGATCGGCGAGAAGCGCGCCATCGCGCCGCAACGCAGGTAGTCGCCGTACGAGAAGCCACCCGGGAGCAGCACGCTCTTCGTGCCCGCCGGCAGCTCGGCATCCTTGTGCCAGATCAGTCGCGCGTCGGCACCGAGCACGCTCTTCATCGCGAAGACCATGTCGCGGTCGTCGTTCGAACCGGGGAACTGGAGGACGGCGAACAAGCAAACTCCTAAGCGAGACCGAGATTGCGGCGGATGCGTTGCAGCGGCGGCTCGGGGTCGGGTGCGAACGCGAGCCCGGTGATCCGCTCGTAGGTCTCGATGTAGCGCTGCGCGGCTTCGCAGCGCACCGCCTCGGTAAGTACGGGCGCCGTACCATCGCCCTTGTAGCCCTGCTCCGCGTACCAGCGCCGCACGAACTCCTTGTCCATCGCCTTCGGATCGGCGCCCGCGGACATCGCGCGCTCGTAGGTGTCGAGATACCAGTATCGCGACGAGTCGGGCGTGTGGATCTCGTCGATGACGGTGAGTGTGCCGGCGCCGTCGAAACCGAGTTCGTACTTGGTGTCGACGAGGATCAGGCCCTGTTTCTCGGCCCACTGCTGCCCTTCGGCGAAAAGCCGCAACACCATCGCTTCGGCGCGGTCGTACAGCTCGGCGCTCGCGAGGCCGTGCTCGATCGCGGCGTCGCGCGAGGTCAATTCGTCGTGGGCACCCTGCTCCGCCTTCGTGGTCGGCGTCAGCAGCGGCCGCGGCAGCCGGTCGTGCTTGCGCAGCCCTTCGGGCAATCGGTGACCGCAGTAAAAGCGGTCTCCGCGCGCGTAAGCCGTCCAGATCGACGTGTCGGTCACGCCGGTCAGGTAGCCGCGCACGACGAACTCGAGCGGAACACCGCGACACTCGCGGCCGATCGTCACGTTCGGATCGGGCACCGCGATCACGTGGTTCGGCGCCACCTCGCGCGTCCGCTCGAACCAGAACGCCGCGAGTTGATTGAGCACCTGACCCTTGAACGGGATCGTGCCGAGCACGCGGTCGAACGCGGAGATGCGGTCCGTCGCAACGAGCGTGCGGCGATCGCAGTCGAGGTGACTGAGTGGGCCAGGCGCTCCGCGCCGTGCGACATACGAATCGCGCACCTTGCCTTCGATGCGCGTGCCGAGCCCGGTGAAATCAGTGCGCGCGAGTGTAAGGCCGCATTGCAACGCGAGCAGCTTCGGATCGACGGGCAAGCGCAGAACCTCCGTCTCGTGGATGGAAAGCTTCAGTCCTCGATCGACACGACCCGATAGTCCTCGACGATCGGGTTCGCGAGCAGTTTTTCGGCGAGCTCCAGCAAGAGGCGTTCGGCCGCCACGCGGTCGGGCGCATCCAGCTCGATCTCGAAGAGCTTGCCCTGGCGCACGTCGCGTATGCCGACATAGCCGAGCGACGCGCAACCGCGCTGGATCGCACGTCCCTGCGGATCCAGCACGTCGGGCTTCACCGTCACGTGTAGCAGCGCCCTCATCATCCCCACCTCATGATCTTCGTTCGCCGCTGGATCAGAGCGCGCGCCCTTCGGGCCCTTGCCCCAGCGTGCGGGCAAAGATCGCATCGATGTTGCGCAGCGAGGCGTCGAGATCGAAGGCGTCTTCGATCTCTTCCTTGGTGAGCACGCGTGCGATCTCGGGATCGGCGAGTACGCGATCGCGGAACTGCCCGCCCTTTTCCCAGGTGTCCATCGCGTGGCCCTGCACGAGCCGGTAGGCGTCCTCGCGCGTCAGCCCCTTTTCGGCGAGCAGCAACAGCAGCGTGCCGCTGAAGACGAGCCCGCGCGACGACTCGAGGTTCTCGCGCATCCGCTCGGGATACACGACCAGCTTTTCCACCAGGCCCGCGAAGCGGTGCAGCATGAAGTCGAGCACCTGCACCGCATCGGGAAACACGATGCGCTCGACCGACGAGTTCGAAATGTCGCGCTCGTGCCACAACGCCACGTTCTCGAGCGCCGTCGCGGCGTAGCCGCGGAGCACGCGCGCCAGCCCGGTAAGCGTCTCGAAGCGCCACGGATTGCGCTTGTGCGGCATCGCCGACGAGCCCTTCTGGCCCTTCGAGAACTCCTCTTCCACTTCCCGGACTTCGGTGCGCGCGAGATGGCGGAACTCGACCGAGGCCTGCTCGAGCACCGCGCCGACGAGCGCGACCGCGGTCACGAATGCAGCGTGGCGGTCGCGCTGGACGACCTGCGTCGAGGCGGATTCGAAACCGATGCCGAGCCGCGCGCAGACGGCCTGCTCCACGGCCGGATCGAGATGCGCGAAGGTGCCGACGGCGCCCGAGATCTTGCCTACCGCGGCCTCGGCAATCGCACGCGCGAGCCGATCGCGACCGCGGCGCAGCGCTTCGTGCAGCACCAGCAGCTTCAAACCGAAGGTGGTCGGCTCGGCATGGATACCGTGGGTGCGACCGACGCAGGGCGTGTTCTTGTGCTGCTGTGCACGGCGGCGCAACGCCGCGAGTGCGAGATCGCAGCCGGCGAGCAGTTGGTCGCCAGCGGCGCGGATCTGCAACGCGAGCGCGGTATCGATCACGTCGCTCGAAGTCATCCCGTAGTGGATGAAGCGCGAGTCGGGACCGATGTGCTCGGCGACGCTGGTGGTGAAGGCGATGACGTCGTGCTTCACCTCGCGCTCGATCTCGGCGATGCGCGCGGCGTCGAAGCCGGCGCGCGCGCGGATCGTTGCGAGCGACGCTTCGGGAATCACGCCGCGCTCGGCGAGCACTTCACAGACGGCGAGTTCCACGCGCAGCCAATATCCGTAGCGCGCGTCGTCGGTCCATAGCGCCCGCATCTCGGGCCGGCTGTAGCGCTCGATCATCGGAAGCCTGCGCGCAGATAGGTGGTTGCCAGCATTAGGTAGTACATCACCGGGATCGCGAGAAGAGCCGAGTCGATGCGATCGAGCACACCGCCCATACCGGGCAACAGCGTACCTGCATCTTTCTGCGCTGCGTCGCGCTTCAGCAAGGACTCCACCAGATCGCCGATCATTCCCGCGGTTGCGAGCACCAGCGCGATCGGGACCGCAAGCGCCCACGGCAATCCACGCGACAGGTCGGGCCACCAAAGATCGAAGACCCCTTTGCAGATCAGCGCCGCGACGGTGCCTGCCGCGATTCCGCCGAGCGCGCCCTCGACGGTCTTGCCCGGGCTGATCTTCGGCGCGAGTTTGCGCTTGCCCCACGCACGCCCGGCGAAGTAGGCGCCGGCATCGCACAACACGACGGCCGCCAGCGTGAAGATCAGCAGGAACGCCCCCGAATTCGGATCGAAGAGCGAGCCAGCGCTGGCGCCCCACTTCGACTCGACCACGCGCTGGAAGTTGCGCAGTGTGACCGCGTGCGTGAGCAGCCAGCCCACGTAGAAGACACCGAAGAAGGTGCCCGAGATGCTCGCCAGCGCCTCGGTGATCTGCGCCTTGCCGACCTGCGCGACCATCACCGCGAGCAGCACCGCGGTCATCAAGATCGTCGCGTGGTATTCGTTGCCGAGATACGCCACCACCGGCAGCGCCGCTCCAGCAGCGAGCCCGAAGCTCCACAGCGGGTGCGCGCCCTTCGCTTCGATCAGGTGATAGAACTCGCGAATCCCGAGCAGCACGATTCCGACCACGGCGAACAGCACGTAGCCGGGACCCGCGACGATCAACCACAACACGCCCGGCACCAACACCGCGGCGGTGGCGAGTCGCAGCGCGAGTTCGTTCCCGCTGCGGCGCTTGGGGCTCGGCGCAACCGGCGACGGCGGCTGCGGATGAACCGGCTCGGCGCTCGTGGGGCGGTCGGGCTGGCTCACTGCGGTTGCCTCCGTGCGTCCGAGGGGGGTCGATGACTCGCGACGCCGGTGTGTCCGAAGCCGCCGGCTCCGCGCGCCGTCTTGACGAGCGATGCCACCTCGACGAGCACCGCCCGGGTCACCGGCGCGACGACGAGTTGCGCGACGCGATCTCCGCGACGGACCGTGAAGGGCTCGTGTCCCGCATTCAGCAGGATCACCGCGATCTCGCCGCGGTAGTCGGCGTCGATCGTGCCGGGTGCGTTCGGCAGCAGCACGCCGCTGCGCAGCGCGAGCCCACTCCGCGGGCGGACCTGCGCTTCATAGCCGGCCGGCAGTGCGATGCGCACTCCGGTCGGAATCAGCGCGCGCGCACCGGGCTCGAGGACGAGATCCCCATCGACGGCGGCCGCGAGGTCGAGCCCCGCCGAGCCAGCGGTCGCGTAGCTCGGGAGCGGCAGATCCTCGCTGCCCGCGACGCGCGCAACGCGCACGCGGACCCCGCGCGCGCGGGCGCCGCTCCGGCTCGCACGCGCGCGGGTCGTCACCGCTCGCTCTACTCCTGCGGCTGCGCCGCGAGGTCGGCGAGCGCCTCTTTGCGCGACAGGCGGATGCGGCCGGTCGGGTCGATGTCGATGCACTTCGCGAGCACCTCGTCGCCTTCGTTGAGGACGTCGGTCACCTTCTCGATCCGCGCCTCGGCCAGATGGCTGATGTGGATCAAACCGTCGGTGCCGGGGAAGATCTCGACGAAGGCGCCGAAGTCCGCGATGCGCTTCACCTTGCCCAGGTAGACGCGACCGATCTCCGCTTCCTGCGTGAGTTCCTCGATCATCGCGCGGGCGCGATCGAGCTGGTCCCGGTCGGGCGCGAAGACCTTCACTTCGCCGTTGTCCTCGATGTCGATCTTCGCGCCGGTCGCCTCCTGGATCGCGCGAATCACCCGGCCTCCTGGGCCGATGATGTCGCGGATGCGATCGGGCTTGATCCACAGCGCGCTCATGCGCGGCGCATGGTTCGCCACTTCGGTGCGTGCCTCGAACTTGCCACCCAGCACGTCACGCGTCTCGGACTCCATGCAATCGAGGATGTGCAAGCGACCGACGCGCGCCTGCGCGAGCGCGCGCTCCATCACGCTCCAGTCGATGCTGCGCACCTTGATGTCCATCTGGACCGCGGTCACGCCGTTGCGTGTCCCGGCAACCTTGAAGTCCATGTCACCGAGGTGATCTTCGTCGCCGAGGATGTCGGAGAGGATCGCGACGCGGGCGCCATCCTCGATCAGCCCCATCGCAATGCCCGCGACCGGCGCCTTGATCGGAACGCCGGCATCCATCAGCGAGAGCGTCGCGCCGCACACCGTCGCCATCGACGAGGAGCCGTTCGACTCGAGCGTCTCGGCAACGACGCGCAGCGTGTACGGGAATTCCGACTCCGGCGGCAGCACGTTCATGATCGCCTTTTCGGCGAGCGTGCCGTGGCCGACTTCGCGGCGCCCCGGACCGCGCAGCGGCCGCGCCTCCCCGACCGAGAACGGCGGGAAGTTGTAGTGCAGCATGAAGCCCTTCTCGTAGCGTTCGGTCAGCGAGTCGATGGTCTGCTTGTCGTCCGCGCTGCCGAGCGTGGTCGAGACCAGCGCCTGCGTCTCGCCGCGCGTGAAGAGCGCGGTGCCGTGCGCACGCGGTACGACCCGCAGCTCGCATGCGATCTGCCGGATGTCGGTCGTGCCGCGACCGTCGATGCGGGCGCCTTCGCTCAGGATGCGCTCACGCACCACCTGCGAGCGCAGGTCGTGCAGCGCGTTCTTGGTCTGTGCCACCAGCTTGTTGAGCTCGCTGCGTCGCGTCTCGACCGCCTCGAGGCTGTCGAAGCTGGCGGGAGCGCGCTTGAACTCGGTCGCGATCGTCTCGACCACCGCCGACTCGACCACGGCGATCGCCGCGTAGCGCGGCATCTTGTCCTTGATCTGCAGCGCTTCCTTCAGCTGCGCTTCCGCCATGCCGCGGATACGTGCTTCGAGCGCCGACGTATCGGGCGGAGCGGGGACGTCGCGCTTCGGCCTGCCGGCCAGGCGCCGCAACTCGTCCTGCGGATCGAGCTGCAGCAGCAGCTCCTTGTGCGCGAAGCGGAGCGCGTCGAGCAGCTGCGCTTCGGGAACTTCGCGCATCCCGCCCTCGACCATCACGACCGCGGCCCGGCTGCCGGCGACGATCAGCTCGAGGTCGCTCTTCTCCATCTGCGCCTTCAGCGGGTTGGCGACGAGTTCGCCGTCGATCCGCGCGACACGCACCGCCCCGATCGGACCGAGGAACGGCAGATCGGAGATCGTGAGCGCCGCCGAGGCGCCGACGAAAGCCGCGATGTCCGGGAAATTCTGTCCGTCCGCCGAGAGCACGGTGGCGGTGATCTGGGTCTCGTCCCGGTAACCGTCCGCGAAGAGCGGGCGGATCGAGCGATCGATGAAGCGCGAGACCAGGACCTCGCGGTCCGAGAGGCGACCTTCGCGTTTGAAGAAGCCGCCCGGAATCTTACCGGCGGCCGACGTCTTCTCGACGAAATCGACGGTGAGCGGGAAGAAGTCGATCCCTTCGCGGGGCTTTGCGCTGGTCGCGGTGACGAGCACAACGGTTTCGCCGTAACTGACCAGTGCGGCGCCGGCGGCCTGCTTGGCGAGGCGGCCGGTCTCGACGGTCATGGTGCGGCTTCCAACCTGGAAGCTGACGGTTTTCGGTTCGAACCAATAAGAAGCCATTAGATCCTCATCTCCTCCCCGGCCCCGGAGCGCTCCCGCCTGAAAGGGCAGACACGCCCGGCTCGGCCGGGATTGCGACGGCGCAGTGTGGGAATCGCGGGGAGACGGAATGCGGGATCAGGAATGCGCGAAGCAGCGGGACGCCAACGGGCTCGATAGGACACGAATCGATCGGAAAGCTGGCGTGGGAATGAATTGCTTCGCGGATTGCCGACTCCGCATTCCGACCAGACGCGATTCGGTACGGCCAACTCGGCACCAGCCGGGCGGTCGGGCAGTCTGCGTCGACGGATAGGGCGTTGTGTGGTCTCGCCGGCGCCAACCCTGGCGGCGACGATGACAGCGGCTCGGCTAACGCCGGAGCCCGAGTCGCTGGATCAGCTCCTGGTATCGCACCGGACTACTGCGCCGCAGATACTCGAGCAACCGACGCCGTTGGCTGACGATCCGCAGCAAGCCGCGGCGCGAGTGATGATCCTTCGCGTGCGATTTGAAGTGATCCGACAGCTCGTTGATGCGCTCGGTCAGCAGTGCGACCTGGACTTCGGATGAGCCAGTGTCCTTTTCATGGACCCGATGACTCTCAATGACGGATTGTTTGCGTTCCGCGGCGATCAAGCGCAGGCCTCGATTTCAATGGGAAGTGTTGTCAGGTGATTTCGATCGTTCGGAGCGGAGTCTAGGTACCAAAGTCATGCGGGGGGAGCAAGGCGACGGAGTACCCGCAGTGGGCGCAGTCGCCGATCCGGCGCGACCTCGAGAATCGCGAGCAAGGCCCCCGTGGGATCGAGTGCAGCGATGCGCTCGCCCGGCATTCGCGTCGGTCCGCCCTGCGGCATCGCCGATCCATTCAGCACGCGTCGCGCATCCTCGGCCGAGAGGCGCAGCGCCGACATCCCGAGTGCTGTGACCGGCCGCACGAACCGGGCGGCGATCTCGCCGCTTTCGCTCTCCGCGATCAGCAGCTCGGGCTTGGCCGCCTGGGCAAGCTCGAAGGGACCGCTGCGCAACCGGCAGAGCGACTGCAGGAACGCACCACAACCGAGTCGATTGCCGATCTCGGCGGCGAGCACGCGCACGTAGGTACCGGGCGAGCACACCACCTCGACCTCGACTTCGGGCGGGTCGTAGCGCTGCAACGCGAACGAATCGATGCGTACCTTGCGCGGCGCGCGCACGACTTCTTCGCCGCGGCGCGCCAGTCGATACAGCGGCACGCCGGCCTGCTTCACCGCGCTGTACATCGGCGGAATCTGCTCGTGTTCGCCGAGGAACGTCGTCAGCACCGCGCGCACTGCAGCCTCGTCGGGAAGCGCCCCTTCGAAGCGCGCAACGACCTGGCCGTCACCGTCGAGCGTGTCGGTCTCGACGCCGAGGCGCACGACACCGCGGTACACCTTGGGATCGGAAGGGACGAAGGGCACGAGCTTGGTGGCGTCGCGCACCGCGAGCGGCAGCACGCCGGTCGCCTGCGGATCGAGCGTTCCGAGGTGTCCGACGCGTTGGGTTCCCAACCACTGACGAGCAGCGTCCACCACGTCGTGCGAGGTCCATCCCGCCGGCTTGTCGACGACCAGGAATCCGCTCGGGCCCGGCGCCTCGGGCTTGTCGCGCCTACTGCGTCGACTCATCGGACAGCTCGCGAAGCAGGGCCAGTGTGCGATCGCCCGCCTCGATGGCGGCGTCGTAGCGAAATGTGAGCGCCGGCATGCGCTTCATCGGGAGTTCCTGCGCAAGGCGCCGGCGAACGAAACCCGCCGCGCTGGCGAGACCCGCCTCGATCGCCTCGATCTCGGGGCCGCCCTTCCGCTCGATGCGGCTCCAGAATACCAGTGCGTTGCGCAGATCCGGCGAAGCGTCGACACGCAACACGGTGACCATCGCGACACGCGGGTCCGCGACCTCCTCTCGCAACACGCGAGCGATTTCGGAGCGCAGCTCCTCGGACACGCGTTCGAGTCGGCGCGACTTCACTCATTCCTCCGTCCCCGGCTCCCCATCATCACGATCCGTATCGTCATCGTCGTCATCGCGGCCTTCGTAACACAGCTCGAGCACTTCGATGTCGCTGTTGGTCACTTCGGCGAGGTGCAGATCTTCGATGAAGACGAGAACCCGGGTGAGAACTTCGCGCACTCGGGTGCGATCGATGCCGGTGGTCGTGATTCCCAGCACCGCGCGCTGCCAGGTCTCCTGCCCGCCGATCTCCGCCACCGCGACGTTGAAGCGGTTGCGTAGTCGCTGCACGATCGAGCGCACCACGCCGCGTTTCTGTTTGAGCGACTGCGAGGCGTGAACGTGGAGTTCGACCACCGCGGCCCCCACGATCACAGCGTGGCTCGAGTCTCCAGGATTTCGTACGCCTCGACGACGTCACCGATCTTGACGTCGTTGTAGCCCTCGAGGCCGAGCCCGCACTCGAAGCCGGTCTGCACTTCGCGGACGTCGTCCTTGAAGCGTTTCAGCGACGCGAAGCCACCCTCCCAGATCTGGACGCCATCCCGGATCAGGCGCGCCTTCGCGTTGCGGCGAACCATCCCTTCGGTGACGTAACAACCGGCGACCGTGCCGATCCGCGGTACGTTGAAGGTCTTCCGCACTTCGACGCGCCCGAGCACCTTCTCCTCGATCTTCGGCGGCAACAGACCGGCCATCGCCAGGCGGACTTCATCGGTCAGCTCGTAGATGATCTGGTACGACCGCAGGTCGACGCCCTGCCCTTCGGCGGCTCGGCGGGCCGCCGGATCGGGCCGCACATGGAATCCGACGACGATCGCGTCGCTCGCCTTCGCGAGCATCACGTCGCCCTCGGAAATCGCGCCGACACCGGACAGGATCACGTTCACCTTGACGGTGTCGGTGGAAAGCTTCAGCAGCGCATCGCGCACCGCTTCGCAGGAGCCATGCACGTCGGCCTTCAGCACGATGCGCAGTTCGCGCGGCCCGTCGTCGTCGCTGCGGGCGAAGAGTTCCTCGAGCGAGACCTTCGGGCGTGCCTGGTTCGGCTTCTGGCGGTCTTCCGATTCGCGATGATCGGCGACGTCGCGAGCGTCGCGCTCGCTCTCGACTGCGTTCAGCACCTGACCGGCCTCGGGCACCGTCGAGAGCCCGATCAGCTGCACCGGCGCCGACGGCCCCGCCGATTCGACGCGCTGACCGCGTTCGTTCTCCATCGCGCGTACACGCCCGAACGAAGTACCCACCACGATCGCGTCGCCCGGGCGCAGCGTACCGTCCTGCATCAACACGGTGGCGACGGGACCGCGCCCCCTGTCGAGCTCCGCCTCGATCACGACGCCCCGCGCGCGGCGCGTCGGGTCGGCGCGGAGTTCGAGTACATCTGCCTGCAACAGCACCATCTCGAGCAGTTGGTCCAGCCCGGTGCCCTTGGTCGCGGACACGTTCACGCAGATGGTCTCGCCACCGAAGTCCTCGGGCACGAGTCCGTGTTCCATCAGGCGCTGGCGGCAGAGCTGGGGATTGGCGTCCGGCAGGTCGCACTTGTTGATCGCGACGATCAGCGGAACCCCGGCGGCCTTGGCGTGGCCGATCGCCTCGATGGTCTGCGGCATGATGCCTTCGGTTGCCGCCACCACCAGGATCACGATGTCGGTGATCTCGGCCCCTCGCGCCCGCATCAGCGTGAAGGCTGCGTGGCCCGGCGTGTCGATGAACGTGATGCGGCGCTCGCCCAGCGAAACCTGGTAGGCGCCGATGTGCTGGGTGATCCCGCCCGCCTCGCCGGCGACCACATTCGTCTTGCGGATCGCGTCGAGCAGTGACGTCTTGCCGTGATCGACGTGACCCATCACGGTGACGATCGGCGGGCGCAGCTCGCGATGCGCGGCGTCGATGTCGGGCGTCGTGTCGCCGATCACCTCGGCCTCCTGGAAGCCGACGTTCTGCACTTCGAAGCCGTACTGCGTTGCGACCTTGGAGGCTGACTCGAGATCGAGCTGCTGGTTCACCGAAGCCATGATGCCGAGCGCCATCAGGCGCCCCTGCACCTCGGCGGCCTTGGCGCCGAGCTGGTGCGCGAGTTCAGCGACGCTGATGCGCCCCTCGGCGCGTACGAGTCGCTTGCCGGCCTTGGCCGGAGCCGCAGCGGCGGGTCGCAACGGAGCCCCCTTGTCGCGCTTGCGGCGGCGCGGCGATTGCATCACGCGCGGATCGATCGTCGTCGATCGACGCACGGTCCGACTGACGGCTTGCTTCGCGAGCTGCTCCTGCTCGCGCAGGTTCACCACTTCGCGGACGCGCTTGCGCTCTTTGCCCTTGCCAGCCGCCGCTGCTGCGGCGCCGCCATCGGACGGGCGATCCACCGGCCCCCGCGGAGTCTCACGCAGCGGCTCGCCGGGACGCGCGGGCGCTGACGCCAGTCTCGACGACGTCGCATCGGTGTCGCGCGCACTGCCCTCGGCGGCGAACAGCTCGACCTCGGCAGTCATCGCCTCATCCGGCTCTTCGGCGAGGGTCACGGCAATCGGATGCGGCTCTTCGATCGGCTCGGGCGCCGGAGCAACCTCGGGCGCATCGACGCGCTTTGGCGTCGGAACGGGCAGCGGAGCGGGCTCCGGGGCGCGCTTGCGACGCCGGATCACCGCGCCGCCTCCCTCGCCCTCGACGCGACGTTCGGTGACCTGGGCGCCCGGAGCATGGCCGCCGAGTCGCTCGCGAAGCAGCGCAGCGACATCTTCATCGAGCAAGGCCATCGGCCCCGGTACGTCGACGCCCAGTGACCGGGCGCGCTCGACCAGATCGTTCCGGTCGAGTGCAAGCTCTTCGGCGATTTTGTACGCCCGGATCTTCGCCATCGTGGTTCCATACGCCGCACCCGGTGCGGCGCCCTGGGAGAACTAGCTGGAGCCTTCCGTCGCGCCTGCGTCGGTCGGTGTCGGCGCCGGCGTGGCGGGTGCCGCCATCGCGAGTTCCGCCATCGCGGCAGCCGCGGCGGCCGCCTCCTGCGCGATGCGTTCCGCCTCGAGGCGGCGCTGCTCGATGGCCAGCTCCGCCGCGTGCTGCCGCACCGCCTTTGCACCTGCCTCGTCGATGCCCGGGAGTTGCATCAGCAGCTCGACCGGCTGCTGTGCGAGATCGTCGAGCGACGTGACACCCTGGTTGAGCAGGATCTCGGCCTCGGGCTCGCCCCAGCCCTCGACCACCGAAACGGCCCTGGCGAGCCACTGCGCGACTTCGCGCATCTTCGACTCGCTCTTGATGTCGATGCGCCAGCCCGTGAGCTGCACCGCGAGACGCACGTTCTGACCCTTGCGGCCGATCGCAAGCGAGAGCTGGTCGTCGGGGACGATCACGTCCATCGACTTGGCGGCCTCGTCGATGATCACCTTCGACACCTGCGCGGGCGAGAGCGCGCTGCAGACGTAGCGAGCCGGATCCGGGCTCCACGGCACGATGTCGATTCGCTCGCCGCGCAGCTCCTGCACCACCGACTGCACGCGGCTGCCCTTCATGCCGACACACGCGCCGACCGGATCGACGTCACTGTCGCGCGATGCCACCGCGATCTTCGACCGCACGCCCGGCTCGCGAGCTGCGGACTCGATCGTGACGATGCCCTCGTAGATCTCCGGCACCTCGGACTCGAAGAGTTTCTTCAGCAGTTCGATCGCTGCACGCGAGAGGATGATCTGCGGACCCTTCGCTTCCTTGTTCACGTCGATCATGTAGGCGCGAATCCGGTCGCCAGGGCGGTAGCTCTCGCGCTGCACCTGCTCTTTCGCGGGAAGCACGGCTTCGGCGCGACCGAGATCGACGATCAGCGACCCCTTCTCGAAGCGGCGGACGATGCCGTTCACCACTTCGCCGCGGCGGTCCTTGTACTCGTCGAAGACGATGCCGCGCTCGGCCTCGCGAACGCGCTGGATGATCACCTGCTTGGCGACCTGCGCGAGGATGCGACCGAAGCCCTCGGTGTCGAGCTTCACGCCGATCTCGTCGCCGATCTCGACCTCCGGATCGAGTTCGCGCGCCTTGGCGACCAGCACCTGGGTCTCGGGATCGGTGAGCACCTCGACGACGGTTCGGAACTCGAAGAGCTCGACCTCGCCGGTCTCGTCGTTGTAGTTCGGCTCGATGGTCTTCTCGGCGCCGTACTTCTTGTGGGCGGCCTGGACCATCGCCTCCTTCAGCGCATCGACGATGATCTTCTTGTCGATGCCCTTGTCTTTGGCGATCTGATCGATTTCACGCTTGAGCGGGATCATCTCGCTTCTCCCGAGTTCCGACTCTTTTTCGCGAAGTCGGCGCTGGTGAAGTGATAGACCTGGTTCGCTTTCGACACGTCGGCGAACGAGATCTCGATCGGTTTTCCGTCGACTCGAAGCTGGGCGAGACCGCCCTCGAAGGCGACGAGTTCGCCACGGAAGCGGCGGCGGCCGTCGATCGGCTTCCGCGTCTCGATCTTCACTTCCTGACCGCGGGCGGCGCAGAAGTCCTTCTCGCGGGCGAGCACGCGATCGAGCCCGGGCGAGGACACTTCCAACGTGTAGGCGCCGGGCATCGCCGCTTCGGCGTCGAAGCAACTCGCCAGCTCACGGGAGACGGTGGCGCAATGGTCGATCGGAACACGCCCATCGCCTTCGCGCGTATCGATCACGACGCGGACGACCTTGCCGGCGAGTTCTGCCGTGACCAGTTCGAAGCCATGATCGGAGACGACCGGCTCGATGAGCGCGCGCAGCGATTCGGGAATGTCGTGATACATCGACGGCTATCCTGGGATTTCGAGCGGTGATGGAGACCGGCAACACAACCGAGCGCGGAAAAAAAAAGGCGAGCCCCGAGCCCACCTTCGCCGAACCATTCGCCGAACTGCTTTCGACGGATCAAGCCTGCGCCAGAGCCACGCAAGTGGCCGGACCTTATCCGAAATCCAAAACTGGGGCAACCGCCGGAAACGCTCCCGCGGCCGATCCGGCGATTCCCGCCCAGCGAAGCGAAGCCGAGCAACGAGAATCAGGAGTTACCCGGCGGGCACCTCGAGCGTCCCCACTAGATCCGCCACCCGGGCGACACCGTTTTCGCGGGCATACGCCTCGATTCCCTCGGCGACTTCGAGGGCTGCCATCGGGTTCAAGTAGTTGGCCGTGCCCACCTGCACTGCGGTTGCGCCGCAGATCAGGAACTTGATCGCGTCCTCGGCGTTCATGATCCCGCCGATCCCGCAGATCGGAATCCGCACCGCCCGCGACGCCTGCCACACCATGCGCAGCGCGACCGGCCGGATCGCGGGACCCGATAGCCCGCCCAGTACGTTTCGCAGCACGGGCCGTCGCGTCGCGACGTCGACGTCGAGCGCCTGGAGCGTGTTGATCATCGACAGGCCGTCGGCGCCCTCGGCCTCGCAGACGCGCGCCATCTCGCGGATGTCGGTAACGTTCGGCGACAGCTTGACGAGTAGCGGAGCGGGGGTCGCCCGCCGCGTTGCACGCACGAGCTGCGCCAGCACCTCGGCGCGTTGACCGAACTCGATCCCGCCGCTCTTCACATGCGGGCACGACGCGTTGATCTCGATCCCGGCCACGCGGGACACGCCGACCAGCCGCTTGCAGACCTCTGCGTAGCGATCGATCTCGGTCTCGAACACGCTCGCGACGACGACGACGCCTTCCGCGAGCGCTGGAAGCTTCTCGGCAATGAACGCTTCGACGCCGACGTTCTCGAGACCGATCGCGTTGAGCATGCCCGCCGCCGTTTCGGCGATGCGCGCCGGCTGGTTTCCCTGGCGCGGCTCGAGCGTGATGCTCTTCGCGACGATCCCGCCGATCCGCGCCAAGTCGAAGAACGGGGCGAACTCGGCGCCGTAGCCGAAGGTGCCGGACGCGGTGAGCACCGGATTGCGCAGCGCAATGCCACCGAGATTCACGCTCGTGTCGACGGGAGCGCCGCTCACGGCACGTTCGCCCACGCCACCTGTCCCGCCTCGAAGACCGGTCCATCGCGACAAACCAGCGCGATCGTTCCGTCCGCGCGCGGCACCGCGCAGCCCAGACAGACCCCGAATCCGCACGCCATGTGATTCTCGAGTGACACCTGGCACCGGCGCCCGCGCGCCACCGCGATCTCGGCGGCGCGTCGCATCATCGGCGTCGGACCGCAGGCGTAGATCGACTCATCGCCCCGATCGCCGAGCAGCGCGGCTTCGAGCAGCTCGGTGACCCGACCGCAGTGCCCGCGACTGCCGTCTTCGGTCGCAATGCGAAGCTCGACGTCGAGCGCCGCAAAGTCGCCGCATCCCATCAGCTCGGCAGTGTTGCGAGCACCGAGCATCACCACGACCGGGCCGAGCGCTGCCGCCCGCGCTGCCAGCTCATAGAGCGACGCGATCCCGGTTCCACCCCCAACGAGCAGCGCGGGGCGTCCCGCCGCCGGCAGCGCGAACGGAACGCCAAGCGGGCCGACGACGCGCACGAAGTCGCCGACGCGCGCTTCCGAGAGCAACTGCGTGCCGCGTCCGGTCGCTTTGTAGAGCACCTCGATCTCGGGCGATGTCGTTCCCGCGAGGGTTCGGTAGACGGCCATCGGTCGGGGCAACAGCGGATCGAAGCGCAGCGCCGCGCCGCGTGCACCGGGCGAGAGCATCACGAAGTGACCGGGCGCCGCTCCGGGCCAACCGGCCACGCCTAGACGCAGGCGGTAGTTGTTGCCGCCTTCGGACCGATTCGCGCGCACGGGTGCGTCGACGCGCAGCGGCAGCGCGGCCATTCCGTTCACGATGGTTGCTGGCCGAGCGCGCGACTCATCAGAACCGCGTCCTCCGTCGCGTCGTAGTAGCGCGGTCGGAGTCCCGCCGCGACGAAGCCGAGTCGGGCGTAGAGCGCGATGGCCGCCGCGTTCGAGGCCCGCACTTCGAGGTGCGCCGCAACGGCTCCGCCGCGCGCCGCAGCGGCGAGTGCAGCGGTCACCAGCGCGGCGCCGACGCCGCGCCTGCGCGCGTGCTTCGCCACCGCCACGAGCAGGATCTCGACCTCGTCCGCCGCACGACGCGCGACGACGAAAGCGTGCGCGACGCCGCGCGCCCCGCGCACGACCCGCGCGATCATCTGGGGATCGGCGAACGCCTCGACGAGCGCCGCTTCGGACCAACCGGCGACCGCGGATTCGCGCGCGAGTGCTGCGAGCGCCGTCGCATCGCTGGCCGCCGCCGGCGCGACTGGATGGGTCGCCGTTTCGCGCGTGGCGCCCGCGGCTGCGCATCGGGGCGCGGGCTCGCGAGCCGGTCGTCTAGCCACGTTGCATCTCGATCTTCAACGCGCGGATCTTGCGCGACAAGCTCTCGCGCGCGAGCCCCACGACCTCGGCGGTGCGCGACACGTTCCAACGGTTCTCGGCCAGTTTCCCGAGTAGCCATTCGCGCTCGAACGCGCGCCGTGCCTCCTCGAGCGTCCCGCTGGCCAGACCGGACCGCACCTCGCCGATCCGCACCGCGTCGGGCAGATCGTCGGTGGTGATGCGGTCCCCCTGCGTCATCAGCACCAGCCGCTCCATCAGGTTGCGCAACTCGCGCACGTTGCCCGGCCACGCATACGCTTGGATCGCATCCATCGCTTTGGGCGCGACGTCCTTCACGCGCGCACCCGATTCCGCGCAGAACTCGTCGACGAACGACTTCGCGAGAATCGGAATGTCCTCGCGCCGGTCCCGTAGCGCTGCGACATGGAACGGGATCACCGCGAGTCGGTAGAACAGATCCTCGCGGAAGTTGCCCGCCGCGATCTCCTTCTCGAGATCCTTGTTGGTCGCCGCGATCACGCGGACGTCCACTTCGATCGGCTCGGTGCCGCCCACCCTCTCGAACTTCGACTCCTGGAGTACGCGCAGCACCTTGGCCTGCGTCTTCAGCGACATGTCGGCGATCTCGTCGAGGAAGATCGTGCCTCGATCCGCCAGCTCGAACTTGCCGCGCTTGCGCGCGATCGCACCGGTGAAGGCGCCCTTCTCGTGACCGAACAGTTCCGACTCGATCAACTCCTCGGGAATCGCGGCGCAATTCACCTCGACGAACGGCTCGGAGGCGCGCTTGCTCTGCAAGTGGATCTGGCGCGCGACGAGTTCCTTGCCGGTGCCGTTCTCGCCGGTGATCAGCACCCATCCGTTGGTCGGCGCCGCCTGCGCAATCTGCTGCTTCAGCCTCTGGATCGGCTCGGAGGTGCCGAGGATCTCGTGCGCGCGCAGCGCCTGCGCACGCAGCCGCTGGTTCTCCCTGGCAAGGCGGCGATTGTCGAGCGCGTGTTGGAGCGTCAGCAACAGCTTCTCGGCCGAGAGCGGCTTCTCGATGAAGTCGAAAGCACCGAGGCGCGTCGCGCGCACGGCGGTCTCGATCGTGCCGTGGCCGCTCATCATCACGAACGGCAGGTCGGGCCAGCGTGCACCCGCCTCTTCGAGAACCTGCATGCCGTCGCGCCCTGGCATTGCGATGTCGAGCAACACCAGATCGAAGTCCGCAGATTCCTCGCGCAGCAACACCAGCGCTGCGTTGCCGTCGGACGCGGTCACGATCTCGTAGCCCTCATCGGACAGCAGACCGGCCAGCGAGCGGCGGATGCTGTCCTCGTCGTCGACGATCAGCAAGCGCGTCACGCGTCCACCTTGGCCGCTTCGCGCGATGCCCGTTCCGCAGCCGCCGGGAGCTCCACGATGAATCTTGCACCTCTGGGTTGAGCGTCATGGACGCGGACGTAGCCCCGGTGGTCGGCAACGATGCGCGAAACGATCGCGAGCCCGAGGCCGGTGCCGTGCTCCTTGCGCGAGAAGTACGGCTCGAAGATGCGGCGACGATCCTCGGAACGGATGCCGATGCCGTCATCGACGATTTCGAGGCGCACGGCGTGCAGCGGTGCGTCGTGCACGGTACGCAGCTCGATGTGTCCGACGTCGAAGCCGGGCTCCTGCTCCATCCGCTCGTGCACGGCCGCGACGGCGTTGTCGATCAGATTGGTGAGCAGACGCCCGAACTGCTCGCGATCGATGTCGGCGGGCGGGAGATTGGGATCGAGATCGGTCTTCAGCACCACGCCTTCGCTGCCCGCGTAGCGCGACACGGCTTCCTGTACGATCCGATTCAGGTCATCGGGAGCCGGATTCGCGGCCGGAAGCCGTGCGAAGTTCGAGAATTCGTTCACCAGCAGCTTCAGGCTGTCCACCTGACTCGTGATCGCGTCGACGCACTCGTCGAACACCTTCGCGTCGGCCGGGTCGACCGAGAGCCGTGCGCCGAAGCGCCGCCGGATGCGCTGCGCCGAGAGCTGGATCGGCGTCAGCGGGTTCTTGATCTCGTGCGCAATGCGGCGCGCCACTTCCTGCCACGCCTCCATGCGCTGCACCTTCACCAGCTGCGAATAGTCGTCGAACACCACGACGGTGCCGAGCACCAGATTCTCCTCGTCCTTCAGTAGCGCCACCGTCACCAGCAGCGTCAACGTCTCGTCGCCGGCCGGAAGCTGGACCTGGCGACGAATGCTCTCGCGCACGCCGGGCCGCAGGTCCTGGCGCAGATCCCGCACGAGCGAGAGCTGTTCGGGCTCCCGCAATACATCGTCCCAGGACCGGCCCACGAGGCCGACGCCGGGCGGGATGCTGAGCAGCCGCTGCGCGGCGGGATTGATGGTGTTGACGCGCCCTTCCGCGTCGAGCGACACGACGCCCGCGCCAATGTTGCGCAGTACCACCTCCATGTAGCGCCGGCGCCGCTCCAGTTCGGCGTTGGTGCGCTCGAGACCGTCGCGCGCATCGCGCAGGTCGCGGGTCATCCGATTGAAGGAGCGCACCAGGAAGCCGATCTCGTCGTCGGAGTGCGGATCGACCTGCACGTCGAGGTTGCCACGCGCCACCTCGGCGGTGCCTTCGGCAAGCGCGCGGATCGGCGTCGAGACGCCCTTCGCGATCCGGAAGCCCCACCAGATTGCGAAGAACACGACGACCAGCGAGAACAACAGCAGTTGACTCTGGTACAGGCGTTCGATGTGACCCGCGTAGGGCTGCAGGCGGCGGTACTCGTCGTGCGCGGCGCGGATCTGTTCGAGCTTCTGCGCCAGCGAGAACGGCACGAAGTGGTTCACCACCACCGCGCCCACAGGTTCCTTCTCCTTGAAACTCGAGCCGATCGGGACCGCAACGCGGACCACCGAGCCGCCGACGACTTCCTCGACGCGCGTCGTCGTGCCGCCCGCCAGTGCGGACGAAACCAACTCGCTGTCGGGTCGCGAGAAGTTCGCCGCGGGAATGTCGGGGTTCACCGCGACCACCAACGCTTCGCCTGTGGTGCTGAAGACTTCGACGACACCGAGGTGATAGTCGCGCTGACGTTCCTGCACGAAGCTCGCCAGCGCCTCGCCCTCCTCTTCGCGCAGCAGCCGCTTCTCGGTCACCTGGTCCGCAATGCGGCGCCCGAAGAAGAGCGCGTCGTCCGAGGCCGACTGGTAGTACGCGTCGGCCACCTGCCGGCTCTCGTCCAGCGTGCGGTCGATCTGCAGACTGAACCAGGTGTCGATCGAAGAACTGATGATCGACGACGAAACCAGGAACAGCACGGCGGTCGGAACCGTCGCGATCAGCGCGAACGCGAGCACGATCTTGAGATTGAGGCGCGAGCCCAGCGCGCCGCGCCGACGCTCGAAGACCAGCTTCACGAGATTGCGAGCGACGAGATACACGAGCAGGAAAACCAGGAACACACTCAGCGCGTTCAGGAACAGGAACAGCGCCGAGTCGCCGATCGGTAGCGTGCCGCGCGGCGCCGAGGACCACTGCTGGCCGATCGCAATGACTGCGATCGCTACCAGCACGAGGGACGAAAGCCACAGCTCGCGACGCCGGCGGCGGCGCTCGGCGTCGGGAAGCCCGAGCGAATCGGCGACGAACGGCGCCGTAGCCCATCTCTCGAGACGGGATTCCGGAAGCGCGTCGGGTTCAGCCGGCGGCTGGCTCTGAGTCACGGTCGGGGTCGGGTCCGAGGACATGGTCGAAGCCTCGCGGGGGCCCGAATCTGACGCGGAACCTATCGAAGCGCCCCTAGGTGGCCAACCAACGCTCGCGCTTTGGTAGATCCCCGATCAAGCGGCGACCTCATTGGGACGATGGGAAGGGCGAACCGGTTGCGCACCTGCTGCGCGAAAGAGGACCGTGACGCCGAACTCGAACCGTCCCAACAACCAAGCCAAGGGCCAAGGGTTTCGCCCGATCCCGCGCGAGCGCTTCGACGCCGATCCGGGCGATCACGCCGCGTTCGAGCTGCTGGAAGAGGAACTCTTTCTCGTCGCGAACTGGACGCAGCTTGTCCGGGTCTATGAAGCGCACCTCGCCGCCAGCGCCGAGACCCGGCCCCCGGCCGAGCGAGCCAGGCTGCAGTTCCGGATGGGCCAATCGATCGAGGAGGGCTCGGGCGACGCTGGGCGCGCCGCCGAGGCCTATCGCGCGGCCGTGGAACTCGACCCGCTGTTCATCCCGCCGCTCCGGCGCTTGCGAGACATCTGCCTTGCCGCCGGAAATCATGGCGAGGCGATCGATGCCGTCGTCCGCGAGACGAATCTCGCGCCAAACCCCGAGGCCGGCCAGGCGCTCGCAGAGATCGGCGAGCGCGCACTCGCCGCTGGGGACGCGTCGGCCGCGATCGTCGGCTTCGAGGCCGCGCTCGCGCTGCGCCCCGAGTCACCCCGCGCGGCGGTGGGCCTGGCGCGCGCACTCGAGCGCGCGGAGCGGCTCAACGAGGCGATCGCCGCCTGGGAGCGCGCGGCGACACGAAGTACCGGCGCCGAACGCGACGCCGCGATCCGCGCGCTCGGGACGCTGCTCGCCGGACCATTGGCCGATGACGAACGGGCGCTCCAACACTTCCAGCACGCCTGCCAGGACGCACCGGAAGTCGACGAGTGGATGGAGGCGCAGTTCGCACTCCTCGTGAAACTGGGGCGTTTCGAGGCGGCCGCCGCGCTCGGCGCGCGGCGCGTCGATCAATGCGTCGATCCCGAGCGGCGCGCGTCGCTGGCGATCGAGATCGGTCGCGTCCATCTCGACCGACTCGCCGCCCCCGCACAAGCACGAGGCTGGTTCGCGCGCGCAGTCGAGTGGTGTAACGACGGTACCGCGCATCTCGCTCTCGCCGAGGCAGCCGGACGCCTCGGCGACGACGGGGACTGTGCCTACCACCTCGAGCGTGCGATGGAACTCGGCGCCGAGATCCCCGCGTGGTCCCACCTCGGCTTTGGCAATCCGACCGAAGTGGCGGCTTCGCTCGACTCGCTGCGGCAGATCGCATCGGATCGACCCGACCACGCCGACACGCTCGAGTCGCTGGCCGCGGCGCTCGGCCAGAGCGGTCACCATGCGGAGCGCATCGAGGTACTCGAGCGACGCGCTGCACTCGCCGCCGTCGAGCCCGCCGAGCGAGCCGAGTTGTGGCTCGAGATCGGCGAGATCCACGAGCAACAGCAGCATGATCCCGCTGCGGCAGCACTTGCCTATCAGCGCGCGATCGCTGCGGATCCCGCGCGCGCGCTCGGGGACGATGCGCTCGAAACCGTTCTGCGACAGATGGGCCGGCAGAGCGAGCTGGCGACCGCGCTGTTGCCAGCGCTGGAAGCCGCCGCACCGCCGCGACGCGCCGCCCTACTGTGTCGTCTCGGTGCGATCGACCTCGAACACGCCGATGCAGCCGCGGCTGCCGTGCGTTTCGCGCAGGCGCTCCGTTGTGATCCGAACTCGGCGCGCGCCCGCAGCGGACTGCTGCGCGCGTCAGAAGCGACCGGCGACGACAAGACGCTCTTCGATCTCTACGCGCGCGAAGCGACTCGCTGTGATCTCGATCGGCTGGCAGAACTGGGCCGCGAGGCGGTGCGCCGCAGTGCGGCGAGCGAGGATCCCGACGCAGCCGTGCTGGTCGTCCAGCGCTGGGCGGAGCGTGCGGGAACGCGGGAGTCGCAAGAAGCCCTCGTCACCCTCTTCGAGGAAAGCGGTCGTACCGAGGAACTGGTTGCGGCGCTCGAACAGCTGGAGGGATTGCTCGATGGCAGCGAGCGCGCCGCCAATCGTCGGCGCCTCGGCTACCTGCACGCAGCCGAAGGCCGACTCGATGACGCAATCGACGCCTGGCGCGAGGCGTTGCGCCACGACCTCGGCGATCTCGCGTCGCTCGAAGCACTCGCCGAAGCGCTTGCCGAGTCCAACCGCGACGTCGAGCTGCTCGCGCTCTGCGATGCCCATGCCAACGACGCGCTACTCGCAACGCACGTGGAAGTGTTGCGCGCCGGAGCCCTCGAACGCGCCGGCCGCCTGCCCGAAGCAGCGGCCCGCTATCGCGCGCTGCACGCCGCCGGAGCCGTCGACGAGGAGTCGGTCGCGGGCCTCGAGCGTACCGCGCGCGCGCTGGGCGACACCGAGAGTCTGGTCGCTGCGCTCGCCGAGCACGCCGCGCGCGCGACCGATCCGCTCGATCGCGAGCGGGGTTCGCTCGAACGCGCCGAGCTGCTCGACGTGGAGCTCGATCGAACCGTCGAAGCCGTCCGCGGCTACACGGACCTGGAGTCGCGCGCCGGCGACGCTGCGATCCGCGCTGCGGCCACGCAACGCCTCGACGCGCTACTGGAACGCACGGGCGACTACTCCGCGCTCTGTGAACGTCTCGAGACTCGGCTCGGATCGTGCGCACCGGACACAGCGATCACGGTGCACGAACGCCTCGCCGACGTCCTCGAAACCAAGCTCGGCGACCGGCTGCGCGCGCGTCGCCATCTCGAGGCGGCGGTCGCGATCGCGCCCGCACGCGCAACGACGTGGCGCCGGCTCGCGTCGCTCTGCGACGAGGACACCGACGCACCCGCGCTGGCCTTGGCGCTCGAAGGCGAGCTCCGGGCGGAGCCGTCTCGCGATCGCGCACTCGCGCTCCACCTGCAGATCGCTCGCATCGCGAGCGTCCGCTTCGACGATGAAGCACGCGCCGAAGCACAGCTCCGCGCCGTTCTCGCGATCGATCCCGGGCACACCGAGGCCAACACCTTCGTCGCCGCGCGACTCGAGGTCGCCGCACGCTGGACGGAACTGGCGACACTGCTGCGCAACCAGATCGACGCCACACCTGCGGCGCCGCCCGAACTGCGTACCGCGCTGCGCTTGCAACTCGCGCGCGCTCTCGCACAGGACCCGGCGCGGATCGCGGAAGCGCTGGCACCGCTCGAAGCCGCGATCGCCGAGATGGGCACAGTCAGCGCGATCGCGGAGCCGCTTTCGAAACTGCTCGGCCAGCTCGATCGGCACGACGAACTCGCCCGGCTCTGTGCCACCGCCGCGGAACGTGCGGCCGGTCCGGCCGACGGAGCCGCCTGGTGGACGCGTGCAGGGGAAGCCGCAACACGCATTCCCGACGACCTTCGCGCGGCGGACTGTTTCCAGCGCGCGTTGCGCCTCGATGCAGGCTCTGAGACCACACGGCTCGCGCTGATCGCAGCGCTGCGTCGGAGCGGCGACGGGCCCGGGCTGCTCGCGATCCTCGAAGCAGACCTGCTGCGACCCGAACGCGACACCGCCGCGCTTCGCATCGAGGTTGCCGAACTCTGCGAAGCACAGAACCAGCCGGAACGCGCCTGCGCACACTGGACACGCGCCGCGCAGCTCGTTCCGGACGACGCTGCGTTGCGCGAGCGCGCGCTGGGTTGCGCACTCACCGTTGGGCGCGACGAGGAGGCCGCGACGTTGTTGCGCGCTGCCGCGTCCGACCCGCGCAGTCGCGACCGCGCCTCGCTGTGGCGACGCTGCGGCGAACTCCTCGCAATCGCGCGCCCCGACGAAGCCGCGGTCGCGTGGCGCGAATCGCTCGCGATCGATCGCGCCCAACCCGACCTCCGGCGCGCGCGCCGCGAAGTGCTCGAGTCGCTGGGCCGCGTCGACGAAGCGCTCGCGGAACTCGCGGTGGAATTCGAGACCGCGCCGGGCAGCGCGCGCGCCGAGCTCGCGGCGCACGGCGCTGATCTGGCGGCTGCTCATCACGGAGCTTCCGGCGCGGCGCCCTGGCTGACACGCCTCGAAGCCGAGCCGATCGATGACGCCGATCTGTGGATCGGAGTTGCGCGCCTGCACGGTCGGGCCGGGGCCGCCGGCGCGCAGCAGCGCGCGCTGGCCGCCGCGGCGCGCTTCGCAGCGGATCGCGCGACCTGCGCAGCGCTGCATCGCGAGCGCGCGATCCTGCTCGATGCAGAACCGTCAACACGCGGTCACGCGCTCGTCGCGCTCGAGGCCGCCCGCACGCAGGATCCTGCGCATCCGGACGTGCTGGACAGGCTCGACCGTCACTATACGGAGTCGTCTCGCTGGCGTGATCTGCTTGGCGTTCTCGAAACGCGCATCGCACGCGCGCGTGGAATCGAACTTGCAGATCTGCGTCCCCGCGCCGCGACTTGTGCCGAGGCACTTGGAGAAGTGTCACTGGCCGCCACGTTGTGGCGAGACGCGGTCGCCGGCCTGCCGCTCGCGCCCGAACGCCGCATCGCAATACTGCCGCGCGCCGTCGATGCGCAGCGCCGCGCCCGTCACATCGAAGCCTTCGTGGAACTTGCCGAGGACGAGTTGCGCAGCGCCACCGGCACGCGTCGCATGGAGCTGCGTCGCAATCTCGCGCGGGTGCTTCGCGACGAACTCGCCCAGCCTGTGCGCGCGCTCGTGCATCTGCGCGCGCTCGTGGACGGCGCAGCGAGCGATGCGGGCGACTGCAGCGAATTGATCGCGACGCTCCGAGCGCAACGCGCCCATGGCGAACTCGCGCAGCGTCTCGCCGAGCAACTGCGCGCGGCGCCCGAAGACGCTGACGGATGGCGCGAGTTGGCGGAGCTGCGGGAGGAATCGCTCGGCAATCGGGACGGTGCGGCCGATGCTTGGCGGATGCTGGCTGCGCTCGAACCGTCCTCCCGCGTCGCGCTCGCTGGTCTACGGCGCTGCGCCGAGCGCATCGGAGATGCGGCGGAACTCGCCCGCGTTCTCGTGCGCGAGATCGAGATCGGCGCCCACGAGCCGGCCGGTCTGTGGCGACGACTCGCGCGGGTTCGGCTCGACGAGTTGGGCGACGTCGGCGGTGCCGAGGATGCCTTTGCCGCCGCGCGGGCCGCCGATCCGCTCGACCTCGATTCGCTGCGCGCGCTCGCGCGGCTGGCTGATGCACGCGGCGACTGGTCCGCAGTCATGGCGCACTCCGCCGCGGAAATCGAACAGCTCGCGGACGGCGATCCGCCGCGAGTCCAGGCGTTGTGGCTACGCATCGCGGATCGCGCCGCCGGTCCGGGGCGCGATCTCGAACGCGCCGCCGAGGCCTTCGAGCGCGCCCAAGCGACAAGGTCGCTCGGCGCGGCCCCGCTGTCGGCCTGGGCTGGCGTGCTGCGCGAACTGGGGCAGGCGGATCGCTGGCGCACCGTGTTTGCCGCCTTCTGCGATCACCCCGACGCGAACGCTGATGCGCGCGACCATCTCGCGTTGGCCGAGTCGCTCGCGGAGACAGGGGCGTTCGAAGAGAGTGCCCGGCGTCTCGCGTTCGTCTTCGCCGCGGAGCCCACGAACGCTTTGGCCTGGACGCTCTCGGCGCGTCTGCGCCAGGCCGCAGGCGATGACGAAGGCGCCTGTGCAGCTTTCACGCGCGCAGCGGAAGCCAGCGACGGACGCGACGCCGCACGCGCGTATCGCGCGGCCGCGCTGCCGTGGGAAGCGACGGATCCCGATCGCGCGCTCGACTTGCTGCGTCGGTCGGCGGAAGCGTTTCCGGGCTTCGCGCCCGCGCATGCGGCGCTCGCCGTCGCAGCCGAGCGAATCGGGCGCCACGAACTGGCGATCAACTCGGCGTCGAGCGCGCTTCGTTGTGATCGAGACGCGGCGGAGCTCACGCGCGACGAACGCCTCGCGGCGGCGCTCGCCGGTACCCGCTCGTCCTACGCCCAGGCGCGTTGGCCCGCCGCGTGGGAACTCGCGGGCGAGGTGCTCGCGCTGGCGCCTCAGAATCCCGACGGATTGCTCGCCCGCGGCGTCGCGGCCTTCCATCAGGGCTCGCCTGCCGCGTGCTGCAGCGGGCTCGAAACCTGGCTCGGGACCGCGCCCGCCGAATCGTTGCGACCGCTTCCGCTGACCCTGCTCGCCGGCGCTCTCGCCGCACAGGGCGACACGGACGGCGCGCTCGCGCGCTACGACGAGGCGCTCGCACTCGATGCTGCGCAGGGCGAAGCGCACGCCGGTCGCAGCGCGCTCCTCGAGCGCCAGGGCGAGCTGGCGAAGGCGGCGGGAGCTCTTGCGGAATGGGCGCAGCACTCTCCGCAGGACGCTTCGCGCGCGGATCGCTTCGTGCGCGCGGCGCGTCTCGGCCGCGCTGCCGCAGACGCAGCGATGCCCATCGAAGCCTGGTTGTGTGCGGCACTCGAAGCGCAACCAACGCATGCCAACGCGTGGCTCGACCTGACGGAATGGCTCGCGGAAGCCGGTCGAAGCGAGGACGCATTCCGCGCGGCAACCGAGGGCGCCGCCTGCGTCGACGTTCCGCAGGTGATCGCGGCGCTCGAACTCCGGCGCGCGCGTACGCTCGAAGCACAGGGTGACGACAGCGGCGCGTGTCGATCCTATCTGCGCGCCGCGAAGCTCGACGCGGATACCATTGAAGCCGCTTTCGCTGCCGCGCGGCTGCTGCGCCGTTCCGGTGCGTGGCGCGAAGCCGCCGATTGTCTGGGCGACTTTGCGAATCGCCATCGCGACGCGGCGGCACGCGCCGAACTGCTGGTCGAACGCGGTCGCCTGCTCGCGGGTCCGCTCGAAGACGTAGCAGGCGCTCTCGACGCCTATCGCCGCGCGTGCGAACTCGCACCTGCGCGGCTCGACGTGCGCGAAGCGCTCGGTGGCCTGCTGGCGCAGCTACCCGAGTCGCAGGTCGACGCGCGAGGGGAGTTGTGTGCGGTGCTGCGTTCGGAGCCGCTCCGCACGACCGCGCTGCGACGCCTGGCGCAACTGCTTCGCGCGGCAGGTGCTGCGCACGAGGCGGATCGTGGCCTGGCACTTCTGCGTGCTCTCGGAGCGTCGTCCCTTGGCGAGCGATTGGCGGCACCCGAGACGCTCGGCTTCACGATTGGCAGCGAGTCGCTCGAGGGCGAAGCGAACGAAGCGCTGCGGGAAGCGATTCTCGCGGTCGCCGACGACTGGGCCGAAGCGCTTCCGCACCAGGACGGAATCGCGTCGCAAGGCGATGTTCCGGACGCGTCGATCGCGCACGTACAGGCCGCCTGGTGCGCCGCGCAGCGCGTGATCGGAGGACCGGCACTCGCGATCCTCTCACCCGATGCATTCGCTCGCGGCGCCGAGGCGCTCGTCGGGATGGCGCTCGGAACGGCGGCGTCGTTGGTCGCCTCGCGCGACGCGTTGGCGGTCGCCGAGCGAGTGCCCGGACGCGCGATCCGCCGGCTGCGCCGCGCGCTCGCTGGCATCGATGCCGAAGCGCTGCGGCGTCTCGACTTCGACGCCTTCACCGCGACGCTGCGCAGCCTGGCGCTGGCTCGCGCGGTCGACCGCTCGGATGGCGACCTGCGCGCGGCGCTACTTTGTGCACAGCTGGCGGAATCGCCGGCCGGCACGCCACTGGCTCCCGTCGAGGCCGACCTCGCGCCCTGGGTCAGTGGCTCTAAAGTCGCGCTCGATGTTTTCAATCGCGCCGTGCGCGCATGGCTCGAGTCGCTCTAATCCTGCAGCTCGGACGGACGCCCGCAGCTGCATGAGCCGCGAGCCTGGTGATCCTCCGACCTATTGGATCAGGCGGAACGACCGCCCAGCATCGCCCGCAACGGCGTGCGGTCGGCGTCGGCCGCGTGCAGAACCTGCTCGACGCGGCGCGCGACGCGCTCACCGGCAAGCTTTGCAACCAGCTTCTGATGCAGCGCGTGACCGCCCCGCTCGACACGAACGTGGCCTTCGAGGCGCACGCCGAGCAGCGCGAGGTCGCCCAGCAGATCGAGCACTTTGTGGCGCACGAACTCGTCCGGGAAGCGCAACCCATCGCGGTTCAGCACGCGGGTCGCATCGAGAACGATGGTGTTGTCGAGGCACGCACCGCGCGCCCGGCCGGCGCGCCAAAGGGCGTCGACCTCTCCGACGAACCCGAACGTGCGCGCACGCGCGATCTCGCGCTCGAAGGTCTGCTCCGTCAGGTCGAGATCGCGCACGAACTGGCGGCCGATGCTCGGGTGGTCGAAGTCGATCTCGTAGCTGATCCGGAAGCCGCGGCCCGGCTCGATGCGGATCCGGCGCTGGCCCTCACGGATCTCGATCGGGCGCGCGATCCGCAGCACGTTGCGCGGCGCGGACTGCTCATAGATTCCCGCAGCGCGAATCAGGAACACGAACGACGCAGCGCTCCCGTCCATGCCTGGGATCTCCGGGCCATCGACCTCGACACGCAGGTTGTCCACGCCAAGGCCGTAGGTGGCGGCGAGCAGGTGCTCGACCGTGTCGAGCGTGACGCCATCGCGAGCGAGCGTCGTCGCCAGCAGCGCCTTGCTCGACAGTGACGCCGGCGACGCCGGGATCTCGACCGGGGTGGGCAGGTCGGTGCGGATGAACACGATTCCCGACCCCGCGCGAGCCGGATGCAGCGTGAGCTGCACCGGTTTGCCGGTGTGTAGCCCGACGCCCGTACACGAAATCTTCTCTGCAATGGTGCGTTGTCGCACAGCGCCTTCCCCCCGTATCAGCGCAGTTGACAAACTTGTCCGAAATGACCGCCGTGCTCGAGATGACGGCCCCACTTACGGCCCCAATCACGGTCCCTGAAACGATCAACGTGACAGTCCGACATCTCGCCCAGCGGTCCCAGGCAAAGCAATCCCCATGCCATCACAAGGACTCTGTCGAGAGACGCGAGTCGACTGCGTAAATGGCTGATTCATAAGCAGAAATAATTGCGAGTGAATCGGGACCCCGAGCGGCCCCTGGGGCTCCACCGATCCGCGGCTCTGAGCTGTGACGTTGCTATTACGCGCGTGACATGAACGTCACAGGAACGCGGCTCGATTCTGATCGCGCCTCAGGTGTCCTGAGAGCGCGAGCGGCCCATCGCGGCGCGCACCTCGGCGAGGATCTCGCGCACCGACTGGTACCGCTCGCCCGGGTCCTTGCGCAGACAGCGGGCGATGATCGCTACCAGCAGCGGTGGAACGTCCGCCTTCAGTTCGCGGGCGTCGGGCGGCGGCGTGTGGACGTGGTGATACGGGATGTTGCCTTCCGTGAACGGCAGCCGACCAGTCGCTAGTTCGAAGATCGTGACACCCAGCGAGTAGATATCGGTGCGGTAGTCGACGTTGCGACCGAGCGTCTGCTCGGGGCTCATGTAATAGGGCGTCCCCGACACGAGCGTGGTGTGATTGCGCACTTCCTCGACGATCTTCGCCAAGCCGAAGTCCATGATCTTCGCCTTGCGGTCGCGGGTCCACATCGTGTTCGCAGTCTTGATGTCGCGGTGCACGATCTTGTTGTCGTGCGCGAAGCCGAGCGCCTCGCACATCTGGACCAGCACGTGCAAAACGCCACCGGACGCGATTGCGCCGCGCCGCCGTACGATTTCCTTCAGCGTGTTGCCATCGACGAACTCCATCGCGATGTAGTAGCGGCCATCCTGCTCGCCTGCGTCGTAGACGGTCACGATATTCGGGTGATTGAGCTGCGCGGCGCTCTTGGCTTCACGCAGGAAGTTCTTCAGCGCCTGCGGATTCTCCTTCAGCGCATCGGGCAGAACCTTGTAGGCGACCAGACGATCGAGGACCGTGTCCTTCGCCTTGTAGACGATGCCCATCCCGCCGCGACCGAGCTCGCCGACGATCTGGTAGCGACTCGGCTGGGTTCGCAATCCCGCGATCGCTTCGTCCGGGACGGCAGCCGTCTCTTCACGCGGTTTCTCAGGCGCTCGCGCGCGCACCAAGGTGAGTCGCTGCTCGACGTCCTCGTAATGGTAGTCACAGGCGAGGATCTTCTCGTAGAGCTCGACGGCCTCGCGCGCCTCACCATTCGCCTCGTGCACGGTGGCGAGCGTGTAGTAGAGCTGCAGGTTGGTGCGATCGACGGCTCCGTGCCCGATCGCCTCGCGCAGTTTCATCACCGCGAGACCGAACTGGCCGCGGCTCTGGAATAGCCCCCCCAGGATCGCCGATGCGCTGGCGAAGTCGGGAGCGCCAGACGGGATCTGCTGCAACACCTTGATCGCGTCCTCGTCGAGCCCTTCCTGGTGATAAATCTCGCCCGCACTCAGCAGCTGACCGGCCTTCATCAGCGCATGGGCGCGACGATTCGCATCGCCTGCATCTTCCCAACACGCGGCCGCATCCTCCCAGCGCTCGATCTTTTCGAAGTTCGCTGCGGCGCGAGACGGGTTGCCACCCACGCGGTACATGTCGGCGGCCTGCGCACGGTCGCCGGCCTTCTCGTAGGCCTGGCCCGCGCGCGCAAAGTCCTCGAGCTTGCGATGGACGTCGCCCGCCGCGAAGAACTCGCCGGCCAGTTCGAGGTAGTGCGCCGCTTCCTGATCGCTGCCGCGACCGCGGTGGTATTCGCCGAGGATCCGCGCAGCGACCTGCTCCTCACCATTCTGTTGCAGGACCTCGGCGGCACGCATCGGCTGGTTGCCTTCGAGGAACAAGTCAGCGGCCTTCGCGAAGCGGCCCCGCCGCAACGCGACTTCCGCCGCAGCGACGTGACAGCCGCCCTTCTCGAGCACCGTCTCCGCACGCTCGAGTTCGCCAGCTTGGTCGTAGAGCTTGCCCGCCTGGAGAACGAGCGTCTGGAGCTCCCGGGCGTGCCGCTGGTTCTGGCCGGTGCCGGTGCGCGTTCGTTCTTCGAGGATCACCGACTCGAGCGCCTCGGCGGCTTGCTTCCACGATTGGCAGCGGATGAAAGCATGCGCGGCCTGGCGCTCGAAACCAGCGTTGTGGTAGCAGCTGCCCGCACGGCGAAAGTCGCCAGCCTTCTCGAAGAGCTCGCCTGCCACCGTCATGCGTCCGGCCGCGAAGAAACAATCGGCGGCACGTTTGTGTTCGCCCTGCGACGCGAAGATCGTTCCGGCCGTCTCGTTGTCGCCGGCCTTCAGATGCAGCTCGGCGGCTTCTAGAAAACGATTCTGGTCGTGGCGGATCTCAGCCGCCCGCACGTACTCCTCGACTTCGACGAAATACTGCGCGGCGGGATCGAGGACGCCGTTCTCGAAGCAAAGCTCCGCGGCCTCGTGGACCTGGCCCCGCTTCGCCAGCGCATGTGCGGTTCGCTCGACCTTGCGGGACAGCCGGCGATCGAGACGCGGAAGCTCGGCACGGTCGGTCGCCTCGGAGCGCGCCTCGACGCGCGGTCGCGACGGCAATCGCACGCGCCCGGCGAGCAGACTCGCGATCAGCAGCGCCGCGCCGGCCCCGAGCGCCGCCGCAGGCAGGTTCCCGTAGAGCGCCATCCGGCTGTCGCGCATGCCGGCTTGCTGCCCGAGCTGCTCGACCTGTTTTCGACCCGCCCGGACACGCGGATCGTCGTTGGAACCGCGCGCCAGGTACAGGCCGGCGCCGCCCGCGACCATCAGCACGAGCGCAGCCAGTAGCACGAGGCTCTTCACGAGCGAGCGAATCGGCATGCCTCCCCGGGCGAGCCCCGCGACCCGGCGTGTTCCGGACACCCGAGTCCGACCCGAGCCGTATCGGTCGGCGCAAGAGGAGTGTTGAGGCGCGATGCGCCGAAGCTGCCGACGCGCGATGCGCAGGCGCTAGAAGAGGCGGCGCTGAAGTGCCGTCGGCGAAGGGGTCTTTCCGAAGTGCTCCCAGGCCCGTGTCGTCGCGACGCGTCCGCGCGGCGTGCGATCGAGAAAGCCGGCCTGCATCAGGAACGGCTCGAGCAGATCCTCGACGGTGCCGCGGTCCTCGCCGAGCGCCGCCGCGAGCGCGTCCACACCCACCGGTCCACCGTCGAACTTCTCGAGCAACGTTCGCAGAAAGGCGCGGTCGAGGCGATCGAATCCCTCTTCATCGACTTCGAGGCGACCGAGCGCGAAGCGCGCGATCTCTCGGGTCACCGCCGCGGTGCCGACGCGGTTCGCGTCCTGATGAGCTTCGCTCGCGTGCGGCTCGCTGCGCGCGCCATCCAGGCCGGCGCCTGCGACCTGTGCGAAATCGCGAACGCGACGCAGCAGACGCAGCGCGATGCGCGGCGTGCCGCGCGAGCGCCGCGCGATCTCGCCGGCCGCTTCGACGTCTACATCCACACCGAGTCGCGTCGCAGAGCGACGCAGGATCTCGACGAGATCGGCCGGCGGATAGTAGTCGAGCCGCGCGACATAGCCGAAGCGGTCGCGCAATGGCGCGGTGAGCAGGCCCGCGCGCGTCGTGGCGCCTACCAGCGTGAAGCGCGGCAGGTCGAGACGGATCGAACGCGCACTCGGACCCTGCCCGATCATCACGTCGAGATGGAAGTCCTCCATCGCCGGATAGAGAATCTCCTCGACGGCCGGGTGCAGGCGGTGGATCTCGTCGACGAACAGCACGTCGCCGGCTTCGAGATTCGACAGCAGTGCAGCGATGTCACTCGGGCGCTCGAGAACGGGCCCGCTGGTCGCGCGCAGCGTGGCGCCCATCTCGCGCGCAAGCACGTAGGCGAGCGCAGTCTTGCCGAGCCCAGGCGGGCCACAGAACAGGTGATGATCGACCGGCTCGCCGCGCTCGCGCGCAGCCGTGATGAAGACACGCAGGTTCGCACGCAGCGCGTCCTGGCCGACGAAGTCGTCTAGCGTGCGTGGCCGTAGCGCCGCTTCGAGACGGCGCTCACCCTGCAATGCCTCGCCGGTGAATTCCTCGCGCACGATCGGTTCGCTCATCGCGAGAGTCTCCGCAGCGCGGCGCGCACCCAGGTCTCGATTGCCGTCTCGGCGTCACCGATCTCCTCTGCGACTTCGCGGGCGACCCGCTCAGCGCGGGGGCGCTGGGTCCCGAGATTGACCAGCGCCGAAACGACTTCTTCGAAGGCGTCGGATGCCGGTGTCGCGACCTTGATCGCGGCGCCACCCTCCGCGGTGACGAGCGCGGCGAGATCTCCGACGCGGTCGCGCAGGTCGACCAGCAAGCGCTGCGCGGTATTGAGACCGAGGCCGGGTATCGTTCGCTGCGCGGCGAGATCGTCGCGCATCAGCGCCGCGAGCAGGTCGCGGGGTGCCATTCCCGAGAGCACGGACTGCGCCAGCTTGGGACCGACACCGCTGGTACGGATCAACTGCTCGAAGAGCGCGCGCTCGAGATCGGTGTGGAAGCCGAACAGTTGGATCGCATCCTCGCGAACGTGGGTGTGGATGCGTAGCGACACACTCTTGCCAACATCGGGTAGCGCGCCGAAGGTGGTGAGCGAGACCTGCACCTCGTAGCCAACGCCGCCCACGGCAACGATCGCGCGCGTCGGAGTCTTCTCGCGCAGCACGCCTTCGAGGTGTGCGATCACTTCACCACCCGTACGACGAGTGCGCGCCCTCGCTCGCTGCCGGACGGCCGCGAGCCAACACCGGCCAGGTGGCGTTGTTGGAGAGCCCAGAGACGGCCGTGCTGCGCGCAGCAGAGAGCCGCCGCGAGTGCATCGGCGGCGTCGCGGGGCGGCGTCGCCGCGAGTTCGAGGAGACGCCGCACCATCGCCTGCACCTGCGTTTTCGCGGCGCTTCCACTGCCCGTGACCGCGAGCTTCACCTGCTGCGGAGACACTTCGGAGATCGGAATCCCGGTGGCGGCAATCGCGGCGAGCGCGACGCCACGCGCCTGGCCGAGCACGAGCGCCGAATGCACGCTGCGGCCCGCAAAGATGCGCTCGATCACGGTGAGCTCGGGCTGCTGCTCCTCGAGGATGCGAGCGATCTCCCGATGCAGAAAAGCGAGCCGGTCGGGCAACGCGCTGCCTCGTGGCGGTCGCAACGTTCCGTGCGCGATGTGCACGACGCACCGACCCCGTCGCTCGACGAGGCCGTAGCCGGTCGCGATCGAACCGGGGTCGAGCCCGAGGATTCGCATCACGCGAACCGACCGTCGAGGAACGGATCGAAACGACAGTTGAAGAGCATCAATGGTCCGCCCGAGGAGGGATTCGAAGGCGGGGGTTCGGCCAGACTAGCCCGGCTACGACAGGCGCTCCATCTCCGCGTCGGAGATGTCGAAGTTCGAGTAGACGTCCTGGACATCGTCGAGGTCCTCGAGAGCTTCGGCGAGCTCGAGCATGCTCTTCGCCTGCGCGCCTTCGAGTGCAGCCGTGGTGCTCGCACGCATCGTGATCTCGGCGTTCGCAGGCGTGAATCCCTTCGCGGCCAACGCATCCCGGACGGGCTCGAAGTTCTTCGCGTCGGTGATGACATCGATACTGCTCTCGCTCTCCACGACATCGTCGGCGCCTGCCTCGAGACCCGCCTCGAGGATCGCGTCCAAGTCGACGCCGACGCGATCGAACTCCAGCACGCCCACGCGCTCGAACAGATGCGCGACGCATCCAATCTGGCCGAGGTTGCCGCCGCCCTTGGTGAAGGCATGGCGTACCTCGCCGGCCGTGCGATTGCGGTTGTCGGTGAGCGTATTCACCAGCACCGCTGCGCCGCCCGGCCCGTAGCCCTCGTAGGTCACCTGCTCGAATTGCGTGGCCTCGTCGCCGCCGCTGCCCTTCTTGACCGCGCGCTCGATGTTGTCGCGCGGCATGTTGGCAGCACGCGCCTTGTCGATCACCAGTCGCAGTCGGGGATTGCCGTTGGGATCGCCGCCTCCGAGACGTGCAGCCGTCGCGATCTCGCGGATGATCTTCGTGAAGATCTTCCCTCGCTTGGCGTCGAGCGCGCCCTTCTTCCGTTTGATCGTCGACCATTTGGAATGACCGGACATGCTGCTTCTCCGCGCGCGCTCGGTAGCACGCGCCGCGCGCGGCGGCGAGCGACTCGCAGCGTCCCGACGACTCAGGAAAGCTTGGCCGATTCCCGATAGCGGTAGGGGCTCTCCCTGCACCCCGCGGGGCCAGCCAATCGATGAACAAGGGGGCCCGAGGCTTCGCGCCTCGTTCCTCCTGCGGAGTGAAAGCGGCCATGGCCACTGCGATCGGCATCGATCTCGGCACCAGCAACTCGTGCGTGGCGATCGCGCGGCGCGGGAAAGTCGAGGTGCTCGCGAACCAGTACGACGAGTCGATCTCCGCGAGCGTCGTGCACTTCGGTGACGACGGCACGTCGCTCGTCGGGAATCAGGCCAAGGCGCTCGCAATCCAGGATCCGGAGTTCACCATCAGCGCCGCGAAACGGCTGATGGGCCGCTACTTCTTCTCAGAGGAAGTGAAGAAGGCGAAGGCGGTCTGTTCGTACAAGATCGTCGAAGGCCCGAACCACTCGGTGCGCGTGAAGGTGCGCGACCTGGCGCTCGCCGTGCCAGAGATCTCGGCGCTGGTACTACGCGAGATGAGGGAGATCGCGGAGACGCGACTCGGGCAGCCGGTGACCCAGGCGGTCATCACCGTGCCCGCCTACTTCAATGACAACCAGCGCCAGGCCACGCGCGACGCCGGGCGCATCGCAGGGCTCGAAGTGCTGCGGCTCTTGAACGAGCCGACCGCAGCAGCGCTCGCGTACGGCTTCGGCAAGGGACTCGCTCAGCGCGTTGCTGTCTACGACCTCGGCGGCGGCACCTTTGACATCTCGGTACTCGAGATCGGCTCGGACGTCTTCGAGGTGCTCTCGACATGCGGCGATACCTACCTCGGCGGCGAGGACTTCGACGACCGCGTGATCGACCTGCTCGCCGAGGAGTTCCAGGCGCAGCACAAGATCAACCTGCGCAAGGACCGTCACGCGCTCGAGAAGCTGAAGGCCGCGGCAGAGAACGCCAAGAAGGCGCTCTCGGTCGATGACGAAGCGCGGATCTCGATCGAAGCCGTCACGACGACGCCCGACGGCACGACACTCTCGCTCGATCGCACGCTCTCGCGCAGCGAGTTCGCGGCGCTCGTCTCCGACCTGATCCAGCGCACCTTCAAGGTGTGCGACGAGGCGCTGCAGCAGGCGAACCTGACGGTGCGCGACCTCGATGGCGTGATCCTGGTGGGCGGTCCGACGCGACTCCCATTGGTCCGCGAAGCGGTCGCGCAGTACTTCCAACGCGAGCCGAAGACCGACGTCGACCCCGACCAGGTCGTCGCGATGGGCGCCGCGATCCACGCCGCCGCGCTGGTCGGTGAGGAACAGGAATCGCGCCTGCTCGACGTGACGCCACTGTCGCTGCGCATGGGTGTCGCCGGCGGACTCGCCGAAACGATCATCGAGCGCAACACGCCCGTTCCGATCGAACAGACCAGCGTCTTCACGACCTTCAAAGATTTTCAGCAGTCGGTGCGAATCCGCGTGTACCAGGGCGAGTCGCGGCGAGCGGAGGAGAACGAACTGCTCGGCGAGTTCGAATTCTCTGGTTTCAAGAACGCGCGGCGCGGTGAAGTGCGGATCGAGGTCACCTTCGAGATCGATACGGACGGTATCGTCAAGGTGACAGCGCGCGATCCGGATACCGCGCAGGCCGCTTCGACCCAGATCCATCTCTCGTCGGGCCTGACGGAGGATGAAATTCGCGGCCTGATCGACAAGCACGAGGCCGCGGGGCTGTCGAGCGCGGCGCCCAAGCCCGGGACCCATGCTGAGATTCCGACGGTTGCCCCCCACCAGGTCGCAGTTCCCACGCCACTGACGGCGGATGACGCCGATCCGTTCGATGCGCTGACGCTCAGCAGCGACGAGATCGAATTCGACGCCGACGCGCTCGAGGCGGCCGCGGCGCGACCAATCGAAGGCCCGGTTGACTCGGATCTCGACCTCGACACCGGCGACTTCGAGGTCGGTGCAGAAACGACGGCAAGTGCCGATGCTGACCGCGCGACGGAGATCGAGTTGGAGAGCGTCGGCGCGGCCGACGCGCTCGACGAAGCCGATCTCGAATCCCTCGCGGGTCTCGACGACGACGAACCCGTAGCTCCCGTCGCAGACGCGCCAGACGCGGTCACGCAGCGCCGTTTTGCTGTGACCGAGGATCTCTTCGGCGCGCCCGGCGGCGACCTCTCGCTCTTCGACGACGACGAGGTCTAGCGATGGCCGGGTCGACCGTACACGCGACAACCGAGATTCGGGCGCTCGAGCAGATCCTCGACGAACTCGACTACTACAGTGTGCTCGAG